>CAJUDC010000068.1 GCA_910584955.1 uncultured Paraprevotella sp. | reverse complement strand
TCGTATTCGAACCACCGTGACGAAGAAGTCCTTACGGTGTTTTCATAAGAATGGGTAATCGGGTTGCGTTGATTCTCATAGGTATATTGTTGTGCATTCGCAGCAGTTGTCATTCCCCATAAACAAAGCCACAGACAGGTGCTTGCTTTGCATAAATTCGTTATCATTATTGCTGTATTTTCTGATGAATATAAGGCAAAAATACAAATATCTTTTTATTTTGTAAGTGTTTTCGTTAAATAATTATTATTTTTGCAAGCATTAAGTTTTTTAGTCAAATAACTTTAATCCATGCCTCGGACCGTGAAAGCAGGTGTTGTCATCCTGGGGGAGAAGGGGCTTAATTTAGATTAAACAAGCAATGAAAGTATTGAAATTTGGCGGGACGTCCGTAGGTTCCGTGGAAAGTATTCTGAAAGTAAAAAAGATTGTGGAGGCTGAGGCCGAGCCTGTAATTGTTGTAGTTTCTGCATTGGGAGGAATTACCGATAAGTTGATCCAAACATCCAAACTTGCTGTGTCAGGGGATTCTTTGTATCAGAAAGCTTTTTGGGAGATTGCCGAACGTCATCAGCAGATGATTGAGGCAGTGATTCCGTCCGGTCGTGAGAAGAATGAATTGAAGACCTGTGTAAATGCATTGCTGGAGGAACTCAGAAGTATTTATCAGGGTGTATTTCTGATTCGGGATTTGTCGTCCAAGACGTCTGCTGCCATTGTCAGTTACGGTGAGCGTATTTCTTCCCGCATTGTGGCTGCTTTGATCGAAGGAGCGGAATGGTTCGATTCGCGCGACTTTATTAAGACGGAAATGAAAGAGGGGCGTCGCCTGCTGGCATCTGAACAGACGCGTATGTTAGTACAACAGACGTTTGTTCATTTGCCGAAAGTCTCTTTGGTGCCCGGTTTTATCTCTACCGATATTGAATCGGGAGAAGTGACGAATTTAGGTCGGGGCGGTTCCGATTATACCGCTTCTATTATAGCGGCGGCTCTGGACGCCGAACAACTGGAGATATGGACGGATGTAGATGGATTTATGACAGCTGATCCGCGCGTCATATCAACTGCTTATACGATTAATGAGCTAAGTTATGTGGAGGCTATGGAACTTTGCAATTTCGGAGCGAAAGTGGTGTATCCACCGACCATTTATCCGGTTTGTGTAAAGAACATTCCCATACTTATCAAGAATACGTTTAATCCCCAAGGTGCCGGTACTATTATTAAGGCCGACATAGAGGAAGATTCCAAACCTATTAAAGGAATTTCCAGTATTAACGGGACGAGTTTGATTACAGTGGGCGGTCTTTCTATGGTGGGTGTTATCGGTGTGAACCGGCGCATATTTTCCGTGCTGGCCGAGCATGGCATCAGTGTGTTTATGGTGTCGCAGGCGTCTTCGGAAAACAGCACATCCATTGGAGTCCGCGACGAGGATGCCGCCGAAGCTTGTGCGGTATTGAATGCCGAGTTCGCTAAGGAAATCGAAACGGGTGCTATGTTTGAGACCAAAGCGGAAGGAGGACTGGCAACCGTGGCCATTGTGGGAGAGAATATGAAGCATACACCAGGCATCGCCGGTAAGCTTTTCGGAACGCTGGGACGCAGTGGTATCAATGTGATAGCTTGTGCACAAGGGGCTTCTGAAACGAACATCTCTTTTGTGGTAGACGGTCGGTATCTGCGTAAGACGTTGAACGTGATTCACGACAGTTTCTTCCTCTCCGAATATCAGGTGTTGAACCTGTTTCTGTGTGGGGTCGGCACGGTGGGCAGTAGCCTTATTGAGCAAATTGCCTGTCAGCGTAAAAAACTGATGGAAGAAAGGCGCTTGAAATTGAATGTGGTGGGGATTGCCAGTGGACATAAAGCCTTGTTTGACCGTTCCGGAATCGACTTGACCGATTATCGGAAACAGTTGGAAATGGCGGAGCCTAGTCATATACAACGTTTGCGGGACGAAGTGATAGGCATGAATATCTTTAATTCCGTTTTTGTCGATTGTACGGCCAGTCCCGATGTGGCCGGACTTTACAAGGAATTCCTGGAACACAATATTTCGGTGGTGGCCGCCAATAAAATCGCTGCTTCCTCAAATTATAAAAACTATAAAGAGCTGAAGACTACCGCCATGCTGCGCGGAGTAAAGTTTCTTTTTGAGACAAATGTCGGGGCTGGCTTGCCTATTATACGCACGATGAACGACCTATGCAACAGCGGTGACAAGATATTGAAAATAGAGGCTGTTCTGAGTGGAACATTGAATTTTATCTTCAATAAGATTGCAGCGGATGTTCCTTTCAGCGAAACGGTTCGTTTGGCAAAAGAAGAAGGCTACAGCGAACCGGATCCCCGTATCGACTTAAGCGGTAAGGATGTGATTCGGAAATTGGTGATATTGGCCCGCGAAGCCGGCTACCGGTTGGAGCAGGAAGATGTACAGACCAACCACTTTATTCCCCAATCCTTCTTTGAAGGCTCTTTGGATGATTTCTGGAAAGAGCTTCCTTCGTTGGATGCTGATTTTGAGGCGCGTCGTCAGAAATTGGAAAGCGAGCACAAGCGTTGGCGTTTTGTGTCGAAGTATGAGTTTGACGGTGAAGCAGGTCGGGCTTCCGTTTCGCTTTGCGAGGTAGGGCAGAATCATCCTTTTTATGCTTTGGAGGGATCGAATAATGTAGTGTTGCTTACTACGGAGCGTTACAATGAATATCCTATGTTGATACAGGGATATGGAGCCGGAGCCAGTGTGACGGCTGCCGGGGTGTTTGCCGACATCATGAGTATTGCAAACATATAATCGGTATGAAACATATTATTATATTAGGTGACGGTATGGCCGATTGGGCCGTACCGTCTTTGAACGGCAAGACGTTGTTGCAATATGCCGATACCCCCCACATGGACCGGCTGGCCCGTATGGGATGTAGCGGGCGCCTGGTTACCGTTCCCGAAGGTTTTCATCCGGGCAGCGAAGTGGCTAATTCTTCTATTCTGGGCTTTGACCAACATGTGGTGTATGAAGGTCGCGGTCCTCTTGAAGCGGCCAGCATCGGTGTGGAACTTGCAGCAGACGATCTGGCTCTGCGCTGTAACCTGGTATGTATAGAGGGCGACCTTCTCAAAAATCATTCTTGCGGTCGGTTGGAGACGGAGGAAGCCGATGTATTGATCCGCTTTTTGCAGGAAAAACTCGGTAATGAACGTATTCATTTTTATACAGGTGTGCAATACCGCCATTTGCTGGTGATTAAAGGCGGAGACAAACGGTTGAATTGTGTGCCGCCGCACGACATTCCCGGACGCCCTTTTCGCGATTACCGGATACAGGCAGCATGTGCCGAGGCACAGGAGACGGCGATATTGCTCAACGGTTTAATGGAGGACTCCCGGAAACTGCTGGCTTCTCATCCGCTGAATGTGAAACGTATGTCCGAAGGGCGCGATCCGGCCAATAGCATTTGGCCTTGGGGCGGAGGCTTTCGTCCGAAGATGGTTCCCCTTACCGTTACGTATCCGCAGGTTCGTAGCGGTGCCGTGATTACGGCTGTTGACTTGATTCGCGGTATCGGTCGGTATGCAGGCCTGGAAGTGATCAATGTAGAAGGAGCTACCGGTCTTTATGATACCAACTACGAGGGAAAGGCACAGGCTGCTATCGAAGCCTTGAAAACGCATGATTTCGTTTATCTGCATGTGGAGGCTAGTGATGAAGCCGGACACGACGGTGATGTGAACCTAAAACTGAAGACTATTGAAAATCTGGACAAGCGCCTGCTGGCGCCTCTCATGAAAGCGGCTGTGGACGAGGGGGATCCGGTGGCAGTCGCTTTATTGCCCGATCATCCCACTCCTTGTGAATTGCGCACCCATACGGCCGATCCTGTTCCCTTTACGATCTATTATCCCGGCATCGAGCCGGATTCGGTGCAGACCTTCGACGAGGATGCAGCGCGGGAGGGGCGTTACGGTTTGCTGGAGGGCGATGAGTTTATTCGTGAATTTATGAAACATTAAAGCAGAAAACTATGAACTATTACAGTACGAACGGGAAAGTTTCGCCGGTTACTTTGCAGGAAGCCGTTGTGAAAGGACTGGCCGCAGACAAGGGCCTTTTCATGCCGGAGAGAATAAAGGCGCTTCCGCCTGCCTTCTACGATAACATTCAGCATCTTTCGTTTCAGGAAATAGCTTATACCGTAGCAGATGCTTTCTTCGGTGAGGATGTTCCGGCGGATACATTGAAACAGATTGTTTATGACACGTTAAGTTTCGACTGTCCGGTGGTCCCTGTTACAGATTCCATTTATTCTTTGGAATTGTTTCATGGCCCTACATTGGCTTTTAAGGATGTAGGGGCCCGCTTCATGGCTCGTCTGCTGGGCTATTTCATCCGGCAGGAAGGACAGCAGCTTGTTAATGTGCTGGTGGCCACATCCGGGGATACGGGTAGTGCGGTGGCTAACGGATTCCTGGGGGTGGAGGGTATCCATGTATATGTGCTTTATCCCAAGGGGAAGGTAAGCCCGATACAGGAATGCCAGTTTACGACGTTGGGACGGAATATAACCGCCCTGGAAGTGGATGGAGTGTTCGACGATTGCCAGTCACTCGTAAAAAGCGCTTTTATGGATGAGGAACTGAATCGGCACATGAAGCTCACTTCGGCCAATTCCATCAACGTAGCCCGCTTTTTACCGCAGGCATTCTATTATTTCTATGCCTATGCACAGATGAAGAAAGCCGGTAAGGCCGATGAACTGGTGGTTTGTGTGCCTAGCGGAAACTTCGGTAATATCACGGCCGGTTTGTTCGGCAAGGTGATGGGATTGCCCGTCAAGCGCTTTATTGCCGCCAACAATGCCAATGATATTTTCTATCAGTATCTGCAAACCGGTCGCTATAATCCGCAACCGTCCGTACAGACGATAGCCAATGCGATGGATGTGGGCGATCCCAGTAATTTTGCTCGTATTTACGATTTGTACAAGGGCAGTCATCCGTCCATTGCCGCCGAAATCAGCGGAGCTACGTATACCGATGCTCAGATTGCCGAGACGGTGAAGCAATGTTATGCCGATTACGGATATTTGTGTGATCCGCACGGCGCCTGCGGTTTCCGTGCCTTGCAGGAAGGGCTTCGTGCCGGCGAGTGCGGTGTGTTTCTGGAAACAGCTCATCCGGCCAAGTTCAAGTCTACGGTAGAGGGCATCATCGGCGAACCGGTGGCGGTGCCCCGTAAGTTGGCCGACTTTATGGCCGGTAGCAAGCAAAGTGTTCTTATGGAGAAGGACTTTGCGGCATTCAAGGCTTATCTGATGCAGCAATAAACCCTTTCCCGCCCGTATTCCCTAGCGGCGGGGACGGCTGAAAAAGAATCCCTCCCCTTCGGGACCTTTCGGTACCCGGAGGGGAGGGATTGCCATTGCCTTACTTGAAGGGAGTTCTAAAAGTTGATGTTATGAATTGCCGAAGGTGAGTCCGTCGGCGGTTGCATCCACCGTGATCGGGCGGGTGCGGTCTATCTGTCCGGCCAGTAATGTTTTCGACAAGTCGTTCAGCAGATAACGCTGTATGGCTCGTTTCACCGGACGTGCTCCGAATTCGGGATCGTAACCGGCATGTGCCAGGAAGGCCAGTGCGCGGTCTGTCAGTTGTAGCGCCACCCCGTTGCTTTCCAGCATGCGTGTGATGCTCTTGATTTGCAGGTTCACCACTTCTTTTATTTCGGTTTCGTTCAAGGGCAGGAACATGATAGTCTCGTCGATACGGTTCAGGAATTCCGGTCGGATCGTTTTTTTCAGTAGTCCCATCACTTCCGTCTTGGTCTCCTCTATCAGCCGTTCGCGGGCCGCTTCGTCGGTTGTATCCGACAGCTTTTCAAACTGTCCCTGAATGTATCCGCTTCCCAGGTTGCTCGTCATGATGATGATGGTGTTCTTGAAGTTCACCGTTCGTCCTTTATTGTCTGTCAGTCTGCCGTCATCCAGCACTTGCAGCAGGATGTTGAACACGTCGGGATGCGCCTTTTCTATCTCGTCGAACAATACCACCGAATACGGCTTTCTTCGTACGGCTTCGGTCAGCTGTCCTCCTTCGTCGTAGCCTACGTAGCCCGGAGGCGCTCCGATGAGGCGCGACACACTGAACTTTTCCTGGTATTCCGACATGTCGATACGTGTCATCAGTGTTTCGTCGTCGAACAGATATTCGGCCAAAGCCTTGGCCAGTTCGGTCTTTCCCACACCGGTCGTTCCCAAGAAGATGAACGAGCCGATGGGGCGTTTCGGGTCTTGCAGGCCGGCCCGGCTGCGGCGCACGGCATCACTGACGGCCTGTATGGCTTCGTCCTGTCCGATAACGCGTTGATGCAGTTCGGTTTCCAGATGCAACAGCTTTTCCCGTTCGCTTTGCATCATCTTGCTTACCGGGATGCCCGTCCATCGGCTCACCACGTCGGCGATGTCTTCGGCCGTTACTTCCTCTTTGATCATGGCCTCGCCTTTTTGTGCCTCTTTCAGTTGTTTCCCGATGGCGGCAATGTCGTCCTCCAGCGATTTCAGTTTGCCGTAGCGGATTTCAGCTACTCGTCCGTAGTCGCCTTCACGCTCGGCTTTCTCGGCGTCGAATTTCAGTTGTTCGATTTGCTGTTTGTCCTGTTGGATGCGGTTTACCAGTTCTTTCTCGCCTTGCCATTTGGCTTTATACGTATTCTCCTGTTCTTTCAGCTCGGCGATTTCTTTGTTCAGCTGCTCCAGTTTCGGTGCGTTGTCCTCTCGCTTGATGGCTTCGCGCTCGATTTCCAGTTGTTTCAGCCGCCGGGAGATTTCGTCCAGCTCTTCGGGCACGGAATCTCTCTCCATACGTAACTTGGCCGCTGCTTCGTCCATCAGGTCGATGGCTTTGTCGGGCAGGAAACGTTCTGTGATGTATCGGTTGGACAGCTCTACGGCTGCAATGATGGCATCGTCCTGAATCCGTACCTTGTGATGGTTCTCGTAACGCTCTTTCAGTCCGCGCAGGATGGATATGGTGCTCAGCGTGTCCGGTTCGTTCACCATGACCGACTGGAATCGCCTTTCCAGTGCCTTGTCTTTCTCGAAATACTTCTGGTATTCGTCCAACGTTGTGGCACCGATGCTGCGCAACTCTCCCCGTGCCAGTGCCGGTTTCAGGATGTTTGCGGCGTCCATAGCCCCTTCGCCTTTGCCGGCACCTACCAAGGTGTGTATCTCGTCGATGAAAAGAATGATGCGCCCTTCACTTTTGGTCACTTCGTTGATGACCGACTTAAGACGCTCTTCGAATTCACCTTTGTATTTGGCTCCGGCTATCAGGGCGCCCATGTCCAGCGAAAACAGTTGTTTGTCTTTCAGGTTCTCCGGCACGTCGCCCCGCAGGATGCGGTGAGCCAGTCCTTCCACAATGGCTGTTTTTCCCGTACCCGGTTCGCCGATCAGTATCGGGTTGTTTTTGGTCCGTCGGCTCAGTATCTGCAGAACGCGCCGTATCTCTTCATCACGTCCTATCACGGGATCCAGCTTTCCCGAACGCGCTTCTTCGATCAGGTTCTTGGCATATTTGCTCAGTGCCTGATACGTGTCTTCGCTGGTTTGTGAAGTTACTTTTTCGCCTCCGCGCAATTCGTTGACGGCGGCTTTCAGCTCTTTTTCCGTCATACCGGCATCTTTCAGTATGTTGGATGCCGTACTGTTTACGGTGAGCAACGCCAGCAGCAACGGTTCCAGCGATACGAATTCGTCGCCGGCTTCGGAAGCCGCCTGCTGCGCCTTGTTCAGCACCTCATTGGCGGAGCGCGAAAGATACGGTTCTCCGCCTTCCACCCGGGGCAGCGATGCGATCTGTCCGTTTACGATTTGCCGGATGTGTGCGGCGTTTACTCCCAGTTTGCGGAACAGGAATCCCGTAACGTTTTCGCCTGTTTTCAGGATACCTGCCAACAAGTGTTCCGGTTCAATGGCTTGCTGGCCGTGCTCCCGGGCAAGATTTACGGCTTCCTGCACGGCTTCCTGCGCTTTGATGGTAAATTTGTTAAAGTTCATGGCATATCTCCTTTCTTTTAATATATACGTTTTGTTTCCGGGCCTGTCCCGAAAATCCGGGTGGCCGACACTGTATCTGCATCAAAACATTTGCCAATGCTTTTGACGTGACAGAATGTCTCTTTTTGTGAAATATTGTCAGCCTGTTGCGTGAATATTTCTTTATTCTCCGACGTCTTGTCGGTCGCCAATGTCGTCGCAGGAGGTAAGGGACGGCGATGCCCGCTCTTGTTTGATGTAAAGTTTATGTGAACCTCTTCCGCTGCATTTTATGCCCGATTCGGGATCCTGGGCGAGAGCTTTAAGCTCTTTTCCCGCTTGGGTCCGGTTCAGTTGTACCAAGGTCGCATACACGGAGACGGTCAGTACGGGGTGGTCCGTCAGATAGGCGAGGGCCTGCTGTTTTCGTTCCGCTGCCGTATAGGGGCATCTTATGAGCTTGCCGGTATGCGACTGCCGTTCCAGCCGGCAATATTGGTTGATGGATTGCAGAAATAACTTGTCGGGTCTGAACGAAACTCCTTTTACCCGGATGCTGCGGGCGTTGCGTCGGGGCGTTCCTTTTTCCGTTGTCTCCCTTTGGCTTTCTGCCGAAAGGCCCAGTCGGAGCGAAAACGTGCCCAGTCCTTCCAGTTTTACCGATACTCCGGCTGCCAGCGCCAGGGCCAGTTGTTGTGCCACCGAGGCTATCATACCTTTGATTTCCCCGGAAGAGAATGTGCTGCCTTGTGCAGCCTGCTGTACCCATTCGTCGGTTTGCATCCGGTGGTCTACAATCATCCTCGGATAGATGACGGTGCGGCCCGTTTGTCTCAGATCGGGCATCTCGCGCATTTCGTATTTTGCCATAATGATAAAAAAAAATAATGAATTAACGGGAGGCAAAGTTAAACGGTCTGGCTGTGAAACTTTTGCGACGCGTCGCAAATACCTTTGTCCGGGCGGAAAATATCTTCGGACGGTGACCTGATTTTTACAGATGAAGATGCGATTTTTGCAGTTCACGCTTTGTTTTTTACAGATTGAAACTCGAATTGCGTTTTTCTTGCAATATTTGAATTTTATTTGGTTTATGGGTATTAAAAAGTTGTAATGTATATGATAACAATTTTATTTTATTATTCCGATGTATATTTTTGCTTTCGTTATTTAAAAGTCTTCCCCGGGAACTACGACCATGAATGTCTGAAGGGGACTGCATTGACAACGGTGACAAAAGGATATTTGCAAAACTATATACCGGATGTAGTGAAATAATGGATAGTATTAATTAAAAATTCAGACAATGAGGAAAAAAGATTTACTTTTAGGAGCGTTGGGTTTTTTGTTGGGTTGCTCGTCTACGTTTGCACAACCGTCGTCGGGCGTTTATCGTTTGGTTGCCGGGCGCGGTACCGATATGATCATGGCGGAAAATTATGAAACCCGAGGAGTGGTTTGCCAGACGAAGCAGGAAGGAACTGTCTATGCCCATCAGTATTGGGAGGTGAGCGTGGCCGATAATAATACCTGCACGGTAAGGAATGTGTATACGGGGCGTTACATACAGCCTCAAACCGGGACGTCGCAGATGTTTCAGACCGGAGATGCGCAGAATTCCTTAGCTCTGACAGCCAAAGGGGATAAATGGCTTTTGAAAAGCGGCAGCTATCTGCATTGCGATGCCTCTTACAATGTCGTGAACTGGTGGGATGCCAATAATTCGGCAAGCTACTGGACATTCGAACCGGTTACGATGACGGCGGACGAAATATCGGCGGCACGGGCCGACTATCAGGCCTATCAAGCCATGACGCTTGATAAGGAAGGTTATACCGCCAAACTGACGAAGTATTTTTCAGATGCGGCTTGTACCACACTGAATGCTGCTTATGCCGGTTCCGGTGATGCGGAACTGAAAGCGGCAATGGCCGCCGACGGTTTGCCGGCGGCACTTCAGCAGATGGCTGTCAAGGTCAAAAACCGGTCGTGGGGGACGCGTGAACAGGAATTCCGTATACACGATTACAAGCCGTATTCCGATGCCAGCAGTTGGGCCGGTCCGCTACATACGAACCCTTATTCTTATATGAACAATCCGACCGGTCTGTATGCCCATACGGGAGACATGCTCTATGTGTTTGTGGGCGGTGATGTGCCCGAAGGCGCCACGCTTTATCTGGGCGGTCAGCTTGGCTTCGATCCGATCCGCTCCCGAAATACGGGCACGGAGTTGCAGAAAGGCTTCAATGTGGTAAGATGTACGCAGGATGAAATGATGTTTTTTGTATTATATACCGTAAATACGGTGGACAAGACCAAAAAAGTGGCCGATTTCCCGAATCTTCGCATTCATATAGAAGGAGGTGTCGTGACGGGGTATTGGGATAAGGAACGCCATACGGACGCGGATTACGTAGATCTGCTGGCTCTTTCCACGCATCCCAATTTCATTGTAAAAGGCAGCCGGCATATCTGGCACACCACTACGGCCCATATGCGCACTGTGATGCCGAACAAGGTGAAGCAGGGCATTGACTGGTGGGACGAGATGACACGCTATCAGCAGGAACTGATGGGGATCTGTAAAGATGTGGCCGACGGCAAACGGGCGGCAGCCCCGGATAACCTGACCGGAGGAGAAGATATTTATCCTACCTATTTCAATAATCTGATGTGGGCGCGGTGCGGCGACGGGCTTTCGGGACTGTATGCAACGCATTATCTGACCAACTATTATGGAGGATCCGAGAACCTGGTACTTAACTACTACCCCGAAAATAATGATTTTGATGTATGGGCACCTGCTCACGAGACGGGGCACATGAATCAGGAAGCCATCAATATGGTGGGTACAACGGAGGCCTCGAACAATTTGTTTTCGAACCTGGCGCTTTTCCGTACCGGCAAGCACATGTCGCGCGGTGGAAAGATCAGTACGGTGATGAGGCAGTTTCAGCAGCATGTGCCTTGGGTGTCGCACGATATTTCCGATATGATGCGTATGTACTGGCAGCTCTATCTGTATTATCACATGGCAGGGAACAATAAGGCGTTCTATCCGACGCTGTTCAAGTTGTTGCGCGAGGATCCGATCTATCGTCCGCAAGGTAAGGTGGATGCCGCCCGGGAATCCTTGCATTTTGTAGAGAAATGCTGTGAGGCGGCCGGAGAAGACTTGACCGAGTTCTTTGAGGTGTGGGGCTTTTTTGAGCCGATAAATGATGTGTATTGTGGGGATTATGCGGATTTTTATGTGACGGCCAAACAGGAAGACATTGATGCTACAAAAGCTAGAATAAAGACGTATAAGAAGAAAAACACCGTGCTGATGTTCATTGAAGACCGTATCAAGGCCATACCTCGTACGGATGGCATTTCGGGAAACAAGGTGACGTATGACGTGCCTTTGGGGCAGGCCGGCGATCTGGGACATTATACGGAGTTCGTGAATGGAGGAACCGATAGTCCGGTGGCTTCCTATGTGTATGGCAGGGTGGCCGCAACCGTTACGATGCAGGGTACGGGCGGTGTAGGTTTCAAGGTCTATGATTCGGTCGACAGCCTGGTGGCTTTTTCCAACAGTTATACGTTTGACATACCGATGGAGACAGCCCAAAACGGAACATTCCGAATAGTGGCGGTGAATGCCGACGGAACGGAGGTGGCCGTATCCTCTGTGGGACAAAGCGGAACGGCAGAGCAGAAATTAGCCGCTTTGAATAAGGCTTTGGAACAGGCCGACACCTATTTGAATCTGAAAGACGAGACACAGACCAAAGTAGGCTATTATAAGGGCGAGAAACTCCGGCATTTGCAGGAATTGGTCACTCAGGCCCGACAAGCCGTGACGGACGGTCAGAGCGCCTCTTATGTACAGTTGACAGAAAGTTTGTCGGCAGAGATACTGCTGCTGAAGCAGACTGCGGATCTGACCATACCGATTGTGGCCGGTAGTTACTATTCGTGGAAGAATTATCAGCACGGTCGATATTCCATGGTGAATGGCAGTGGAGGTGTCGTGAATAATGTGACGACCAATCTGACGGATGATTATTTGTGGACCTTTGTGCCGACAACTACTCCCGATTTGTATTACCTGAAAAATAAAGGTACGGGGTGTTATGTCGGAAGCATATCCCAGTCGGTTCCCGTAATGGCAGAGGCTACCGATACGGCGGATGCCGTGAAATATTATGTGTTACCTGTGGGCGACGGTACGTTCTATATGCAGGCGGAGACCAGAGGAGGTTACCAGGTGATACACGATGCCGCCTCGCAAGGGCATCAGACGGTAGGCTGGGATGTAGGTTCCGAGGCTTCGCATTGGTACATTACCCTGGTAGGAACAGCGGCTTCCGCGACACTGGAAACGGTAGGAATGCCGGGAATAAGTACCGGCATCGCCGAGATGGGGGCAAAGGCGCCGGCAGAGGAAGTCATGTATGATTTGAGTGGCCGTAGGATCAGCCGGAAACCGGTACATGGCATTTATATCGTGAATGGAAAGAAAGTGTTTGTCAGATAAGGAGTTTTACCTGGACTGATGGAGGAAAGCTGCCTGAAAGTGTTCTGTCTCTTTCGGGCGGCTTTTTTGCCGTCTGTTTCCTTACCGTCGTAGAGTTTCCTGTCTTTTTCGGCAGGATGGAAGGCAACCCTTGCATTTGTTGTTCGTTTTTTATTAAATTTGTGACCGGGAAAATAAATAGAAAATGAAGAAAACAGAATGGAAAGAGAACGTCGTACTGGTGGATGCCGATTATGTGGACAGGGTGGCGTTCGACTTGATAGTGAATTTTGAACGTATGTTGAATCGCAGGATCCCTAAAGCCGATCTGGCTCAGTGGCTGGTGTGTGTGGCGCTCGACGGAGGTGTGTTCGGGCGAGGGCACGAGGTGCAGGTGGTGATGATTCACGGTAAAGGACGGACGTGTCTGGAGAATTTTAATCCTTCTTCTTTCGGGGATATTGACGGGCAGGCGTTTACCGAAGAAAGGCTGGGGGAGTTTACGATGAGCATGTTGCCGGACGAGACGGTCGAATCCGATCCGCCCCTTTTTGTACAGGCTCTTGAGACATTGGTGGATGCGGGAGAGATCAAACGCCTCATCGTAGTTCCCGATGAGATCCGTTACGGAGAAGCCTTGCGGCCGATATGGAAGAAAGCTACCGGTAAAGAGATTACTTTGTTGGCCATGGAGCGCTTGGCGGGAAACGGGTTTAAGCCCGAGATACTGGGATATTCTCTGATGAGCGCTTTGGGAATACGCAGTGAAGA
>CAJUDC010000067.1 GCA_910584955.1 uncultured Paraprevotella sp. | reverse complement strand
CCGGTATTAGTAGGTACGACCTCGGTGGAAATCTCCGAGATGCTGAGTAAGATGCTTCAGATGCGCAAGATTCCTCATAATGTGTTGAATGCCAAGTTGCATCAGCAAGAGGCTGATATTGTGGCACAGGCCGGACAGAGCAGTACGGTGACAATCGCCACGAACATGGCCGGACGTGGTACGGACATCAAGTTGAGCGACGAGGTGAAGGCGGCCGGCGGTCTGGCCATCATCGGTACGGAGCGTCACGAGAGCCGTCGTGTCGACCGTCAGTTGCGCGGACGTGCCGGACGTCAGGGCGACCCGGGTTCGTCTGTGTTCTATGTTTCTTTCGAGGACAAACTGATGCGACTGTTTGGAAGCGAGCGTATCGCCAAGGTGGTGGATCGTTTCGGCGGTGGTATGGAAGACGGTGAGATGATCGAGCATAAATGGCTGAGCCGCTCCATCGAGAATGCACAGAAGAAGGTGGAAGAGAATCATTTCGGTGTGCGTAAGCGTTTGCTGGAGTACGACGATGTGATGAACAAGCAGCGTACCGTGGTGTATGAGAAACGGCGCCATGCCTTGATGGGCGAGCGTATCGGTATGGATATTGCCGATATGATTTGGGACCGTTGTGTGCATATTATTGAGAACAACGACTATATCGGATGCAAAGAGCGCTTCCTGGAGATTTTTGCTATGGAGGTACCTTTCACGGAAACCGAGTTTACCGAAACGAAGCGTGAGAAACTTTGTGAGGACGCCTACCAGCAGGCGATGAACCGCTTCAAGCAGAAGATGGATTTGTTGGCACGGGTGGCGCAACCGGTGATCAAGCAAGTGTACGAATCGCCCCAGGGAAGCATGTATGAGAACATTCTCGTGCCGGTGATCGACGGTCGTCGGGTATACAATATTACCGTGCCTTTGAAAGAGGCGTATGAAACCGAATCGCGTGCTGTGGTGACAGCTTTCGAAAAATCGATCATGCTGCACACCATTGACGAGGCGTGGAAAGAAAATCTGCGCGAACTGGACGAACTCAAACATTCCGTTCAGAATGCCAGCTACGAGCAGAAGGACCCGCTTTTGATTTTCAAACTCGAAAGCGTGAAGCTCTTCGACAGCATGGTAAACCGTATTAATAATCAGACGCTGAGCATCCTGATGAGAGGACAGATCCCGGTGCAGGAGCCTGAACGCGTACAGGAAGCGGCACCCGCCCCGGTGCGTCAGGAGCAGTATGTGGAGAGCCGGAACGACCTGACGGATCCGGCTCAGGAAGCGGCGGCTCATCAGGATACGCGCGAACGGCAGAAGCGCCAGCCCATCGTGGCTGATAAGATGCCCGGACGCAACGATCCGTGTCCGTGCGGAAGCGGCAAGAAGTTCAAGAACTGCCACGGCGCCGGGTTGTAAGCCACAGGCGTGAGCACCTGAAAAATAGATTTATCGGAAGCCTCTTCGCGGCAAGGCCCTCAGCAAGGGTGTTGTGCGGGGAGGCTTCTGTGTTTTCACCGTTTAATCCCCATCGTATGAATCCTTTGATTGTTTTTTCTTGTATCGTAGGATGCCTTCTGCCGTTCTCCGCGCAGGCCGACGAGGTGCACTCCGACAGTTTCCGCATCGACGGGAGGCTGAGTGGCGTGCCCGACGGCGCCGCCATCAGGCTGAAGAAAATCAAGGGCTCGTTGCTGGTTACCGTGCAGACAGACACCGTGCGCAACGGACGTTTCCACTTGGCCGACACCCTTACGGGCGGTGCGCAAAACTTCTGTCTGACGACGGACATAAAGAAGGCGCCCAATTCGTGGCTCGATGTGTGGGTGGCGCCCGGCAAGCACGTAACGATCAGCGGGCAGGGCGTGTGCCACCCGATGTGGCACGTGGAGAGCGACGTGCCCGAACAGGCTTACGAAGCCCGGAAACTGGCCGCCATGTTGCCGGAGGAGCAACAGTTTCTCTTCTTATTGGGCGAGGAAAATGAGTGTATGATGGAACTGTATCGCCATCAGAATGCTGACAAGGGGCGCGCCGCTCGCCTTCGGCAGCAGATCGATTCGCTGAGCGCGTTGGTCGATCCGTTAGAAAAGGTGAGGATGAGTAAGCTCATCGATTTCTTGGGTGTTATGCCCGTTTCGGAACCTTGGTTGCGAGACTATACGCTTTTGGTGAAGGATCTGGACGGGGAGGAGGCGACCACTGCTGCCCGCATCCGGGCGCTCTATACGTGTCTGCCCGACAGCATCCGCCACACCGACCGAGGGCGCACGCTCAAGGCCTACATAGAGTTGCCGCCCCCGCTCCGGGTGGGCGACGACTATGTGGACGGCGATCTCTACGACACGCAGGGGGGCCTCCACCACCTGTCCGAGTTTGAGGGGCGCTACCTGTTGCTCGATTTCTGGAGCCAGGGGTGCGGTCCCTGCCTTCGGGCCATTCCCGAACTCCAGACTTTGCAAGAGCAGTATGCCGACAGCCTGACGGTGGTGAGTCTTTCCGAAGATCCCAAGGACTTGTGGCAGGAATACGTTTCGGCCAACGCCTTGGGCGGCGTCCAATGGAACGAGTTGCGCCCGGACGGCACGGGGCTGCGGGGCCGCTACGGCGTCACGGGCATTCCCCACTTTGTGCTCATCTCGCCCGCCGGCAAGTTGCTCGAAAGTTGGAGCGGCTACGGCAAGGGCGTGCTGAACGGGAAACTCGCTCCCCACCTCCGTCCCTAATCCTTGTCCCGGCAGGGTTCGCGTGTGCCGGGGCATTTTCGTTTCTCCGCCGCTCCCGCTTTGCCTCTCTGTTGTCCTCCTCTCCGCCGTGCTTCCCCGCAGGAGGTGCGGTATCGCCACCGGGGCCTGTCCGCCTGTCGCCGTTGGGAAATGCGGGGTGGGGCGCTGCTTCGGCGCTTTGCCGGCCCTTCTTTCTGTCTGCCCGTCGGGGACGGTCCGATTTCGGGCTACCCCTCCGCCGTTGGGGCCTACGAAATAATTCTACGTTTTTTTCATAAGTTTTTCGGATAATCCGCACAGGGTTATCCGATTTTTTGTACTTTTGAACAAATAATCCCTAAAAAGAAGAACAGTTATGAAAGCCACGGCACAAACGATTCAGCAAATAGAGCGCGCCTTGCGTAAGGTGGTTGCCAAGTTTCCCGCAGATACGGAAGATCCGGTACTGACGGACATACATCTGCAAGTGAAAGCGGAATCGGGAGAATTGCTCGCTTTCAACGATGACGATGAAGAGCTTACCCGTTGCGTGGTGGAGCAATGGCTCGGCACGAAGGACGAGAATTTCTATAAGGACATTATTCCCGTGCTTCGCCAGTGCCTGCAAAACATGAAGGAGACGCTGGAGGCCATGCCTGTTTTCAAGCCTTTCTCTTTCGTGTTGGTAGATGATGAGAAGGAAACGGTGAGCGATCTTTATCTGGTGGACGACGACACGCAGATACTCGACGGAGAATTGTTGAAAGGGCTGGATCAGGAGTTGGATGAATTCTTAAAGAATCTGTTGAGCGACTGATGCTCAGGTCCGTATAATGTGTCCGTTATGAATGCGGGAAGAATCTGCGGCATCCATCTGCTTGCTTTTCTTATCGTGGCTGTGTGGGGGACAACGTTTGTGTCTACCAAGATGTTGATCAACAACGGCCTGCGGCCTGTTGATATTTTCTTTGTACGTTTTCTGTTGGCTTATCTGTGCATCCTGCCTTTGGCGGGCCGCAGGCTTTTCGCACGTTCTTTGGGCGATGAGTTGCAATTGGCGCTGTTGGGACTTACGGGGGGCTCGCTGTATTTCATGACGGAGAATATCGCCCTGCAATATTCTTACTGTTCCAATGTCTCGTTGATTGTCTGTGCCACGCCGCTGTTTACTACCGCCCTTTTGGGTTGTTTTTATAAGGAGGAGCGGTTGAATGCCGCCCAGACGGTCTGTTCGGTAGTAGCACTCGCCGGTATGGCTTTGGTGGTGCTGAACGGTCATTTTGTTCTGAATCTTTCTCCGGTGGGCGATATGCTGGCCTGCTATGCCTCGCTTACATGGGCTTTCTATTCGTTGGGGGTGAGAAGGTTGCGCGGTAAATATCCGCTTCTGTTCGTTACCCGCAAGGTTTTTGCCTATGGACTGCTTACCATCCTGCCCGCCTTTTTCTTTTTCCCTTTACAGACCGATGTGATTTTGTATGCGCGTCCACTGGTGTGGACCAATCTGTTGTATTTGGGTTTCATCGCTTCGTTTCTCTGCTATTTCGGCTGGAATGTGGTGATGGAGCGCATCGGGGTGGTCCGTTCCACCAATTACCTCTATTTCAATCCGCTGGTTACGCTGTTCACTTCCTATTGGGTGCTGGGCGAACAAATCACGCCGTTGGCCGTGGTGGGCACCTTGCTGATCCTGGGCGGTGTATACGGGGTGGATCGCCTGCGGGCGGTCCGGCTGTTGGCGGGCTACCGGTGGCGGAAGACGGATAAACGGAAGGGTGGGATGCGATGACGGGCAGACGGATTGAGGCACTGGATTTCCTGAAGTGCGTGTGCATCGGACTGATGGTGGTTTTTCATCTGGCTTATGTGGGCGACAAGTACCCGGCTGTCAAGACCTTTGTCTATACTTTTCACATGCCGGCTTTTCTGCTTGTTTCCGGTTATTTGATGAAACCCTGCAAAGCTCCCCGTCCCTTTTTTCGGGGGCTGTTGTGGCTTTTTATTCCCTATGCGGTGATGGAGACCGGTTATGTGCTGATGTCTGCCGTGCTTCCCGTTCGTGAACCGGTGGTTTCGCTCACGACGGGCCTGTGGTTGCAAAAGCTGTTTGTCAATCCTTTGGGACCCTACTGGTATTTGCACACGCTTATGCTCTGCCAGCTCCTGGCCTACGGGGTCTACCGTCTGCCGGGCCGTTGGTCCGAGGCGCTGCGTCTGGGGTGCCTTGCACTGCTCTTTGGCGGTGTGTCGCTGCTTTTCCAAAAATTCAGTTGGGCCGACTCCCTGTATTTTGGCGCCGGGCTGTTTCTGGCGCGCATCGGCGTGGGATTCACGACCTTTTTCCGCCCGTCGCTGTGGGCGTGCCTGCCCTTGGCGGTGTTGGCCTGCTTCCCGGTGTGCCACGACCGCGCCACGCCGGGTGGCGTTGCCATTGTGTGGCTCGTCGTGTCGGCTCTGCTCGATGTGTACGGACGCCTGCCCCGGGAGGGGCGCGTGCGCGCCGTGTGTCATTTCATAGGGCGTAACACACTGGTTATTCTGCTCTTCTCGCCCGTTTTCACTATGCTGGCCAAGTTTGCCGTGCCGTGGTTTGCGTTCGACCCCACGGGCTTGCTCTATGCCGTTGCGGCTACTGCCTTTACGCTCGTCGGTTCGTTAGGTGGTGCTTGGGCGTTGGACCGCCTGCATCTCTCGCGCTGGTTCTTGGGACGGCAGGCCTTGTCGTAGTCCTTACTTTGGGACGGTGAGTGAGGCTCTTGCTGTGTGGTGATGAGAGCCTTTTGGCCCGTTCGGGATACGTCGCCTGCTTTCTCTTTTCAACTGTCATTTTGTCAAATGCTCCGCCCGTGCGCCGAGAAGAACCTGTGGCTGCCGAGGCGGACGCCGTTTTTGCTGTAGCGGAATCTCAGACGTTCCGACAGACGGTATTTCCCTGCTAAGCGACTGGAAAACAGCTTCTGGTGCTACTTTCTTTTCTTCTTCCTTTACAAAATATTTTCTTCATCCCGTTCCAATGCAGACGCTTTTTCGTGTTTTGAAGCCTTGGTTTGAGAGGTTTTTTTGTTTTTTCGGGTAGGGGATTCCGTGCTGGTGCGCATCCCGTTCTCACGCGGTGCTTGCCGTGTTTTCTTGGGATGCTCACCCTGTGTTTGCGTGGTGCTCACCCCGTTGCCACGCAGTGGGCCCGGCAGACGGAAAACGCACTTTTCTGTGCTTACAGGTGGTCCGATGCCTTTGTCTTTTTGTCGGTCTGACGGGCTTTCTGCGGGCAAAATGTCGCCACGGGTAGCGTTTGTCCCGTTGCGCTTTGTGGGGCGGAAGGGCGGTGAGGAGGCACAAAAAAACGCTGCCCCCTCCGAGGCTGTGTGCGTCGGGAGGGGGCAGAGCGAGGATTACAGGCCGCCGTAGGGCGACCGTTTGTCGGGGACTGTGTTTATCGGATGAGCACCTTGTGTCCGTTGCGGATGTAGAGGCCGGGTTTCGGTGTGCCGGTCACTTCGCGTCCGCCTAGGTCGAAGAGCTTGTTGCGATAAGCCTCCTTGATGTGTGGTCCGTTTGTCTCCGTGCTGTCTTTCACCTCGTCGATAGCCGTGGGGGGATCCACCGGATAGAGCGGTTCTACCAGGAAACCTACCACGCGCAGCGTGTGGGTGTAGCCTCCTCGCTTAATATGGCTCATCGTAGCCCTGCTCTGTATCATTAGATTCCCGGCTGTGTTGTCTTTTGCGAATCCTATGTTTACCACCGTGTCGCACAGCAGGGTGTCGCATTGCTGGGGAATGTGATCCATTATAGCGCTTCTGTGTGTGCTAAAGCGTGGGCGCCCTGTGCTGTCCAAACGGTCAAATTGATTTGCCGTGAGTTCTAATCTGTTTTTCAACGGCTGCTCGTCTGTTGTTTCCGTGTCGGGCGCCATGATGCAGGATATGCGATAAGCAAAGTTGGCCGCCATGGGCGCGAAAGCATAGCCTTGGGGGTTGGTGGTTGTTGTCTTTCCCTCCAAAACGGTGTATTGGTTGCCCGGAATGTTCAACGACGGGTCGCAAGTGACGATGCGGCTTTGGGTTTTATTATGATTTTCTATCACAATGTCGGTCACGAGATATGGGTTCAACAGCCAGTCCACAATATCATCGTCTATCCGGTCCAGGAGAAGCAGGTTGCCGTCGGCGCACTTCACGGTGTGGCTCTGTTCCGTATTTACGTTGCCTTTCCGGTCTGCGTAATATATTTTCCACATAGCAATCATAGCGTTATACAGCGTTGTGGAGTCATGGGTTACGGGGGTGTGGAAATACTTCTCGTGCCGCAACTGCAAGTCGGCCCATGCGGCCGAGGTGGGCAGGGTGTCCGGCAACTGTGTGGTGTCGTTGGCATACCAGATCTTAGTGCTCTTGTGGTTGTGTAGATAGTCGGCTCGGGCGACGAGTTCACTGCTCATTTCCCAAGTCGTCCGGTTGTGGAAATTGCTCCAATAACGATCTGAAGCGTATTTTGATTCGGCGAGGTCGGGAACCACTAGTTCGATGGTGGCAAGCTGTTCTTCCGGGTAAGCGAAACGGCATTCTCCAAAGCTTGGTGGAAGCTGGCTCTTGCAGACGATTCGTTTGAGCCGGTTCGGCCTGTAAGTTTCCGGCATCTCGTCGTCGAAAAGCTTTGACAGATTGGCTTCTTGGAGCTGCGAGCCGAGCGTGATGGCTGTCAAGCCTTTTGCACCGCTCAGTGCGCCGTTCTGGATACATTGAGTATGATCGGGCAAGGTCAGTTCTCCATCAAATTGAGCCGAAACGTAGACCAATGTGTCTTTTCCCTGCGTGTAGAGTAGTTTCCCGTCTGCATTGCTCTCCAGATAGGGGTTGTCGGCATCTAAAGCCGGTGCCGACAGGGCGGGGCAGAAAGCAAAGGCGCCGTTCCCGATGTGCGCGACGGATTTGGGCAGGTTGATAGCAGTCAATTTCGCGCAATGGGCGAACATACTGTCGCTAACGGCGGTTAGGCCGTCAGGCAGTGTGACCGATGCGAGCGAGGAGCAACGCATAAAAACTTCCTTTCCTATCTCAGCCAGACTGCTCGACAAAGAAACGGAGGTAAGATTCTGACAGCCTGCGAAAGCGCCTCCCCCAAGATATTTCAGTGCCTGGGGCAAGGTAAGCGAGGTGATTGGACAGCCTGCGAAAGCTCCCCATCCAATATCGGTTAGGTGATCGGGGAAACTAATAGAGGTAATCGGACAACCGGTAAAAGCTTTGCTTCCAATAAGAATTAATTGATCGGGGAAACGAATAGAAGCTAAGCTGGTACAGCCATAGAAAGCATTGTCATAAATTCCTTCTAAAGCTTCGGGCAACGTGATGGATGTCAATGCCCAACAATCTTCGAATGTGTGGGGACTTATAAATTCCAAGTTGTTCGGAAGCTGAACGGATGTAAGATTATAGCAGTTTTTGAATGCGTACACATTGATTGTTTCTACCTTATCGGGGATTTGAATCGAAGTAAGACTTGTACAGCCTGTGAATGCGGACTCTCCAATGCTTGTTATATTTTGTGGCAATGTGATAGAGGCAAGATTTCCACAACCAAAAAATAAATCATTCTCAATAGTAGAAAGCTGTTTGGGTAAGGTGACGGTAGTAAGTTTTTTACAGAAAACAAAAGCGCCTAATCCAATGGCTTTTACACTTTCCGGAATAACGATAGAATTTAATTCAGTACAACGCATGAATGCTTTTTCCCCGATGGATTTTAGTTGTTGGGGTAAGTTGATCGAAGTTAATCCACTGTATTCAAATGTATGCCGATTAATCTGCGACACGCTTTCGGGGATACGGATGAATGTTAAGCGGGACGTCTGATAAAAAGCAGAATCACCCAGTTCCGTTAGGCTGTTGGGTAAGCCGACCGATTCCAAGCAAAAGCAATTATGGAAAGCACCGGCTTTAATCGTGGTTACACCCTCGGGAACGCTGATGGTGCTTAGATTCTCGCATCCCGAAAACGCCCAGGCTCCAATAACGGTTAGGTTACCGGGGAGATCGATGGAAACCATTTTTCCGCTTCCTTGAAATCCCTTGTCGGCAATGTGGGTGACCCGATAGGTTATCCCGTTGTTTTCAACTTGGCTCGGAATCGAAATATTTTCGGTAATAGCACGAGGATTGGCTGCTTTGACGGAAACGGTATTGCCCGTCAGCGGGGTGTAAATGAGTTGGTCGATCCGAAATTCATTGGCGGCGCTCAGGTGGGTAGTCCACAGGCAGCAGAACAAGGCGAACAGGTTTAGGTAAATAGATTTCTTCATGATAAGAATTTTTAGTGAATAGGATGGTGCCGCATTTTGCTTTGCGACAAAAAAGGAAAAGGATTTTCCGAGAAACACGGTACCCTATGATAAGGACCTGATGCGCAGGAGAAAATAAAAAAGGCGTAACTGTTCGATGCTTGTTCAATCCTTAGGTTACCGCCAAGTGACCTCTACACAAACAAACACGGAACAGTCCACGCCTTAGTTGGCGTGAACCTCTTCCGTCGTTTGCTCCCGTGTATTGAATGATTGGCGGTATTCAAGGATTGAGAACAAAGACTAAAAGTCCATTCTATTAAGATTGCATCACAGAAACACCTCGCTCCGCTATCGGAAAACCGGAGAATGGCAGGTCATGCAAAGCAGGGACCCGCGTGTTTCTGGTTCTGTTTGGCTACATAGGCAAAATTTTTTGAGGGTTTAACATCAGCGGCCCCATCAACAATGAGGATGCTTCGCTACGAGATTTTTGCAAATGTAAGGATAAAAGTGGAGAGATGAGCAAGAATGTGTGAAAAATGTTTGGTCTTTTTTGTGCGTCTCGTGCCTCGGTGATGTCTGACGCTCCGAAACGAAACTCCCCCTGCGGTGCTGTAGGCCGTGGCCCGTATGCATCCGCAGAGGGAATTCTATGTAGGAGTCGGAAACAACAGCCCGGATGGGCCGTTCCGAATTTATTTCTTCAACTTGGACAGGCTTTCCTGCAAAGCGGCGATTTTGCTCTCGGCATCGGCCTGTTTTTTACGTTCCATGTCGACAACGGCAGCCGGTGCGTTGGCCACAAAGCGTTCGTTGGACAGTTTTTTCTGCACGCCGACGAGGAAACCTTGCAGGCGTTTCAACTCGGCTTCCTGCTTGGAAATCTCCGCTTCTACGTCGATCAGGTTGCCCAGCGGAACAGCATATTCCGTGGTGCCGACCAGGAAGGCTGCCGTACCTTCGCTCTTTTGGGCCACTACACGAATCGCCTCCAGATTGGCCATCTTGCGGATGATGCTGTCGAACGCAGCCAGCGGATCGGCTTCGACCACCTCCAGCGAAAGGGCTTCTTTCGGAGCGATATTCTTCTGATTGCGTACGGTACGTATGCCCGATACCACGTTTTTGGCCTTTTCGATGGCAGCTATCAGCGCTTCTTCCTCAGCGCTGGGGGCAGACATTTGCAACTCGGCGCGCATGATGCTTTCGCCCGGCTGGCGGTCGTAGATATGTTGCCAGAGTTCCTCGGTGATGAACGGCATGAAAGGATGGAGCAGGAGAAGCTGTGTTTCGAAGAAACGCAGGGTAGCCTCGTAGGTGGTGCGGTCGATGGGCTGGCCGTAGGCCGGTTTGATCATTTCGAGGTACCAGCTTGAGAATTCGTCCCAGAAGAGTTTGTACACGATCATCAACGCTTCGCTCAGACGATACTTGGTGAAAAGATCCTTGACCTCGGCAGCCGTCTTTTTCAACATGGCGTCGAACCAGCGTACGGCGATAGCGGCACTTTCGGGCTGTTCGATGTCGGCTGTCTGCCAGCCTTTCACCAGACGGAAAGCGTTCCATATCTTGTTGCTGAAGTTACGTCCTTGCTCGCACAGGGTCTCGTCGAAAAGGATGTCGTTGCCCGCAGGAGCCGACAACATCATGCCCATGCGTACTCCGTCGGCACCGTATCGGTCGATCAGATCGAGGGGGTTGGGGCTGTTTCCTAACGACTTGCTCATCTTGCGGCCGAGGTTGTCGCGGACGATACCGGTGAAGTAGACGTTGCGGAACGGCATCTTTCCCTGGTATTCGTAGCCGGCCATGATCATGCGGGCCACCCAGAAGAAGATGATGTCCGGTCCGGTAACAAGGTCGGCAGTGGGGTAGTAGTAGTTGATTTCCTCATTACCCGGGTTGTTGATACCGTCGAACAGCGAGATGGGCCACAGCCAGGAAGAGAACCACGTGTCCAGTGCGTCCTCGTCCTGTTTCAGGTCGGCAGCCGTCAGCTGGCTGTTACCGGTCTTCTCGCGTGCCAGTTCGAGCGCCTGCTCGGGCGTCTCGGCCACTACGTAACCGCCTTCAGGCAGATAGTAGGCCGGGATGCGGTGTCCCCACCACAACTGACGGCTGATACACCAGTCCTTGATGTTCTCCAGCCAGTGGCGGTATGTATTCTTGTATTTGGCAGGATAGAAGCGGATTTCGTCGTCCATCACGGGGCCGAGTGCGATGTGGGCCAGATGCTCCATCTTCAGGAACCACTGCATGGATAGTTTCGGCTCGATCACCACGTGGGTACGTTCGGAATACCCCACTTTGTTGGTGTAGTCTTCCATCTTTTCCAGCAGACCGGCTTTTTCCAGATCGACGGCGATTTGCTTGCGCACGTCGAAACGGTCCATGCCTACGTACAGGCCGGCGGCCTCGCTCAGCGTACCGTTGTCGTTGAAGATGTCGATGGAGGGCAGGTTGTACTTCTCGCCCAGCATGTAGTCGTTTACGTCGTGGGCCGGCGTCACTTTCAGGCAACCGGTTCCGAATTCTATATCCACATAATCATCTTCGATGACAGGAATGCAGCGGCCCACGAGCGGTACGATCACTTTCTGCCCTTTCAGCCATGTGTTTTTCGGGTCGTTCGGGTTGATGCACATCGCCGTGTCGCCCATGATGGTCTCCGGCCGGGTGGTGGCCACTACGGCATACCGTCCCGTTCCGTCCGGCTTTCCGTCGGCACCGGCTATCATATAGCGTAGATAGTAGAGCTTGCTGTGTTCTTCCTGATAGATCACCTCTTCGTCCGATAAGGCCGTCAGGGCTTTCGGATCCCAGTTGACCATGCGCACGCCTCTGTAGATAAGTCCTTTGTTATACAGGTCGCAGAATACTTTGATGACACTGCGGCTGCGCGGTTCGTCCATGGTAAAAGCCGTACGGTCCCAGTCGCAGCTGGCGCCCAGCCGGCGTAGCTGTTTCAGGATGATGCCGCCGTATTCTTCGGTCCACGCCCAGGCGTGTTTCAGGAATTCAGCGCGTGTAAGGTCGGTCTTCTTGATGCCTTGCTGCGCCAGTTTGTTTACCACTTTGGCTTCGGTGGAGATGGAAGCGTGGTCGGTGCCCGGTACCCAGCAGGCATTCTTACCCTCCATGCGGGCACGGCGCACCAGAATGTCCTGAATGGTCTCGTTGAGCACGTGCCCCATGTGGAGCACACCCGTGACGTTGGGAGGCGGGATCACTACCGTATAGGGTTCGCGGCCATCGGGTTTTGAACTGAACAGCTTGTTGTCAAGCCAGTATTGATACCATTTCCCCTCCACATCGGCAGGGTTGTATTTACTTGCTAATTCCATGTTGATATAGTATAATTTTCTTCACTTCGTGTTTAGGATTGCAAAGTTACACAAAAAAAAGAAGCAGAGGACGTGTTGAAGACAAAAAAGCGTGGCGCCCGTCTGTAAAAAAGATAGGCCTTCCAAAGTCCGGTTGGCTCGCTTTTCTTCGTGGTTCCCGGACGGAAAGAAAGTTTTCGGTGCTGGGGATAGCTTCTGCTTTAGCGGACGGGGATAGGCGAAGAAGGAAAGAAAAGAAAGATGCGGTGTGCAAATCCCACGGATTATTCGTACTTTTGCAGTTCAGACAACAGCGGTAAAAAAAACAGAAGATATGCACTCAAGAAAAGAACAGATGGAGGCTTTCGGGCGTTTGCTCGACGTACTGGATACGTTGCGGGAGAAATGCCCGTGGGACCGGAAGCAGACCAATGAGAGCCTGCGTCCCAATACGATTGAAGAGACGTTTGAACTGTGCGACGCATTGATGAAGAACGACAAACCCAATATATGCAAGGAGCTGGGCGATGTGCTTCTGCACGTTTGCTTTTATGCGAAGATAGGGAGTGAGACCGGCGATTTCGACATAGCCGATGTCTGCAACAAGTTGACTGAGAAACTCATCTTCCGGCATCCGCATGTGTATGGAGAGGCGAAAGCCGATTCGGCAGGACAGGTGATTCAGAATTGGGAGCAGTTGAAATTGCGCGAGAAAGACGGAAACAAGACGGTGCTCTCCGGGGTGCCCGAGGCATTACCGTCGCTGATTAAAGCATACCGCATACAGGATAAGGCTCGGAACGTAGGCTTTGATTGGGAAAAGAAAGAAGAGGTATGGGATAAAGTGCATGAGGAACTGAAGGAACTGGAGACGGAACTGGCCCGCGAAGACGGGGAACGGTCTGCGGAGGAGTTCGGCGATTTCCTGTTTAGTGTAATCAATGCCGGAAGGTTGTATCACATCAACCCGGATAATGCTCTGGAACGTACGAACCGCAAATTTATCCGCCGGTTTAACTATGTGGAGCAACAGACGATCCGACAGGGGCGTAGCTTGAA
>CAJUDC010000066.1 GCA_910584955.1 uncultured Paraprevotella sp. | reverse complement strand
AGCAACAAAACGAATAGAAGCCGTCCGGTCCCGGGAGCGGCCCATCGTTTTTGCAACCGGATTGCATATTCTTTTCTCTACCTTTGCGGAAAAACAATACATTATGAAACCGTTTACCGCCCATCAAACAAGATCCGCAAGCAGCCGGACTTCTCCTTCCAAAGCGTGCCCGGCCAGCCATCCGTCCGACACCGGAAAGTGCCGTACACACTCCCATTCTCATACATCGCAATCGTTTGCCCGTCCGGTCCTATCGGCCGCCCTGCTCTTTGCAGGGATCCTCTTCCGATCGTTCGGAACAAACCTTTCGGACTCGCACCCCGCCATTGAATTCATCTGGTATCTGGCTGCCCTCCTACCGGTAGGAGGGCCGGTGATGCTGGAGGCCATCCGTTCCCTACGAAACGGCGACTGCTTTAATGAGTTCTCGCTGATGCTTCTGGCTTGTATCGGTGCTTTCTGTATCGGCGAATATCCCGAAGCCGTAGGGGTGATGCTGTTCTACTCCATCGGTGAGGGTCTCCAGCACCGGGCTGTAGACAAAGCCACCCGCGACATATTCCGCCTTATCGACGTAAGGAGCGAGCGGGCATCGGTCTGCCGCGACGGTCGATACGTATCTGTATCTCCCCGGCAAGTAGGGATTGGCGAAACAATAGAGGTGAAACCCGGAGAACGTGTTCCGCTGGACGGCCTGTTGACGGAAGAGGAGGCCGTATTCGACACCTCGGCACTGACCGGCGAAAGCCTGCCGCGCCTCATCCGGCACAACGAAGAGGTTCTTGCCGGCATGATTGTCTCTACCGACACGATACATATCCGGGTCAGCCGGATATACGAGAAAAGTGCGTTGTCCAGCATACTCGATTTGGTAAACCGCGCCTCCGACCGAAAAGCACCGGCCGAACGGTTCATACGTAAATTTGCACGTATCTACACGCCCGTCGTTCTTTCTCTCGCCGGATTGGTTATAGCCGTGCCGGCCATCGTCAGCCTGTTTGACAGCGAGTTTCAGTTTGTCTTTTCCGAGTGGCTTTACCGCAGTCTGGTTTTACTGGTTATCTCCTGTCCCTGCGCTTTGGTCATCAGCGTCCCGCTCAGCTATTTTGCCGGAATCGGAGCCGCTTCCCGTAACGGCATTTTGTTCAAAGGCGGCAACTATCTGGACGCCATCACCAAAATCAACGCCATTGCTTTCGACAAGACCGGTACACTCACCACCGGGAACTTCGGAGTGGAACGCATCGTCAGTCCGAACCTTCCGGAAAATGTTTTCCTTTCTTACCTCTGTGCCGTAGAGAGAAACAGCAGTCATCCCATCGCCCGAGCCATTGTACACTATGCACAGCAACGGCAATCCGCTCAGCTTTCTCCCGAACGCATGCGGGAATGGGCCGGCTACGGTGCAGAAGCATACGTAAAAGATCATCATGTACAGGTAGGCAACATGCGCATGATGCAAAAGCACCGCATTGCCATTCCTCCCGAAACAGCCCAAGAGACCGGCACCGTCGTCTTGTGTAGCATCGATGGGCAATATGCCGGTCATGCAGTACTCTCGGACATCGTGAAAAGCGACGCCTTACCGGCTATCGAGGCTGTCAGAGCGCTGGGAATTGAACACATCACACTCCTGTCCGGCGACAAAAAAGAAATTACCGAACAACTGGCACACGCCCTCCGCATACCGAACGCTTACGGCGAACTGTTGCCCGAAGACAAAGCCCGGTATATAGAAGAAAGTTCCCGCATGCCGGGACGATTCACCGCCTTTGTGGGCGACGGACTGAACGACGCCCCTGTTCTCGCACTCAGTACCGTAGGAATCGCTATGGGCGCACTCGGTTCGGAAGCGGCTGTAGCAAGTGCCGACGTGGTGATTCAAACCGACCAGCCTTCCAAAGTGGCCACAGCCATCCGTATCGGGCGCATCACACGCCGTATCGTGATTCAAAACATTGCGGGGGCGATAGCCGTCAAAGCCGTTATTCTTTTACTGGGAGCGGCGGGATATGCCTCGCTTTGGGGAGCCGTCTTTGCCGACGTCGGTGTGGCACTACTTGCCATAAGCAACTCCCTGCGCATACTTTTTCATCGTGAACAGGCATAATTCGTAGGCCGACAGCATAGCCATACAAGATTTTATCCGTATCTTTACCGACGAGTGCGGAACCTTTCTTCCCGCTCCCAGGCAAAATAAGATAAACCTTAAGGATATGGCACTATATAAATATGCTCTCAACGGCTTTTCCCTTATCAAAGAAAAACCGTTCAAGCTGGAAAAAGAAATTCAAAAAGTATTCGAACAGCATTTACCGCTTATTATGGGAGTGGAGATGGTGAAATCGGAATTCACCGTCAAAGACCGTCGCATCGACACGCTGGGATTCGACCCGCATACGCGGTCCTTCGTCATCATCGAATACAAACGGGAACGGAACGCCAGCGTCATCGACCAAGGATTCACTTACCTGAGCCTGATGTTGCAGAATCAGGCGGACTTTATCCTGGAATACAACGAAGTCATGCGGAAAAGCCTGAAACGGAACGACGTGGACTGGTCGCAGACCAAAGTCGTATTCGTATCGCAAGGTTTCACAGCCAACCAGCGGGAAGCGGTGAATTTCAAAGACCTCCCCATCGAACTGTGGGAAGTGAAACGCTACGAGAACGACAGCCTCTCCATCACGCCCATCCGCAAGAGCCACGCGTCGGTCAGCATCAAAACCGTGATGCAGAACCACAAGGAGTATAAGGAAGTGACCGAGAAAATAAAAAGCTATTCCGAAGACAACCTGTTGCAGGGAAAGTCCGACGAGGTGGCGGAATTGTACGAGACTTACAAAAATGCCATTCTCAACCTGGATACAAGTATCGAGACCAAACCGCAGAAACATTACATTTCTTTTTGGAAGGACACACAGTGCTTTTGCTCCGTCCTGCTGCAAAACACCGGCATCAAAATCGTCATCAATTTGCCGAAAGGACGATTGGACGACGGCAAGAAGCTGGCGCGGGACGTATCCGGTGTAGGCCATCTGGGCACGGGCGACTACGAAGTGAAAGTGACCGACACGCGCTTTCTGGAATACATTCTCAGCCTCGTCAAACAGGCTTTATAGCCACCGGAAACCAAGATGGACATCCGACAAATCCGCACCGGAAAGAAATGCTTTCTGGACTTGCTGTTGCTGGCCGACGAGCAGGAGACAATGATAGACCGTTACCTGGACAGAGGGGATATGTTTGTGGTATTCGAAGGAGCGACGGCTATAGCCGAAAGCGTGGTCACCGACGAAGGGAACGGTGTATTCGAACTTAAAAGTCTGGCTGTCCTCCCGTCGTGGCAGCGGAAAGGATACGGAAGACGGCTCATCGACTTTCTGTGGATGCACTATGCCGGACGTTGCCGGACGATGCAAGTAGGCACCGGCGAAAGTCCGCTCACCGTACCGTTCTATGAGCAATGCGGCTTTCGGTACACGCATCGCATACCGGACTTTTTCATCACCCATTACGATCATCCGATTATAGAAGCCGGACAACAACTGACCGACATGGTGTATCTGCAAAAAAGCGACGAAGGTGATCCGGCACTACACGACCGACTGGCCGGGCACCTTTCAAAGAAGGAGATACAGGCCTTGGCCCGCCAGGCGGAAACGGACACCGCCTGCCGGCATCATCTGTTCGGATTCCTTTTCGCAACCGACCGACGTATTTCGGAAAACGCCGCCTGGACATTCACACATTTCAGTCCTGCCGCGCGTCACCTGCTGCTGCCTCACCGCGATGCCCTGACCGACGAGGCCATGCGGTGCGACAGTGCCACGAAACGCCGTCTTCTGCTCACGCTGCTGAACCGTCTGCCGGTGGCCGATCCCATCCGAACGGATTTCCTGGATTTCTGTCTGCACACCCTGCTTTCAACCGACGAGCCTCACGGCATCCGGTCGTTGTGTATCAAACTGTCAGCCGCCATGTGTCGCCGCATCCCGGAACTGCAACGGGAATTGCGCCTGACACTGGAAATGCTGAAAGGGGAACCGCTTCCTTCCTCGCTGCGTTGCGTACTGAAAAGGATTTAATTCTCCCGGACCGCTCCCCTTCCGAAAACAAATGCGTATCTTTGCCCTCGGAAAAAAGAACGTATATGACCACCGAACTGAAAAATAACGAAAATCTTTCCCTTTCTTTACTAACCGTATTGGCTGTTATAGCGGGCGTATCGGTAGCCAATCTGTACTATAACCAGCCGTTGCTGAATCTGATACGCACGGATCTGGGAGCCAATGAATTTCAAGCCAATCTTATCCCGATGCTGACACAGATAGGATATGCGGCCGGACTACTCTTCATCATTCCACTGGGCGACCTGTACCGCCGCAAACAGATTATACTGATCAATTTTACCATACTGGTGTTTGCTCTGCTGTCTATCGGGCTGGCCGGTCATCTGTATATCGTATTAATAGCCTCGCTGTTCACCGGTTTATGCTCTGTCATGCCCCATATCTTCATTCCGCTGGCCGCACAATATTCCGCCCCTGCGTACAAAGGACGCAACGTAGGCTTCATCCTTTCCGGCCTGCTGACAGGCATTCTGGCTTCACGGGTGGTGAGCGGTTTCGTGGGTGAATATTGGGGATGGCGGATCATGTACTTCATCGCTGCGGGACTGATGGTAGTCAGTGCAGGTATTATCGTGTACCTGCTGCCCGATATCCGCCCTACCTTCCGAGGCTCATACGGCAGCCTGATGAAATCGTTGTTCGCCCTCGTACACCGCTATTCATTGTTGCGCCTTTCGTCGCTCCGTTCGGCCCTGGCTTTCGGATCGTTCCTGGCCGTATGGGCCTGTCTGACATTCAAGGTGAGCCAGGCCCCGTTCTACGCCGGCAGTCATGCCGTCGGGCTGCTGGGGCTTTGCGGCATAGCCGGTGCACTTACCGCCTCCACCGTAGGACGCTACGTGCCTCGAATAGGTCTGCGCCGCTTCCATTATATCGGCTGTTTCCTGATGCTGGCGGCCTGGCTCTGCCTATGGCTGGGCGGTCGTTCCTACGTGGGGCTGATAGCCGGTATCATTCTGGCCGACATCGGCATGCAGGGCATTCAGCTCAGCAATCAGGCCTCCATATTCGACCTTTGCCCGGAGGCCTCCAACCGGCTGAACACCATCTTCATGACCACCTACTTCATCGGCGGTTCGCTGGGCACCTTTCTGGCCGGCAGTTGCTGGCAGTTGTTTGCATGGCCGGGCGTAGTGGCCGTAGGCATGGGACTGGCTGCCGCCTCGCTGCTCTGCAACATATGCAGCAGGGAATAAGACCGGATACAGACTATCGTTTCGAAAACAACAATTATTACAGGATATATGAAATTCAAGAATCTCATCACCGCAGCCGCCCTGCTCCTGCTCACCGGCTGTTCGTCCGTCCCTCTTACCGGACGCAAGCAGGTGTTGCTGGTATCGGACCAGGAAGTCCTTTCCGCCAGCCTTACACAGTATAAAAGTTTCATGTCCACCGCTCCGCGATCGGCTTCCGCCACACAGTCGGCCACCGTCACCCGGGTGGGCAAACGCATTGCCCAAGCCACCGAGACCTACCTGCGGCAGAACGGCATGGAGGCGCAACTCAAACAATTCGCCTGGGAGTTCAATCTGGTGAAAGACAACCAAGTGAACGCCTTCTGCATGCCGGGCGGGAAAATAGTGGTCTACGAAGGACTGATGAAACTGATCGCATCGGACGACGAATTGGCCGTTGTGCTGGGACACGAAGTGGCCCACGCCGTAGCCAAACACAGCAACGAGCAGATGAGCCAACAGCTGATGACACAGTACGGTGCACAAATACTGGCCGGCACCCTGTCGGGCAAGAGTGAACTGGTGCAGACGCTGGCCGGACAGATGTACGGCCTGGGATCGCAGTATGCCGTGGCCCTTCCCTTCTCCCGCAAGCACGAGACGGAGGCCGACTACATGGGACTGGTATTTATGACGATGGCGGGCTACAATCCCGACAATGCCCTGACGTTCTGGCAAAAGATGTCGGCCTCGTCGGGCGGACAAGTACCGCAATTCATGAGCACGCATCCCAGCGATGCGAGCCGGATCGCCAACATTCGGAAAGTATTGCCGGAAATAAAGGCCCGATACAACACAAAGAAATGACCCCGACCCTGAAAACCCCAAAAAGCCTGACACCCGCAGAAACGGCCTCGCTGGTCGGACTGTGGGAAGCGGCGGTCAGACAGACACACGATTTCCTTACGGAGGCCGACATCCTTTTCTACCGCGACATCGTACGCCGGAGCCTGTCACAAGTAGACCTGTACGTTCTGACCGACGATTCGGACACTCCCATAGCGTTTATGGGGCTGAGCAGCGAACAGATAGAGATGCTATTCGTCCGACCCGACGAACAAGGCAAGGGCTACGGCCGCAGACTGATCGAATATGCCTGCCGGAAGAAAGGCATGAAACGGGTGGACGTAAACGAACAGAACCCGGGGGCACGCGCATTTTACGGTCGCATGGGATTCCGCACCATCGGCCGGAGCGAAACGGACGATTACGGACGACCGTTTCCCATCCTGCATCTTGAAAAAGAGGAAAGGAACCATAGCCTCCTTCCGAACCGGACTTGACAAAGCCTCCGAATTGTTGTATATTTGCAAACGGATACGTCTCACAGCGCTAAGAAAGAATATGGCATATTGTAATATATATTTATCAACAGGCCCCTTTTCCGCCTTCCTTTTCCATGGAGGAGGCGCAGAAGAACGCGCCCGTTTTCATTGACATCCGTTGACAACCGACCAGGCCCGCCGCTTCTTTTCCGGCGGGCTTTTTTGCATCTTGTGCCCCTTCGACCGCTTTTTTCTGCGCTACAATACCCCACCGGGATGCGCACCACGTCGTAACGGGATGCGCACCACATTCCAACGGGACGCGCATTACCGAAGAACGGGGTGAGCATCACTGCACAACACCATCCCCACCCCGATGCAACGGCTACGGACAAGCCTCGTAAAACACGGTCCGCCCCGCAGGAAATGCACCTTCACCGCCTTTGTTTTGTATATTCTTTTTACCTTTTCACAGCCGGCCTGAAAAAAAGGCATGCAGGCAACGATCCGTTGCGATTTATTCATTATCTTTGTTCGGAAACCCTGAATAATTTTATTTTTCAAACTTAACCCAACATTCATGAAAGCACTCCATTTCCTGTTGGCCTTGGCCCTGTCGGGTTCCGTCTGGAGCCAGACGACCGACTATACCGAGTTGTCCGACGGCCGACCGAAACCCGCAGCAAGCGCATGGCAGAAGGCCGCAGAAAAACCCCTCTTCGTATGGGGCGACATTGACACACGATACGAGAAATTCGCCCTGCCCGGAAAACAGACAGGCGCCCTGCTCCATCTCTACGCCTGGCGGGGAGAGAACGTAAACGCACAAGCGGTTCTGTACACAGCCCGTCCCTTGTCGCACATCACGGTCCGGGCCGAAGACGGTCTGCCCGAAACGGCTCATACCACCGCCTTTGTGCGCTATGTCATCACCGATGAATTTGCCGGCGGATGCGGACATCGCCCCGATCATTCCAAATTCGACTCGCTGCTGGTGGCCGACGTTCTCGACGAAAGGCAGACCATGGACGTGGAGGCCTGTACGGCCCGTCCGGTATGGCTGCGCATCCAGGTTCCGGCCGACACACGTCCGGGCACATACAAAGGCACGCTGACCCTACAGGCCGAGGAAGGCGTCTCGATGAAACTCCCTTATCGGCTGCACGTAGCCGATCGCACGTTACCCGCGCCCACCCAATGGAAATTTCACCTCGACCTTTGGCAGAATCCGTACAGCGTGGCACGGTTCTATAACGTGCCGCTTTGGAGCCAAGCGCATTTCGACCGTATGCGTCCCATCATGGAACGGCTGGCTGCCGCCGGACAGAAAGTCATCACCACCACCGTCATGCAATATCCTTGGAACGGTCAGACCGAAGACCCGTTCGAAAGCATGGTGACACGCATCCGCCGTCTGGACGGCACATGGACCTACGACTATGCCGTGTTCGACCGTTGGGTGGAATTCATGCTGTCCCTGGGCATCGACAAACAGATCAACTGCTACACGATGGTGCCCTGGGCACTGAAGTTCGACTACTTTGACCAAGCCAGCAACACGATGAAGTACGTGCATGCCAAACCGGGCGACCCCGCCTACGAAGCGTATTGGCTGCCTTTCCTTACCGACTTTGCCCGTCATCTGAAAAACAAGGGATGGTTCGAACGCACGGCCATCGCCATGGACGAACGGGCTATGGATCAGATGCGCGAGGCTTTCGCCCTGATACACAAAGCCGACCCCGATTATAAGATCTCGGGGGCAGCACATTATTATCCCGAAGTGGAACCGCGCATGTATGACCTGTGCCTGGCCTACGGCGAAAGGTTGCCCGACGAGGTGCTGGCACGCCGGCAAAAAGAAGGTAAAATCACCACCGTATATACATGCTGTACGGAGGCCTATCCCAACCTGTTCACCTTCTCCGCACCGGCCGAAGCCGCCTGGCTCCCTTGGCACGCGCTGGCAGGCGGATACGACGGATACCTGCGCTGGGCATACAACAGTTGGACAGCCCGTCCTTTGCAGGACACCCGTTTCCGCACCTGGCCGGCCGGCGACTGTTTCCTGTATTACCCCGGCGGCAGTAGCATACGCCTGGAACGCCTCATCGAGGGCGTGCAGGACGCTGAGAAAGTACGCCTGTTGCGCGAAGAGTTCACGCGTAAAGGGAATCAAAAGAAGCTGCAACAGTTGGAACGGATCGTGTCGGACTTCATGCCACAGAACCTGCACGGACCGAATGCCACTGCGATGGTAAACAAGGCCCGGGAAGCTCTCCGCAAACTATCGGAATAAGGTATAAAGAGGGCTGACAACCTCTTATACAACGGATTCCGATAAGCATACACACCCATAAGGGGCTGTCTGATGTAGCTCATCAGCAGCCCCTTAAAAAATAGTCTCCGCCACATCAGTCCAGTCCGTTCCCGATTGGCCCGATACCCCTCGCCGGCCCGGATCCATAGCCGACAACGCCCTCTCGTTTCCGTAGAACGGAACAACTTCCGGTGCCCGCCCCTGTCTGATCCGAAAACGAAGCAAACAAAAAAGCCTGCTGTTTCCCAACAGCAGGCCTTCACTTCAAAAATTTAAAACTTTATGAAAAAACTAACGAGAATTTATCTTTAATACGAACGGGCGATCAACACACGACAGGTGGCCGGCTTGCCGCTTACCATATCCGTTCCGGGCGTCTGCTCGTAGTCGAACGGCACACAACGGATCGTAGCCTGGGTGTCCTCCTTGATTTTAGCCTCTGTCTCAGCCGTACCGTCCCAATGGCAAAGGAAGAAACCGCCGTCTTTCACACGGGCCTTGAAGTCCTCGTAATCGTCGCACTCATAGATACGCGAATCCCGATATGCCTTGGCCTTGGCAAAGATGTTGGCCTGAATCTCCTCCAGCAGCGTCTGCACGTAGGCTTCGATGTTATCACACGTACGGGTCTCCTTTTCCAGCGTATCGCGACGCATCACCTCCACGGTATTGTTTTCCAGATCGCGGCCTCCCATAACCAGACGCACCGGAACACCCTTGAGTTCGTAATCGGCAAATTTGAAACCCGGACGTTTGTTGTCGGCATTGTCGTATTTCACGGAAATACCCAAAGCGCGCAACCGGGCTACGATACCTTCCACCTTGGCATCGATCTCCTTCAACTGCTCCATACTTTTATAAATCGGAACGATCACCACCTGTATAGGGGCCAGAGCGGGCGGAAGCACCAGACCGTTATCATCCGAATGTGTCATGATGAGCGCTCCCATCAAACGGGTGGAGACGCCCCAAGAAGTGGCCCAGGCGTAATCCAGTTTATTCTCCGTATTGATGAACTGCACGTTGAACGCTTTTCCGAAATTCTGTCCGAGGAAATGGGAAGTTCCGCTCTGCAAGGCCTTACCGTCCTGCATCATGGCCTCGATGGTATAGGTGTCCAATGCGCCGGCAAAACGCTCGGTCTCACTCTTAACGCCCTGCACAACAGGCACCGCCATGTATTTCTCTGCAAAATCCGCATACACTTTCAGCATCTGCTTGGCACGTTCTTCGGCCTCCTCTTTTGTGGCATGCGCCGTATGGCCTTCCTGCCAAAGGAATTCAGCCGTGCGGAGGAACAGGCGCGTACGCATCTCCCAGCGCATGACGTTGCACCACTGATTACAGAGCACCGGCAGATCGCGGTAACTGTGAATCCAGTTGCGGTAAGTGTTCCAGATGATTGTCTCCGAAGTCGGACGAATGATAAGTTCTTCTTCCAACTTGGCGGCGGGATCCACCACCACACCGGTCTTGTCCTCGTTCGTCTTTAATCTATAATGTGTGACAACGGCACATTCTTTGGCAAATCCTTCCACGTGTTCGGCTTCTTTGCTCAGGAAGGACTTGGGAATCAACAATGGAAAATACGCGTTCTGCACACCGGTTTCCTTGAACTTATCGTCCAGAATACGTTGCATCTTTTCCCAGATAGCATATCCGTAAGGCTTAATCACCATACAACCGCGCACATCGGACTGTTCGGCCAAATCCGCCTTTACCACCAATTCGTTATACCATTGCGAATAATTCTCACTACGCTTAGTCAGATTTTTAAGTTCCTTTGCCATATTTTCTGATTTCGATTATTGAAATGCAAAAATAAGTAAATTCACCGTAATAACCGAACTATTTAAAAAGATTAACGCACACAGGACTGCAAAATTTACCCCGAACATACAGAAAACGGCGGGCTGCCGTGCCCGCCGTTTTCTGTATGCCTAACAATTATTCTACATAAAGAACCAGCCCTTTCAGATATTCCCCTTCGGGATGATAGATGTTGATCGGATGATCTGCCGGTTGATGCAACTGATGCAATATGCGTACACGGCGCTTGCTCAATGCGGCGGCCGTAAAGACTGCCGTCCGGAAATTGTCTTTGGTGACGACTTGCGAACAACTGAACGTGAAGAGAATGCCGCCCGGTTTTATCTTCTCAAAAGCTTTTGCATTCAGGCGAGTATATCCTTTCAGCGCATTGCGCAAGGCCTCTTTATGCTTGGCAAAAGCCGGCGGATCCAATATAATGAGATCGTATTGGTCGCCCATCTCGTCCAGGTATTTGAAAGCATCTTCGGCAAAGGCCCGGTGGCGTTTGTCCTCGGGAAAGTTCAAGGCCATGTTCCTGTTCACCAGATCCACCGCCTTGGCCGAACTGTCCACCGAATGCACCAGACGTGCCCCGCCACGCATGGCGTATACACTGAATCCTCCGGTATAGCAAAACATATTCAGCACCGAACGTCCCGCCGCATACTGTTCCAACAAACTGCGGTTATCACGCTGGTCAACAAAAAAACCGGTCTTCTGCCCTTTCAACCAGTCTATATAGAACTTCAAGCCGTTCTCTACCGCCACATTGTCGGTTTCTCCACCCCGGATAAATCCGTTTTCCTGCCCCAAGGCGGCCTTGAACGGTAATGTGGTCTCACTCTTGTAATATACATTTTCCACGTTCCCTTTCAACACTTCCTGCAAGGCCCCGGCAATCGCCTCGCGATCCACATGCATACCTACACTGTGCGCCTGCATGACGGCTGTCTTTCCGTACACATCCACCACCAGACCGGGCAGATGATCGCCTTCGCCGTGTATCAAACGGTATGTATTGTTATTCGGACTATCGGCCACTCCCATGCTGCGACGAACCTCGTAAGCTGCCGCTATGCGTGATTTCCAGAAAGCGGCGTTGATCGTTATGTCCTCAAAAGCCAGTACGCGCACGGCTATAGAACCGATCTGCCAATGCCCGACGGCAACAAAATCACCCTCGGAAGTGAGCACACGTACCACTTCCCCCTCTTCGGGATCGCCGTCAATATGATGAACCGCCCCCGAGAAGATCCAGGGATGGAAACGTTTCAAACTCTCTTCTTTTCCTCGTCTCAGATACAGATTCTTGTACATAATTTTTTTATACTGTCGTTAATGGGAACTGCTTTCCGGCGCGGCATCATCCGACTCCGGCACCACTACCAGGCGGTAGTCACCCGTCTGCTGCAAATGTCCCAGCTCTTCATAAATACGGATACACGCCCAGGCATCTGTTGCCGCATACTGCTTCTGTCCGCTTGTCAACACATCGGCTTCCCAATTTGTCAATCGCTGTCCTTTGGAGATCTTCTGACCGAAGATATTGGCGTACAACTTCTGCAAACTCATATCCTCTATCCCAAAATGTTTCACATACTCCTGCAATTCCAGGAAACAGCCCGGAACAAAATCGCCCCTACGACGTAACGATGCCAGATCGTCGCGTAAAGAAAGGCCGATTTTCAAACAACGTTCGTCCTGTAACAGGCGCACCAAGGACGGCGGCATCCCGATCCGGTTCAGCCTGAACAGGAAGCAAGTGTCGCGGGTAGAGACTTGCAGAAGAGCTACCTTGTTCGTCCACCCCCGTTTAAACGAAGGCCGGGTCTCCGTGTCTATACCGAGCAAAGGAAACGTAAGCAGGTAGTCTACGGCTTTTTCCGCTTCACCCTCCGATTGAATCACGATGATACGCCCGTCGAACAAAACGCGCGGTAATGCGGCTATTCCGTGTTTGTCAAATTTATTCAAGAGTGTTTTCATATATTATAGTCTAAGTCCGGTACAAGGTTTGCCTTCAGATGAAAACGCCCTGTTCTTAATCGTCATAAATCAATCCGCCCGGTGTATAATGCAACCGGTGCATCACCCGTAGAGTATCCACCAGCCGCTCGCCCCAATACAACTCGAAACTGTCCGTCAATATCCAAAGCGCCTCATAGATGGCTTCTTCCATCCCGTTCTTGTAAATGCCCACAAAATTTCGGACGGCCTGGTATATGTCGGCCAGATTCTCAGACACGGAAAACAGACGGGCCTCGTCGGTCTGCATGTCATCCGCCGCATTCATATCCAGATATTCATCGTCGGCTTCCATCACCGAGCGCACCACAGCACGCAACCATTCATAGTCCTGTTCCGTCACCAGCTCTTCCATCCGATATTCGTCGCTCCCCTCCACCCGGGGCAGCAACGTCGCCTTTACATAAAGCAGCGGAAGGATTTTCAACATTGTGCTCCGAAAAACAAAGGGATCACGCCCTTCCGACTGTTCCAGATAAGCACAGAATTCCGCCGCAACGGTAACAAATTCCACCGTATCACGGGAATAAACTATATTTTGTACGTCTTCCATTATTTTCTACCGGCTCGGTTCCACTG
>CAJUDC010000065.1 GCA_910584955.1 uncultured Paraprevotella sp. | reverse complement strand
CGCCGGGGGAGATATGGGCGCTAAGATGGGTGTCGGCTTTCACGGCGGTGCCGTTTTAAATGCGCATTTCGGGCGTAAGTCTGAGAGCAGTGCCGGAGGAACCGGTATGTTTGGAGTACAATTGGAAGCATTATATGATCAACATGTAATCAAGACCGAGGGTAGTGATAATCTTTCAATGTCCTACTTTGAGGTCCCTCTTATGTTGCAGTTCTATCCTATCCCGGACTTTTGTATTGAAGTAGGGCCTACGGTTGCCGGTACCATCGGGCGCAGTCCCGACGAATTGGTTTTTACGAACCTCTCGTTGGGAACCAAAGATCTGCAAGGCTATGATGTGAAGATTTCTGTCGGAGCACAATATCGAATGAAGAACGGTTTCACGATGTCTGCCCGCTACAATCTGGGTACAAGCGATTTGGCCGGCAATCTGCCTTGCAAGATCAGTGCTTTTCAAGTATCGTTGGGATGGATGTTCAATATAGTAAAATAATTATATAATCAATATGACATGTATTATGAAACTAAGACAATATATTTTAGGCGCTTTGATGGGTGTGGCCGTTTTTTTCACATCTTGTAGTAACGATGATATCGTGATTGCCTACGAATCTCAGGTAGCCGTAAATTCCTCTTCGGTGATTAATAGTTTTGAAGCCGTTAATCCGGGTGACTTGGAGTTGTTGGATAAAGGATACAAATTGAGAACCCGCCTGTTGTTTTACGACACCAACGGACAACTGGCGGCCAGCGATTCTGTCTTTTTGAACAATTGGACGGAGCAGGCCAAGTTGCAACCTCGGCTGGCTCCGGGCGTTTACACCGTGTATGCCATCTCCGATGTGGTGAGACATAACGGAACCAAGACGACGTTGGAATATTGGGCACTGAACAATCGGGATAAACTGGGTACGGTAAGGCTTACCGATACCGGTTGGCTGGGGCATGAGAGAAAGATCATGGGAATAGGACATCAGACGTTGACGGTAACGGAAGCCGGAGGCAATGCTTCGATTGATGTGAAACCGGCCGGCGCACTCTTTGTTTATCTTTTTAAGAATATCCATCGATTCAGCGACGTTACGGAACTTGAAATTGCTGTACAAAAGACGGGTGATTATCTTACTTTCGATGAGAGAGGTAATTATACGACATCTTTTAAAAGCGGCGGAACAAGTTTCACGGCATATAGATTAGTGACGATTACTCCCGGCGATTTTCAGGGACATTCTGTATATGGTTATGAATTTGAGCTTCCCGCAAAGAATTATGCGTTGAAATATAAAGTCAATTATACCTCTTCGGGTCAAAACAAATATATGTTGTCAAATGGTTTTGTGATTGATTTGGAACCTGGTGCGCAATGGCTTTACACTGCGGATTTGGCTGAGACGAGTAACAATTTTGCAGAAGAGCTTGTTCTGGCGGAACGCGATGAAGATGTGAAGGCCTGCGGTGCCGGTCTTACGGACTGGAGTGTGCCGCAGTTGGTTTCCAAGCGCAACAGTGTGTATCTGAAAGAATATGAATAGTTGGTGTTTGCTGTTTGAATATGAATAGGGAGGAGAGCTTTTCGGTTGCTTGTGTACACATGAGCGGGCGAAAGGCTCCGTTTCGTGTTTGACTCCATGAAAGGAAAGAAGAAATGAGGTATCGATTTTTTATATTGCTGTTTGCTCTTGTAGAGATGACGGGCATGGTCCGGGCCGATGAAGGGCTTGATCTTGTGGAGCGTGTTGTTTTGACAGACGGTTCGGTGTTGCGAGGCTACATGATGTTGCAGCGGCCTGGCATAAATTTTGTATTTGCAGCCCGTGAGGCGGTTATATGTTTGCAGAATACCGGCAATGTGTCCGTTGTCGATCGTGAGCGGCGTGTGGATGAATTGTCACCGTCCTGGAAACGTTGGGCTGACGAGCACGACGCTTACAACGGAACGGGTGACGCCCGGACATTGACGCTGAGCGTAATCCGAAACGGTTCCCAGGTGATCAGCGACGTGCGTATACTGGCGACGGGAGCTGTGATTAAATATTTGGATATGGCTCCGCATAACTATGAACTGAACTGGAACCTGATTCGGGCGCTTCAACGCGACCAACGGGCTAAGAATGCCCTTTCAGGATTGGTGTATCATATACAATGTGACGGCACTTCCGAAGTGGCCGGGCAATATGTGGAACAATGTCCGGGGAAAACATTCAGTATACTCAATGAACAGAACCGGGTGGAGGTGATAGATGTTGCTCGGATCAAGAAACAGCGTATTGAAGGGTTCAATCCTAATCAGTCGTTGTTTGAGCAGAGTCCCTTGCTGGACGAAGTGCTTATGTCCGACGGGCAGACGGTGGGAGGTATGATTACGGAATTGAGTTACGGCGATCGCCCGGAAGATAATTATGTAGTCATTTCCAAACCAAACGCTTCGTCACAAGTTGTGCCGACCCAGAAGATTACCGAATACAGAAAGAAACTCAACGATGACTATCGTCCCCGTTTCGATTTGTTACTGCAACGGGGCGAGACGGCGCTGAATCGTCTGCCGGTTGTTGCCGACAGTACGAAAGAAGTATCTGACGGAGGTGAGAAAAAGATTTGTGTCTGTACGAAGCATATTCCGGCCTTTCGGATTGATTCATTGAAGAATCAGGTGGTGCTTGAGGCAAACTTTGCTGACGGAGGGGATTGGAGCGGAGTAACGGTATTGAAAGTGGAGCTGTCGGAAGACGAAGAATGGAAAGACTGTCCGTTGTTCTCCTATGAAGATCTGGTGAAGAACAGCCGGAAACCTGAAAGTGTGGAGACCAGTGTGAACCGTATCACCAGCTTGATGTTCCGTCTGGAAGAGCCGGGATATTATGTGGTGTATCTGTCTAAAGAGCGGGCAATTCCTTTTGAACTGAAATAATCAATACCTTACGATAGGTTGTTTATCAATATTCTAATATGATGATGCTATGAATCGATTGCCAAATACCAAATATTCGGTTCCTATGATCCGAATCGGACGGGGTGTGGATTGTGATATTGTTGTGAATGACAGATATGCCAGTGTGAGCCGGCATCATGCCGTGATTTACAAGGAGGGCAACGGTTTCGTCTTTGTGGACAACAGTTCCAACGGTACGTATATTAATAATCGGTGTGTTCATCGCGGCAAGCAATATATCAGTCCGGGTGATCAGATTGTGCTGGGGACAGATTATCAGTTGAACTGGTCGGAAATACGTAAATTTTTCCCCGAATTGGCGGGAGCTACCCGTATCGCAGGCTCTGTTCCGGCACTATCCACAAACTATGGAGGAGCAGGGGAGGCGCCCGTATCGTCCGCATCCGCACCGTCGTCCGAACGGGTGGACGGGTGGAACTGGGGCGCTTTTTATTTTGGTTGGCTGTGGGCCGTGTGTAATGGGATTTATTGGCCTTTAATTGTGCTGATACCCTATATCGGATGGGCGGTCGGACTGATTGTCAATATCATATTGGGCATCAACGGAAACCGTTGGGCCTGGGAGGCCAAACGCTGGGACAGCCTGGAGTCTTTCAGGCAGGTGCAGCACAAATGGGCCGTAGCCGCACTGGTTTGCTTTGCACTGTCCGTAATCGGTGTGGTCGTATTTATGTCCACTTTGTTGAGCCTCTTGGCCTAAGCGAAACGGTCTGGCTTGCTGCCGATGGCAGAGAATGAGAGGGTAGGAGCATGTATGGAATGCGGCTTTTGGCTGCGTCGGAAAAGGATGTCGGCAATCTGTAGCTTGTTTGGTTGCTTGTATATATTTTTCCGTGTCTGTTGAAGGGCTTCCGGGATGGGGATTGCCGTTGTTCCGGTTGTTTTCCGATAGCTTGTTTTATGTACGGTAGAACCTAAAAACGGGGCGAGCATCACGAAAAAAAGTGTTGCTCGCCCCGTTTCATTTTGTTGCTCGCCCCGTTGTGAAGTGGCGAGCAACAGAATTTCTATCTTTTTCGGATCCGATTGAGATGCGCGCCACAAGCCTGTTTTCGGTAGGCTGACAGTCGGAAATGAGGGTTGTAACCGGATTCGGACGGATGGGTGTCTCCGGTTGGATCTCTTGTGCATTTTTGAAGTCTCTCTTTCCGTTGCCCGCATTTTTTTACTACTTTTGTCCTAAAAAATAATCGGATAATGAAAATAGGAATATTGACGGCCATGAACTCCGAGTACGAGTTGTTGGCATCTCTTTTGGATGAGAAACGGGAAACGGCAGACCGGATGTTCGCGTATCTGCAGGGGACCTTGGGCGGACATACCGTTGTGCTGACGCAATGTGGAATCGGTAAGGTGAATGCTGCCGTTGGCACCGCCGAGCTGGTTCGTTCTTTCCGCCCGGACTGTGTGATCAGTACCGGTGTGGCCGGGGGGATAGATACGTCGTTGCAGGTGATGGATGTTGTGGTGGGTTGCCTTACGGTGTATCACGATGTGTGGTGCGGTCCCGGAAATGCCTACGGGCAGGTGCAGGGATTTCCCGAACGGTTTGCCGGTAACGGGATCTTGTGCGGAGTAGCCCTTTCGGTTGGAGGCAATACGCCTGTGCACGGCGGACTGATATGCAGTGGCGACCGTTTTATTACCCGGAGAGACGAACTGGACGACATCAAAAGCCGGTTCCCCGAAGGGCTGGCCGTGGATATGGAGTCGGCTGCCATCGCGCAAGTGTGCCATCGTTACGGGGTGCCTTTTGTCAGTTTCCGCATTATCAGCGATACGCCGGGTGTGGAAGACCACCAACAGCAGTATGAGAATTTCTGGGGGGAGATGGCCGCCCGTTCGTTTGAGGTTACCCGTCGGTTTCTGGAAGCCTTGCCGCTTCGTCTGTAAACCGGCTTGCCAGCAGGAAAAAAGGATTAACAAAGAAAAATATGAAGAAGATACCGAGTTTTACAATCGATCATATCCGTTTGCTGCGGGGCATTTACGTGTCGCGTAAAGACAAAGTGGGCGGTGAAATGGTAACTACGTTCGACATACGGATGAAAGAACCCAACCGGGAGCCGGCCCTGGCTCCGTCGGCTTTGCATACGATAGAACATCTGGCAGCTACTTTCCTGCGCAATCATCCCGTATGGGGTGAGCGCATTGTCTATTGGGGGCCGATGGGCTGCCTGACGGGCAATTACCTGCTGGTGAAAGGAGATTGGAAAGCGGAAGACATGGTGGACCTTATGTGTGAAACTTTCCGGTTCATCGCCGGGTTTGGCGGCGACGTGCCCGGTGCCTCCCCCATGGACTGCGGGAACTACCTGCTTCAGGATTTGCCCATGGCCCGTTGGGAAGCCGCAAAATACCTGCATGAAGTGCTGGAGGTAATTACGGAGGCTCAATTGCACTATCCCGAGAAGGAATAATCACTTTCCGATGGGCTGTATGATGCGGCGTATGTCCCGGGAGATTTCCAGGAACATATAGTTGCGTTTGTCCGCGCCGAAATTTTCTTTTTGTGCTTCGTATTTCCGGTGGGCATAGGCTTTTGATTTCTCAAAGGAAAGGTGCGAAAGGTCGTTCTGCGACTGCTTTACGGCGGTGGAGTCCGTGCCGATCTCCGGGAAAAGAGTTTCCAGGTCGATGTCGCCGATCATGGTGGTCTCCAGAAAGTGGATGTCACCGTGTTTGACATCGGTGTAGTACCCCACAAACATGTGTCCGGGCAGGCGTACCAGGACGGGGTCGATATTGATGGAACGCAGCAGTGATGCGAAGAGCACACTGCCGTCTACACAATTTACCTGCGATGATTTCAGGGCATCCTCGAATGTACGTACCCGTTGTGAGAAGACCAGATTGCTCGACAGGCTGCTGTAAGAGATGGAACTGTATCGGAACCTGCGCTTTTGCAGCACGTGCCAGAGAGCATAGACCTGTTTGTCCACCGAACCGGATTGTTTGCTTTGATAACCGCTGAAACGGTTGACGATACCCGTATTCAATGCTTCCCGCAGGATCTCGTCGATGAGCGGGTTTTCTTCGTTGACGTATGCGGCAAAGAAAACGGCTGTCGAATGGTATTTGTTGTCGCCGCCCACGTAGCCCAGCAGGCATTCGTTAATACTTCGTACGGAGAATGTACGGACACGATGGGTTGGTTTTTGATCGTTTATCTTCACTTGGACGGCCACACTGACGGGTTCTGCCATGTCGTTGCCCCGTAAGGCTTCATAATTCCATATCATATCGGGATAGATGGTATATGTGGCCCCTTTGCGCGGCAGGATAAATTCGGAAACGGAATTTCGGAAAAAGGGAGTCTCGCTTACTTCGATGCGCACCCTGCTGTTGGGCTGCGGGCATTGCAGGCGTATGGATATGACGGATTTCGGATTGCCCACGTAGAGCGTGTCGGTCGGTTTGACGATTAACGCGTCGGTAGTGGCTGTCGACAGAATGGCGGAAGGGAAGATGCTGCCGCCCAAGTCGTCCGTAATTTCGAAATCTGCCTGCCAGCCCAGTCCTTTATAAAGGAGTATTGTGCCGGTGAGCAGGAGCGCGGTCAGTAAGAGACCGGCAAGCATGAATCGGTGTCCGTGTCTTCTGAAAATCTTTTTTACCATATTATTACGATGAAGTTCCTGTGATCCGGGGTCGAAGTTACGCCTTTTTTCCGTATTTCTATCAGATGGCAGCGTGAAAGTTGTTTAAATAAAAGAGAGGGAATAACGGTCTCTGAATTCATTCGTTAAAACAAAAGAAAGAATCTGTCATGAATTTAAAATCCGTCTTGCTTTCGGATTTTTTTATTTTCTTTGCGCCGTTAATTTAATGAAGAAAGGAGTATGTATGAAAAAGTTTTTAGGTATATTGGCTGTTGCTTTGGGAAGCATGACTTCCGTGTTTGCCGGTGATGTGGTGACCCGTGATGTGAGCAAATTGCCGGCTGTGGCACTGAAAGCCATTCAGACTAACTTCCCGCAAACAAAGATTTCCTATATTAAAATTGATAAGGAACTGTTAAAAAAAGATGCTTATGAAGCGGTATTGACCGACGGTACGGAGCTGGAATTTGACGCTAACGGGAAATGGACGGAGGTGGATTGCAAAAAGAAAGTCGTTCCTCCGGCTTTTATACCGGCTAAAATCCGTATGTATATGAAGACGGAGTTTCCGAACGTCAAAGTGACGAAGATAGAGCGGGACAAACGTGGCTACGAACTGGAACTGGACAACGGCCTGGAAGCCAAATTTGACTGGCAAGGAAATTTCCTTCGGTTGAAAGACTGATTCGGACTGATTGTACGGTAGGTTGCGTAGCGACCGGAAGCCGGCGGAACGGCGGTGTCAACATGTGTTCGTCAGGATTCCAGGCTTCTTAACGGTTCCCGTTCTTCGGGAATCGTTTTTTTTGCGTTCATCTTCGCGCCCAGTTTAATTAGTTTTTGTGAAGCGCCGGCTACGCTTTGTCGGCCGTCGCGCAGTTTGTCGGCCGCTTTCTTATAACATGCGGCGGCATTCTCCAGTTTATCGCCCATTTCGTCGAATACTTTGAAGAAATCGGCTACTCGGTCAAGCAACATACGGGCCGTGTCGAATATTAATTCTTGGTTTTGGGCCTGCTGAACTTGGGTCCAGGCCAGTTGTATCATGCGTAATGCGGCCAGAAGATTCTGTTCGCTGGTAATGAAAACTCCTTTTTCGAAAGCTTCGCGCCACAGGTGCGTATCGTTGTAGAGGGCCAGTTGAAGAGCCGATTCGTTGGGGACGAACATAATAACGTAGTTCAGCGCCTGACGTGGCGGTTTTATGTAAGTGCTGTAGTCCTTGCGTACAAGTTCGGCCACGTGCTGGCGTATGCTTTTCAGATGACGCGTGATAGCTTCTTGGCGTTCTTCTTCCGTTTCGGCGTTCTGATAATCCACAAAGGCCGTAAGTGAGACTTTTGAATCCAATATGGCGTCTTTCCCGTCGGGGTAGTGGAGTATGGTGTCGGGAATCATGCGCCGGCCCGACTCTTCGTTGAGCAAGGCACGTCCGGTGTTGTCGCGCAAGGTGACCTGCTTTTCGTAGTGAGTACCTTCTATCAGTCCTTGGCCGGCCAGTAATTCGTCCAGGATCAGCTCTCCCCAGTTTCCTTGCACCTTATTCTCATTCTTTAAAGCATGAGCCAGTTTGTCGGCTTCCTGTCCGATCTCCCCTGTTTTTTTCATCATCTCTTCAATGGCTTTCTCCAGCGATGCCGTGTTCTTGTTGTGTGTGTCGCGGCTGTTGTCCATCGCTGTTTTCATTTCCCGTATGGTGTCTTTCAGCGGAGTGATGATGGCATCCATTTGAGTTGTGTTGTTTTTCGAAAGTTCCTGTGCCCGTTGCCGTAACATTTCTTGTGTGGCGTTTTGCAATTGTTCTCGGACCATTTTCAGCTGTTCATCGAAACGGGCTTGTGCGGTTTCGCTGTCTTTCCGGTTTTGTTCGCGTAAGAGGGTAAGTTCCTTATCTAGCGCCTGGCGAGCGGCGGTCAACTGTTTGTTTTCTTCATTCAGTAACCGCAGGTTGCGTTCCAGTTCTTGGATCTGTGCTTCCCGCTTGTTCCTGTCTTCCTGATAGGTTCGTTCTTTATCGGTCAATTCGTTTTGTTTCTGCTGTTCCGCTCGCATCATTTCGTCGGTTTTGGCTTGTAATAAAGTTGAGATACGAGTTTGCTTTTCTCTCATAAAGAGGAAAACAATTAATCCGCCTAAAAGTATTCCGGCAGGAATGGTTATGAATAATTCCATCTTGTCTAATTGATTTTGTACAAAAATAAAGATTTCGCTTCAAGTTCGCAAAGAAATCCGTCAAAAGGGTGGTTAGCTCATTTTTTTATTGTTTTAGCGGGTATAATTGGTAAATATGCTTAAAAAACGGGGCGTATTAGAAATAAAAATTATATCTTGCAACGTATTTTAACCTTATAACCCTATTTATGAGAAAGATTTGCCTGTCGTGTTTTTTATTGGGATGGTTGTGGCCTGTCAGCGGTCTGTCGCAGTTGATGTTGCGGGATGAAGCGTTGGCAAACCCGGAGAACGAGCCTGTTGAGGTGCATCCCGTGCCCCATGCCCGGCAGTTAAAGTGGCAAGAAACGGAATTTTATGCTTTTTTTCATTACGGGATGAACACCTATACGGGTCTGGAATGGGGAAACGGAGATGAAGATGAGAGCCTTTTTGCTCCGACTGCCGCACCGGATCCCCGTCAATGGCTGGAGGTGGTACAGGCTGCGGGCATGAAAGGAGGAATTGCAGTGGTAAAGCATCATGACGGCTTTTGCCTTTGGCCGACGGAAACCACCGAGCATAATGTCACTCGTTCAGGAAACGATTTCGGACGGGCCGTGAATATTCCCCGTGATTTTGCTGCTGCTGCCAAAGAATTGGGAATGAAGTATGGCTTTTATATCTCGCCGTGGGATCGCAACAGCCGTTATTATGGGACGGATAAATATGTGAAGGATGTTTTTTTACGTCAGTGTGCGGAACTGGCACAGTATGGTACGGATCAGTTTGAGATGTGGTTCGATGGAGCCAACGGCGGTACCGGATTTTACGGCGGTGAAAGAGGTACCCGCAATATAGACCGGTCTACCTATTATGATGTTCCCAACTTACGGGATACGGTACATAAAGTGTGCCCCGACTGTGTTCTATGGGGAGTGGGCGGTGAAGCCCGATGGATCGGCAACGAGGCCGGGTGGGCCGGAGAAACCAATTGGTCGACGGAAAATCGTGATTATGCTCCTGAAAAGAATGGAATGTATGGAAGTGAGAACGGATGGTTTTGGTTGCCGGGCGAGAGCGATGCGAAAGCAACGAACAGAGGGTGGTTTTATCACGACGGGGAATCGCCGCTTTCGCCGGAACGACTGTTTCAGATGTATTTGGAGACGGTTGGTCGTAATGCAACGTTGATTCTCAATATCCCCCCGAATAAAGCCGGGGTGTTGCCGCCGGCATCGGTAAATGCGCTGAAAGGAATGGGCGACCTTATTAAAAAGCGTTTAGGGCATGATTTGGCGCTTTCCTCCATCATCGCTGCCAGTGAAGTGCGAATGCCCGGAGCGACACGTAATTATGGAGTAACTTGTATGACCGACGGAGATAAAAATACGTACTGGGCGACCAATGACGGGACGACAAATGCTGTGATTACATTGACATGGCCGGAAAAACAAACGGTACATTATGTGGAACTGATGGAGCCGATTGCCAAAGGACAACGTATACGTAAGTTTAAAATCGAGACCTCGGAAGACGGTACTTCGTGGACACGACGAGCCTCGACAGTGGAGACAACGACGATAGGATATAAACGTATCATACCGCTTAATGGGAGTACGTCGAACAGTTATGACATCGGTTATCCGGTGAAGGCGCTGCGTGTTACGATAGAGGATAGTCGTGCCTGTCCGTTATTGAGCAAAGTGGGGGTATATTAATCAGTAAAAAGCGAATCGGAATGAAGATGAAATATAGAGCTGTGCTTGTGGCATGGATGTTGCCGGTGATAGCACTGGCACAGACTGTGACGTTTGAGAAAGCAGATTATAAAGCACTTGGAATTTACGATACATGGGAGGAATCTCCTTTTAGAAAGGGATTGCTGAAAGGGAATTATGCGATTGTTGATAATTTCCTTACGGATGAAGAAGAGATATTGGGGATGGCCCCGAACACTTCTCGCAAGATCTTGGCCGTACAGCGTTCCCGTTTCGGCAGCAATACATTTGGCGTACGCATCGACTTGAACGAACCGTTTGAACTGACCCCACAGACAAAATATTTGCATGTGATGGTGAACCGTCCTTATCATGGACGCGTAATGGTAGTGGGACTGGGTAAACGTCGTGACAGGGCCGGGCAGTCTCCCGAAACGGAACAGTTTTGGGCCATGTCGACTACGGCTATTGCCGCCAACAAGTGGCAGGATGTTGTGTTGCCGATAAAGGGGAACGGCGGAATAGATATTTTTAGTCTGGTGGTGGTCCCGGATTGTGAATCTCCGCATAATGAGACCGAGGACAGAATCTGTTACATAGACAATATTGAAGTGAATGATGTTCCGACATCAAAATTTGTGTATGGCTATTATCCGGTGGGGGTCGGCAAGGAACAGATACATATCCGAGACGACCGTAGGTTGAGTGGTATCTCCCTGAATGGCTCTTCGGACGGTAGCCAAAGTGTTACGGTGCCATCGGCGATAAAGACTGTATATGTAGATATGACGGATAAAGAGTTTACAGCTCGTGCCGGTGAGAAGGTAACTCCGGTATTCGGATATATGGGATCGTGGATGCACGGCTATGTGTACATCGATCGGGATAATGACGGAAAATTTGATTGTCGCATGAATGACGATCATACCCCTGCAAAGGGTAGTGATTTGATGACCTTCTCGTTTTACGGAGAAGGAGAAGACGGTTATAACAGTATCGGTACCCGTCTTACGAAAGATAAGAGCAATGTATTGAATCCTCCTGCATTTACAATTCCGGTTGGTTTGAAGAACGGATATTATCGAATGCGTTATAAAGTAGACTGGAATTGTATCGATCCGAAAGGGGCTATGAAACCGGATAACTCGATTCTCGGAAATGGAGGGGGAATGATTGATATTCGCCTGAATATCCACGGTGATTATTGTAATGTGAATGATGCCAACCGAAACGGTGAAGTGCTTGCGGCGGATGGCTCGAAACTGGTTAAATATCAAGCGCCGTTCGGACGGCCTTTCACGATTGTGATGAATCCTGAGAAAGGATTTGAGTATGCCGGTATAATCGTTAAGCATGGTTATAATCTTTCGGGCGACAGTATTGTTCGTGAGAATGTGCAATGGAAGAGTGTGCGTTTCGACCGTAAAATGTTTAATGAGGCAAACGAATTTACTATTCCTGCTGCATGTATGAATGGGGATGTGGAAATCGAAGGATTATTTGTTGAGGAAGGTACTTATGTGCAACCGGAAGAACCTTAGAGATTGATTCGTTATACGTTCCAGACTATGAAGATTTGTTTTTTTAACCTCGTAGATGAAAAGCAATTTATCGGTAGGGTAATCTTGATTGGGAACGGTTTACGGATCGTAGTTCTGGGAATGCTTTTGTGGGATTCATTTCTGTAATATAGGAACGGTGGAAGAATGCTTCTGTAAAATAATTGCAGAATTCGACTGACGGGAGGCCGTTGAGGAAAAAGAGAATTCCCTTGACGGCCTTTTCTCGGTGACTTAGGGAGAGATTATTTGTGAGAAATAAATTTTTAATCGTTAAATGAAAAGTAGCAATGGCTGTACTATTAGAACGGATAAATACCCAATCACCTTATTTTAATGAGGTAGAGGGATTGATGAATGATGCTTTCCCGCAGGAAGAACGTAGACCGCAGGAGGCATTTAAATGGCTGACCGATAACGAGAATCATTTCTCGTGCAATGCTTTATTGTATGAGAAACGTTTGATAGGTTTGCTCACTTATTGGGATTTGGGCCGTTTTACGTATGTAGAGCATTTGGCAACATGGCCATGGGTGCGTGGAAAAGGGTGGGGAGCGGATGCTTTAGCAGCTTTGAAAGTAAAATCATCGGGGAATATTGTACTGGAAGTGGAACCGCCCGTTGATGAACTGACACGTCGTCGTGTTGCGTTTTATCGCAGAAACGGTTTTCAATTGTGGGATAAAAGTGTTTATCGTCAACCTCCTTACGGACCGGGGTTACCAGCGGTGGATTTACAATTAATGGTATATGGTACTTTGGATGAGAATGTGGATTTTTCCGAGGTAAGGCGTGTGATTCATACGGTGGTATATGGATTAGAAGAGCCGTTATTGTGATTCGATTCGGATGAAATATGTTCGCTGAACGTCCTAATTTAGAAAATGGGTACTTTTCAATTAATATATACATTGCTGGCAATGAATGAGCTTTTTGTGGAATTGCGTATGCCGTTCTAGGAAAAAGGTATCGATAACATAAGGTCTGTAGTTTCAGTATTGGGGCACTTAATGCCGGTTTTGGAATGAAAACCATTAGGTATTGATAGGGCATTCCAAGGGGGAGATATGGTGATGCTGCTGGTAGCTGTAGAATATCCGAATCTTGCCTATAAGGTCATCTCATTAGACTATCGCAGAATGATTATCCCATGTACTGTCAACCTAAAATAATGACATTGAGAGGTTGTGATTATCTTGCTGACAATGGAGTTTTGTTTTCAAAATCAGAACAAGAACGGTATTATATCGTTCTTGTTGACTTGGATGGAATAGGTCACGGCAATGTGTACAAAAATGGGATATCAGAACAGCACGACAGAATAAATAAACCTGTTTATGACTTTATAAGATTATTGGAAATGGTAAAAAACTGCCGGGCGATTCTGCATCGCCCGGCAGTTTCCTTAAATAATACAAAAGCGCCCAATTTTACATTATTGGATGTAAAATTGGGCGCTTGTTTTGCAATTC
>CAJUDC010000064.1 GCA_910584955.1 uncultured Paraprevotella sp. | reverse complement strand
ACTGACATTTCCGGTATTGAACAGATACTGACGAGACAGCCTGTTGGAATTTTCCGGATTCACCCGGCGCACATTGCCGCATGCGTCTTTTACGGTCATCTGGCCGCCAATGGTATAATCCACCGTCAGCCTGCGGAAACGGTTGATAGCCGTATCCAAAGCGGCTGTTTCGTATAAACCGTTCGAAATGTTCTGTCCGCCCAGATACAACGCATTGTCCTGGATATGATAGCGCAGAAAGCTCTCTATCTTATATTGCAGGTCAGCCGCCAGCGAATCGCTCTCCTCCTGGGTCAGTTCTTCATTCTCTTTTATTTTTTCCACGTCTGCCCACGTAGGCAGTTTCTTGTCGTCTATCAATTGACGTATCGTCTCGTTCGTAGGCACGTAAATCGTATAGTGGAAGTTATTGAAGAAATTGACGGCATTGTCGATAGTGGCATGTCCGTCAACCGCCTTTACCATGAACGAGCTTTCTCTCAACAGATTGAAGAATTCTTCGTAGTTCGGGTCCGACTCCAGCACCTTATACGGGCTCTGCATGGTGCTCATCAAAGGAGCCTCTTCCACCACGTACGTACGACCGTTACCGCCGTCCGTCATATCGTAAACGGAATCGATACGGAAGAACTGGTTGCGCTCTACCTGATAACTTCCGGCCAACGACACTTTGCCGCCCTCCTCATGACGTACCACAATCGGCCCTCCGGCCTTGTTCGTATAATAGGTCTGCTCGTCGTTGAAAAGACCTACCACGATATGGTTGTCCATAATGTCGCGCAAGCGATTGCGGATTTGATTGATAGTGGGCTGCTGCGAATTCGGCAATTGTGCCCCTATCTCGCCGCTTTCCATATCATACTTGTAGGCTGTCACTTTAAGCATCGACTCGTTATTCTCATCTTTTCTAATCTGCCAAAGGGTCTGCTGATTTTTACCGTATGACACCGGATCAATATAATGCAACAAAGCATTATCGGAAGGAACAATAAAACTGTAGCGGCTGCCCATTGAATTAAGATAAGCTTGATACTCAGGCAAGAGAGCCGGTACTTTCTGGTCTCCCTCCACCGTCACTACACGGAAGATCACACCCAAACCGTTTTCTTCGTTCTCACGCACCATTGCCGGGAAAAATACCGACTGATATTCCGGGGCAATAAATACTTTGTTCACCTGATACACCACACCGTTGCAACCGATAAAGCAACTGTCTACATCATCCACCGTCAACCCCATCAATTCGTTCTGTGAATTGGAAACGGAAGCGAACTTGCTCGGTACGCTTGTACGGAAGGAGTTCAACATCTGATTATTAATAAGTGGTCTGAGTACATTATCAGGCACGTTATCCCACGTCTGATAACGGTCTTTCAGAGGCTTACCAGCCCCGTTGAAGTAATCGTCCAACGCCTTGTCGGTGGGCACCAGCATCGCACCGGCATCCATCGACATGCTGATGCCTTCCTGGTTGTACACGATATAACGGTTCCAACAGGGATCGTAGCTCAGCACAGCTCCTATTGCATTACCGTCCTCGTCGGTAGTCATACTCGAATTAGGTGCATTGTTGAAATAGCGCAGGACAAATACGGAATCCTCCACACCTGTACCATTATTATATATACGGTTGTATTCCGATGAGGCCGAAGCCGAATATACCGGACGGCAATAGCGGTTCATCAACTTGTTGAACAAGGCAAACTGCTTTTTACCTCCGATGATACCGGCCATGTTGTCGAGCGGTGTAGGCACTTCCTCCAGCACGTGGATATATCCGTTCTGACACGTGATATTCTCCTCCGTCACCTTCATTCCGTTGATATACGAACGGTCGATGTCACTTACGGCACCGTTGGTCAGAATGCTGTAATCCTCGGCCGTGATATTGTTATTGCGCATATAAGCCGGGAGGAAATGCACCATCGGCGTAGCCGAGTTGTCTTTCATAATCAATATACCGTCTTTTCTCTCACGATACTTGTCCCAGTAAGGCGTTTCCGGCATATCCGCCGGCATCATGCGAGGCACGGAGTCGTAAACGGAGATACTGGACGAACGACGCATACAACTGCCCTTCGTGGGAGGATCTCCAGGTATATTCGACATCAACTCCAGCAGGTAAGCGTTGTTTATCATGGACGATTTAAACAACAGCTTTTTCTGAGCACCTGTCAAGTCCGACAGCGAGCGCGCTCCCCACGGATTGTTCTGCCAGAAGCGGTTCCACGCCGCATCGTCCGCCACAAACAATGTTTTACTACCCGTCCGCGAAAGCATGGATGGGTAATTGTCCTCCGCCAGCACTTTGTCGTTAATCAGCGCCAGTGTCTGAGTGAATGTTCCCCGTTCTTGCAATTCGTCGTAAATGCTGCTACCGAGCCACGAAGGCGTCCCCGTCAGCAAATCGTCCTCACACGAGGTGAGTAGCGCTCCACCCAGGAACACAGCACAAGCCGAACCGGTCAAACGCGCCAGTCGTCTTTTAAGAATACTGCTTTTCATGTTTATAAATAGGTTAAAAATTCTTTTACATTTTTAATCTGTGTCCCCAAACAGGAGGACAAAAGTGTTCAAATATATAATTTTTTTAAGAAATCACAACATTCATTCTTTTTTTTCAGCCGTCAAAAATGTTATATAACATAAAATAAAAACTTTTTTATGTGTAAGAGCAACACTAATCTACTTCTTTAAGTGTATTTATCACGTTTAATTATTAAAGAGACCGTCGTCTCCTTTTTTCTCTTTTTTTACTATTTATACGAATGAGGTCGATAAAATCCCAGCTACTCATCCTCTTTTTTTATCTTTTTCTCTCGTCCGATTGTCAATATTTTATCCGTCTTTTACGGATCCACCTAATACACTGTATAACAAGATAATAACAAATGCAAAACGTCATGCTCACCCCGACAAAACGGGGCGAGCATGACGTTAGAGAGAGACGAGCGCCACGTTTTAACGCGGCGAGCACCCCTTTTCACGCTTTCCTAGGCCCCGTTTATAGGGCTTTCTAACGCGCACATTCTCAACAGATAAAGAAAACTCAAAATAAACATCCCTCAAGAGAAATACAGAGGCGAGGGGAAATAGGTTTTGTGAAGATTTTTCTATAATAAAAGTAGACCGGAGCTGACCGGATACAAAGGACACATCAAAAATTACCGGCGACAACGCTTCAAGAACCAGGCATGCGCATAAAGCAGATAGTAGACGGCGGCACCGGCCGTCAGCAACATCCCCACGCCATAAACCGCCCGGGGACAACACCGCATCATCAGACATCCCCCAAAGAATCCCATACAAATGCCGCCCTCCCAGGCCAGCATATACGTAGACTGGGCGGTTCCCCTTTCGCAATGCTCCGAAATACGTATCAGGAACAGCAGGTACCGGCTACTTGTCAATCCCAATCCCCAACCGGCCAGTACGGAAGCAAAAGGCACCGTCACGACGGCCTCTCCCGTCAACAGAAGCAAGCACGCCCCGAACAGAAGAATCAGACCGGCCGTAACTTCCGCCCGCAAATCGGCATTGGCAAACACAACCTCGTGCGACACCAAAGCCAGCAAAAAACCCACCATCAGCAAACCGTAGAACTCAAAACACCGGTTGCCGGCCATCATCAGACCGGCCGACAGGGTGACGGGCAGCAAACCGAAAAACAAGGGGCTGCCCCGCCTCAGCCAAAAACGGTCGGTAGAAAAACGAACGGGTTCCAACGGAGTGCGAAACGGGACGTGAAGCCGCAACAGAAGCACGAGCGCCGCCGTCACCGCCACACAAGCCATACTCACCATCACGTTTGCCATACCGCAACGGATAGCCAGCCAACCGGCAGCCGGTCCCAGCGACCAGGCAAAACGACTGAACCAATAATAGACGTGAGCGGCCTGCGTGCGCCGCCGCGTATGGGACAGGTCAATAAGCAACGTGCTGCCCAAAGCAATCTGAAACACCCCGAACGCCATGCCTTGCAGCAGGCGCAACACAGCCGGGAGCCCGGTAGGCAATCCGGGAAAAGAAAGAACGAATGTTGCCGCCATTACGGCCAGCATCGCCCACAGGCAGATGGTCTTCCGCTTATACGTATCAAGCCAGTAATTGCAGAACGGGCCGGGCAGAAACAAGCCTAGCCCGAACAAAGCCACCATCGCACCGGATTCATCGAGAGCGGTGCCGCTCTCCTCCCCCTGCCAGACCGGCCAAAGAGGCATGAACATATACACCGACATGCTGACCCATAAATTAATGAAATTTATCTGCCAGAAGCCGGCCGTCCATAAACGGGGTCTGCCCGTAACGGAATCTTGCCGCACAATTAATATTGTTCGTTACTATTCGGGAAATCGCAATTTTTCACATCGGTGATATACTGCCCGATGGCATCCGTCATGACTGTATGCAGATCGGCATACTGTCTGAGGAACTTGGGAGAAAATCCTTTGTTCATACCCAGCATGTCGTTCACCACCAGCACCTGGCCGTCGGTTCCTCCTCCGGCCCCGATACCGATCACGGGGATGGTCAGTTCCGATGCAACCCGTGCTCCCAGATCAGCCGGAATCTTCTCCAGCACGATGGCGAAACAGCCGGTATCTTCCAGTGCGTGGGCATCGGCTATCAACCGGGCCGCCTCGGCCTCTTCCTTGGCGCGCACGGCATACGTCCCGAACTTATTGATGCTCTGCGGCGTCAGCCCCAGATGTCCCATAACGGGAATACCGGCCGCCAGAATGGATTTCACCGTGTCCAGGATCTCCACTCCACCCTCCAGTTTCAAGGCATCGCAACCGCTCTCTTTCATGATACGGATAGCGTTCGACACCCCTTCCGTGGCATTCACCTGATACGTACCGAAAGGCATGTCGCACACTACCAGCGCACGTTTGGCTCCCCGCATCACCGAGGTGGCATGATAAATCATCTGATCCAGCGTAATCGGCAATGTGGTGGTATTGCCCGCCATTACATTCGAGGCCGAATCGCCCACCAGAATTATATCCATACCGGCGCCGTCTACAATCTGTGCTGTGGTATAATCATAAGCCGTAAGCATGGCGATTTTCTTGCCCTGCCGTTTCATTTCCATCAAACGATGCGTTGTCACTTTCCGGGCATCGTCTACCAAATAACCAGCCATAATTTTCTTCGTTATTTAAAATCCGGGTGCAAAATTACGTCTTTTTTCAGATTCTAACGAAGAAGCCTTAACATTTTTTCCGGCGTCATGTCGCAAAAGTCGGGTATCACTTCGTCACATTTGTCCCGGATAGCCTCGGCCGGATGGGTAGTGGCAAGCCCCATCACCTTCATGCCCGCACTCCGTCCGGCTTGCAATCCGTGAAAGGAATCTTCGAAAACCACACAGTCACCGGCACCGACGTGCAGCACCTCGGCACCCAGCAGATAGCAGTCGGGGGCCGGTTTGGAACGTGTAAAGCGTTCCGATGTCAGGATCTCGTCGAAAAGTGTTTCCAACTCGGGATGTGCCTCACCCACGCGCCTCATCTTTTCAAGATTGGAACTGGTGACCACCGCCGTACGGACGCCGGCTTCTTTCAGCGCTTGCAGAAAGGCCTGCACGCCCGGTATATAATCGTATTGCATCCGGCGCTCAAAGTCATTCAGCCTGTCGGTGATGGAAGCCTGCAAGGAGGCGTTCCCCGCAAACCATCTGTCGTAAATCTGTACCAGGGTCTGCCCTTTGATTTTCAGTTCGAAGCCGTCCGTTTCGGGATGATACTCCCTACCGATCTCTCCCCAGAACACACTGTATTGGGTTTCGGTATCGAACACCACGCCGTCCAGATCGAACAAAGCCGCTACCGTATCCCCGTTTTTCATCTTCTTTTCCGTCATATCGCACATATTCCGTTTATTTACGGCGGCAAAGGTAAGAAAAACTATTTTTTTTATTACTTTTGTTCCGCAAAACTATCACGAACGCAGTTCGGAACTATGAAACCATCCTTGATAAAACTCATTGAAGACAGCATCAGACAGAACTGGGACCTGAAAGCCCTGACGGACTTCAACGGCGAAACCCTTCAATACAAAGACGTGGCCCGTAAAATCGAGAAACTGCATCTGATGATGGAAGCGGCAGGTATCCGTCCCGGCGACAAAATCGCCCTGTGCGGCCGCAACAGCAGCAACTGGTGCGTGGCTTTTCTGGCCACCCTCACGTATGGAGCCGTCATTGTTCCCATTCTCCATGAATTCAAACCGGACAACATACATAATATCGTCAACCATTCCGAAGCCCGTCTGCTCTTTGTAGGCGATCAGGTATGGGAAAACCTGAACGAGAACTCCATGCCCGCCCTCGAAGGCATTCTTTGCCTGCGCGATTTCACCCTGACCGCCTGCCGGTCGGACGATCTGGATTACGCCCGCCGGCATCTGAACGAACTTTTCGGCAGAAAATACCCCAAACTCTTCACCGTGGACGATGTCGGTTATCCGGCGGAAAGCAGCGAAGAGGAAGTGGCCGTCATCAACTACACTTCGGGAACGACCGGCTTTTCCAAAGGAGTGATGCTCCCCTACCGCAGCCTGCTCTCGAACATTCTTTTCTGTCGCAGCAAAATGAAACTCCGGCAAGGAGACAATATGGTGTCCATGCTCCCCATGGGGCATGTATTCGGCATGACAGCCGACTTTCTGTACGGCATCACCCAAGGCGCCCATCTGTTCTTCCTTACGCGCATGCCCTCGCCCAAGATCATCATCAACGCAGTGGCACAGGTACATCCACGGATCATTGCCTGCGTCCCCCTGGTGATAGAAAAGATCGTCAAGAAAGAGATTCTGCCCCGTATCGACAATAAAATCGGCAAATTGCTCTTACGCCTACCTATTATTAATGAGAAGATCAAAGAACGCGTGCGGGAAGAGAGTATCCGGCTGTTCGGAGAGAATCTACAGGAGATCGTAGTGGGCGGTGCCTCCTTCAACGCCGAAGTAGAAGCTTTTCTGCGTAAGATAAAATTTCCGTGTGTCAACGGTTACGGCATGACGGAATGCGGACCGTTCATCTGCTATTCACCCTGGGAAGAATCCGCCTACACCTCCTGCGGACGGGCGGCCGACCGCATGGAAGTGCGTGTCATAAGCCCCGACCCGCAACGGATACCGGGCGAACTGATTTGCCGGGGGACCAACAACATGCTGGGGTATTACAAGAACCCGGAAGCCACGGCGCAGGTCATCGACAAAGACGGATGGCTGCATACGGGCGACATGGCCGTCATCAGCGAAAGCGGACATGTGTACATCAAAGGCAGATGCAAGAACATGCTGCTGAGTTCCAGCGGACAAAACATCTACCCCGAAGAGATCGAAGCCAAGTTGAACAACATGCCGTTTGTGAATGAATCGCTCGTTGTCATGAGCCGCGAGAAACTGGTGGCACTGGTCTATCCCGATTTCGACGAGGCGTTGCGCAACGGATTCGACGAGAAGAAGCTGGCGGAATTGCTGGACCAAAGCCGTACGGACCTGAACCGGGAACTGCCGGCTTACTCGCAGCTCACCCGCATCGTACTGCAAAGCGAAGAATTCGAAAAAACAGCCAAGAAAAGCATCAAACGGTACTTGTATCAACAAACGGACATATAAGCATGAACGAGCCTTCCCGACTGATCGTTTACAAAGCCTCTGCCGGCTCAGGAAAGACTTTCACGCTGGCCGTACAGTACATCAAACTGCTGCTAACGGCTCACGGAAATACGCACTACCGCCACATCCTGGCCGTGACATTCACCAACAAGGCCACAGCCGAAATGAAGGACCGTATTCTGCAACAATTATACGGTATATGGAAAGACGTGCCTTCCTCACACCCTTATCTGAAGGCACTGAAAAAAGAACTGGCAAGCGACGGATTCCCCCCCATCACCGATGAGGAAATCCGCCGAAAGGCAGGCTTAGCCCTGCGAAACATCCTGCACGATTACAGCCGCTTCCGCGTAGAGACCATCGATTCGTTCTTCCAGTCGGTACTGAAAAATCTGGCCCACGAACTTAGTCTTACAGCCAATCTGCAAGTGGACCTGAACGACAAGGAAATGCTGGGTAACGCCGTAGACCGTCTCATGGACCGCCTGCATCTGGAACCGCGCCTGCTATTGTGGGTGTCGGAGTATGTAGACGACAAAATACGCAACGACGAACGTTGGGATGTGAGCCGTGAAACCAAGGATTTCGCCAGGTGGATCTTCAGCCCGGCTTATCTGGAAAGCAGCGCGGCCCTGCGCAACATACTGGACGACGACAAACGGATGCTGCACTACCGGAAAGCCCTGCAAGACATAAAAGCGGACGCATGGGATAAACTGGCAAGCGCCGTGGAACATTTCAGAGAAGAACTTGAAACATTCGGCATAAGTTGCACGGATTTTAAATCGGGCTCCACCCTGAACACGTATTTGAACGCATTGATGGAGAAAGGCTTCGAGGCGGAATTCAAAATCACGCTGCAACGCTATCTGGAAGCCCCCGAAAACATGCTTGTCGCCGCCAAACAGAAAAACACATATTGGCTGGAAACGGCGGAACACTTTCGGGAACTCCTGCAAGAGATACGCCATTTCCAAACCACAGGAGCCGAGCCGTACAATACCGCTTCGCTCTCTCTGAAACATCTCAATCCGCTCCGGCTACTCGGATCGATCGACGAGGAAATAACATCCATCACCCAAGAGACCAACCGTTTTCTGCTCGCAAAAACACCGATTCTGCTGAACAAACTCACCGAAGGTTCCGACGCGCCGTTCATCTTTGAGAAGATGGGCGCGGAATTTCATCACATCATGATCGACGAGTTTCAGGACACCTCCACACTGCAATGGCAGAACTTCAAAACCCTGTTGCTGGAAAATATGGCCGGCGGCGGGAGAAATCTGCTGGTGGGCGATGTCAAACAAAGCATCTACCGCTGGCGAAACGGCGACTGGACGATACTGAACAACATCGGCAGAGAGATGGCGGCCCAAAGTCCCCAGCTCCGCCGGTTGGAATATAACTTCAGAAGCGAACGCCGGATTATAACCTTTAATAACCGCGTCTTCGAACGGGCTGGCCGTGTACTGGATGACTTACATCCCGAAGCCCAACTGAAACTGGCGGAAGCATACAGCGACGTCGGCCAAAAGTGCCCCGAAAACAAAGGGGATGCCGGATTCGTACGCGCACGCTTCTATCCGTCCACCCGAAAATCCACAGACGAGAACTGGGAAGAGCTCATGCTGGAGGACCTTTGCGAACAAGCGGCCGAACTGCACCGCGCAGGCGTAGGTTATTCGCAAATGGCCATCCTGTTGCGCCAACGCAGGCATGCCGTACCCGTGGTAGCCGCCTTTTCCCAACGGCTGCCGGACGTAAAACTGGTTTCGGACGAAGCGTTCCGGCTCTCGTCTTCCACCGGTATAAACATGCTCATCGCCGCCCAGCAGGTGCTCCGTACACCGGAAGATAGCGTAGCGCTGGCCTATCTGGTCGTGCACTACCAACACGACATTCTGGAACAACCGGTCGATCTGAACGGCTGGTTGCTCACCGAACCGTCCCGTCTGCTTCCCGAACCGTTCGTCCGCGAACGGGAACGGCTCCGGCTGATGCCGCTATACGAATTGCAGGAAGAACTGTTCCGATTGTTCTCCCTGCAAAAACTCGTCAAACAGGAGGCCTATTTTTTCGCTTATTTCGACCAGGTCGCCACGTATCTTCAGGAAAATCCGTCCGACTTGTCCTCCTTCCTGACTTTTTGGGAAGAAGAACTGTCCGAACAGACCATTCCATCCGGCGAGACGGACGGCATACGCATCTTTACTATCCATAAATCCAAAGGATTACAGTTTCATACGGTTTTTGTTCCCTACTGCCACTGGGACGTGGAGCGCGATAAGCATACAAACGGATCCGGCGATCTGCTATGGTGTACGCCCGACCGGGAGCCTTACGACGAACTGCCTCTCATCCCCGTATCGCCTTGTGCACAGATGAAAACCTCCCTTTTTAAATCAGTCTATGAGGAGGAGCACCTGCAACGGCGCGTAGATGCCCTGAACACGTTGTACGTGGCCCTGACACGCGCCGAGAAGAACCTCTTGATCTGGGCCAAGGCCAAAGACGAAATGACCGAGAGCGGAACGGTAGGCGACCTCCTACGGGCCGCGTTGCCAACCGATATGGAAGAGGCGAACTGGGATGAAGACGACATATCCACTTTCACATACGGCTTTCCCGTCACTGCGGTCCGAACGGAAAAGAAACACAGCGACAACCGCATGGAATTGATATACACGGATCTGCCTGTGGCCATGCAGTCGTTCACCACCGGCATAGATTTCCGGCAATCCAACCGCTCGGAAAAATTCATCTTAACAGCCGGCGAAGAAGAAATCCCGGAATCGGCAGACGCTCCGCTACAAGACACGTATATCCGGCAAGGCAAACTGCTCCACTATATATTCTCCACCCTGCATACGGCTGCCGACCTGGATGCGGTGCTGCAACAAGTGGAAAGCGAAGGTATATTGGGCAAAGAGATACAGAAGGAACGTCTGCGAAAATGGGTGACCCGAGGACTGGAACGCCCGGTCATCGCCGATTGGTTTTCGGGTCGTTACCGCCTTTACAACGAATGTTCCATTCTGTCGACCGATGCCGCCAGCGGCGAATGTATCGTCCGAAGGCCCGACCGCGTAATGGTAAGTGAAGAAGAAATCATCGTGACCGATTTCAAATTCGGAAGGCACCGGCCGGAATATCACGAACAAGTACGGGAATACATGCACCTGTTGCAGCAAATGGAACCGCAAAAACGGGTAAAAGGCTATCTATGGTTCGTGTATACCAATCAAATCGAAGAAATAAAAGCGTAAGTTGTATGGAAACCTTTCTCTCGGCAGTGGCACATGATCTATTGGAACGGTTCGGCACGAACCTGTCCGATCTGGTTCTTGTCTTTCCCAACAAGCGGGCGGGCCTGTTCATGAACCAACAGCTGGCCGCTCTGTCGCCCACACCGGTATGGGCTCCCCGCTACCAGACCATCAGCGACGTGTTCTGCTCGGCATCCTCCTACAACGTCTGCGATCCGATTCTGGCCGTATGTGAACTGTATCGCATCTATGCCGGCAAAACGGCTCAGCCCGAATCGCTCGACCGTTTTTACGGATGGGGCGAAATCATTCTTTCCGACTTCGACGACATCGACAAGCATTTGGCCGATGCCCGCCGGCTCTTCAGCAACATACGGGCGATCAAGGTACTGGACGACAGCGCCTACCTTACCAAAGAACAGGAAGAGGCCTTGAGCCGCTTTTTCAAAGGCTTCTCCATCGAGAACAATTCCAGGCTTAAGGAAAAATTTCTCGCCTTGTGGAACATCATGTATGAGCTGTACACCGAACTGAACGCTTCCCTGCGCAAACAAGGGCTGATGTACGAAGGAGCACTGTACAGGGAGGTGGCCGAACGTATGCGCGACGAAAAGGAAACCGGCCCGGAGCCGGGAAAAACGTATGTCTTCATCGGCTTGAACGTGTTGAACGAAGTGGAGGCACAACTGTTTCAAGCTTTAAAAGACCGGCAGGCCGCCCTCTTTTACTGGGATTACGATGTCTTCTATACACAGGCGGAGCGAACCTTCGAGGCTGGGGTCTTCATGCGTGAGAACCTGAAACGTTTCCCCAATGAATTGCCGGAATCTTTGTTCCGCAATATGGAGAAGAGCAAACAGGTGGATTATATCTCGGCCACTTCGGAAAATGCGCAGGCCCGCTATCTCCCGCAATGGCTCCAAAACCATCTGACAACACCGGAACAGGAAACGGCGGTGGTCTTGTGCAACGAAGCGTTGCTGCAACCCGTATTGCATGCCTTACCCGACAACGAAAGCGGGATTACTATCCGCCACACCAACATAACGATGGGATTTCCCCTGACGGACACGCCCGTCTACAGTCTGGTAAACGCCCTCGTCAGTCTACAGACAGACGGTTACAACGCCGAAAGCGGCCGTTTTCTGAACAGTTACCGGGAAGCCGTAACGAATCACCCGTACGGGCATCGGCTGGAAGAGGCCGTATGGCAGCAACATCCCGCAACAAATACGGAACTGCTGGACTATCTGATCCTGCTCCTGGAGCAACTGGCCGCCTCGTTCCGCCATACGGAACAACCCGATGTCTACCAGCAATTATACAACGAAGCGTTGTTCAAGACACACAGCATACTGACCCGCTTCCGCAGTCTGGTGGATTCGGGTGTGCTGAACGTAGAAGCCGTCACATTGCGCCGCCTGTTGCGCACCGTACTGGCCGGCACCACCATTCCTTTCCACGGTGAACCCGCCGTCGGCCTGCAGGTGATGGGAGTATTGGAGACACGTAATCTGGATTTTCGGAACATCATCCTGCTGTCGGTCAACGAAGGCCAACTCCCCCGGCATACCAGCGACACCTCATTTATCCCCTATGCGCTGAAAGAAGCTTTCGGCCTCACCACCATCCGGCATAAGATTGCCGTTTACGCTTTTTATTTCTACCGGCTGCTTCAACGGGCCGAGCACATCACCTTCCTGTACAATACATCGACAGAAGGCAGCCGGCAAGGGGAAATGTCAAGGTTCTTGCGCCAGTTGCTGGCAGAAACCGAATGGGACATACGTACTTTCCATTTACAGGCCGGGCAGAGCGTATGCACGTCCCAACCGCTTTCGGTGCGGAAGACCGACGAAGTCATGCGCCGGTTGCAAAACCGGTTCGACAGCCGCGTAGCCGGTTCCCACCCGCTATCTCCCACAGCCTTGAACTATTATCTGGACTGTCCGTTGAAGTTCTATCTGAACCAGATTGCCCGTATCCGACCGAAGCGGGATACGACCGACGGTCTGGATGCCGCTCAATTCGGAACCGTATTTCATAAGGCGGCGGAAGCCGTCTACACCCGCCTGCAACAGCGAAGCCCCCTTGTCAGAGCCGCCGATCTGGATATACTTCTGGAAAAACCGGTCCTCACACTGGCCCCGTATGTAGAAGAAGCTTTCCGGGATACGTTCGCCGAGGAGGGGCTGGAGCCTCCCGCTTTCCACGGTCCTCTGCTCGTAGTGCGTAAGGTCATCATCACCTATCTGAAACAACTGCTGGAACACGACCGGCGGCTGACCCCGTTCGAGATCGTGGAGATGGAACAACCGCACGAAACCACTCTGAGAGTAGACACTCCCAAAGGAGCCTTACACATTCGGATCGGCGGCACTATAGACCGCATCGACCGTGTGACCCGCACCGACGAGAGCGGCACACAGCAGAAAGTGCTCCGCATCGTAGACTATAAGACCGGAGGAAGACCGCAGTCGGGCAAGTGCATGGAACAACTGACTACCCCGCATAAAGACCGCCCCAACTACATCTTCCAAACCTTCCTTTATGCTATGGTGATGTGCGGAGAGACGCAGTCGCCCGTCATGCCGGCGCTGTTCTTCGTGAACAAATCCAGCCAGGAGGACTATACCCCGGCCATCCGATTCGGCACCGGAGATGTATATGACTTCCATGCCTGG
>CAJUDC010000063.1 GCA_910584955.1 uncultured Paraprevotella sp. | reverse complement strand
ACCTGCCATAAAAAAGACTTCCGAAACCGTCTCTTTTTCGGTTTCGGAAGTCTTTAGTTCAATCCCTTCAATGCTCAATAATCAAATAAAGTAAATAATTAAGGCGGTGGGAAAAGTCCACCGCAACTTATTCTACAACCTGATGCGACCGGCTCCGGCATTCTGTTTCCCTATCTTTCCAATGTCGGTTGCAAAAATACCGTTATTTGTTTGTACTGTAACTATAATTTAGTTACATTTGTATGTGAAGGTTAGAAGATGTAATGAGTAAGAAGAAAAGTTGATCGCCCGCTTTCTTTCCATGCCGCCAAATTTTACTTTTGACGAGATGGTACGGTTACTTTTCCTGTTCGGCTATCAGAAACGAGATAAGGGTAAAACATCTGGCTCCCGTATTATATTCAAGTGTGAGGGGAAACGTCCCATAATGTTGCATAAACCTCACCCGGGAAATGAATTGAAGTCTTATGCCATGAAACAAGTTTGTGAAGTATTGAAAGAACAAGGTTTAATATAATTGATTATGAATACACTTACTTATAAAGGATTTATCGGCAGTGTTTCTTTCAGTGAGAAAGATAACATCTTTTTCGGTAAGATAGAGGGTATCAATGCTCTTGTAAATTTTGAGGGTGAAAGCGTTTCTGGACTTAAAAGCGCTTTTCATGAAGCAGTAAACGATTACATTACTTATTGTGAGGAGGAGGGTATACCGGCTCATAAGAGTTATTCGGGAAGTCTGAATGTCCGTATATCTCCCGAAACTCACAACCGTATCGCCGTACTGGCTAAACGTGCCGGAATCTCGATCAATGCTTTTATAAAGGAGGTCTTGGATAAACAAGTAGCCGCAATGCTGTAAAAAGAATATTTTGAGTTCCAAGACAAATACGTGGTGGCACAAATGAAAGTAACCATCTTTGCGGAGTTTTGAATATCCAATAATTCATACGGGCCGGTATCTGATAAAAGAACCGGCCCGTCGTCTTGAAAGACAGTCTTACTTTGTTTCTTTACAACACGGCAACCGCCTTGCGAATGTTATCCAATATCGCGGATAGTTTGCTGTCGTTCCGGGCAGTCTGCATGTTGTAGGCGGATTGCATATTTATCCAAATGTAGGCAGGTATGTCTGTGGCCGCCTCAATCTTTAATGCGTATTCGGTGGTAATGGGGCGTTTGCTATTTATCATCTCGTTAAGCACGGAATAAGAGACACCGATAACATCAGCAAATTTTCGCTGCGATATTTCACGTGCTTCTAATTCGTCTTTCAGTATTTCGCCCGGATGTATGGGGTGGACGGTTGCAGCTCGTGCGGTGCATAAGTCTTTGGGTTTTCCATATCCATAATTATTTGTAATGGTTACTAATATCCAGTAAACGGCAGACGGCGGCTATTTCCGTTTCTTTGTGCGAAGTTACTCCTTTCTGCGAATGTTCGCAAATTGTCGAACATCTTGTTTGCAGCTCTGTAACTTCTTTCTGTTCCGTTGCAGGTGCAAATCAAACCCTCTGTCGTGCGCGCGGCCGTACGCGTGCGCGTAAGGGGAGTTGCGCACGAGAGCCCCCTTTTACCCTATTGTTTTAGGGTGGAAAAGCAGGGAATCGCCGGGACGGAAGAAGGCCTTTCCGCTTCCTGCTTCCACGGTTTGGGAGTGGAACCCCAGGGAAAAACGCCGAGATTCTTATTTGCTGTTTCGTTTGAAGAGTTTTATTTCACGTTTATAATGGATTGTTATCGCAAACATTAATGATATTTAACACAAACAGCGTGTGTATTTTACACTTTTATACTAATTTTGCTGCATTACAATCTAATCTTTTGAAGATAAGCGTTCCCATTATTGTTGAACATGCATGAACCCGATAGCGAGGCGGTCTTAGTTTTTCTCTTTCGGATTTGTGCGGATATGCAGATAATAAAAAACAACATAGTATAAATTCAAAATTAACAAGTAACATGAAAAAACGATTACTAAGAAGTACACTGGCTTTACTGGCCGGTGTGTGGACGTTGGGTAGTAATGCCCAATCGGTAGGTGATATTGTGGCTTATGGAAGCCATAAGTACAAAATTACCGGGGAAAACTTGATTGTCAACGGTTCGTTCGATGATGGCGTAAATGGTTGGTCCGGTAGTAACCAGTGGGAAGCCGCTGAAATAGGCAATTATACTTATTTTACAGAAGGAGGTTTTGACGGAGGCGCTTATTTGCAGACGAATGCAGCTGGTGATGGAAGTAATAAATCTTTAAGAACTCATGCTCAAGTGGAAGAGGGAAAGATGTATTTGTTCCAATGTTATACCGGAGGATCTGCACCAGCGACTGGGAACTTGCAATATAATAAGTTGTCTTCTTCTGTAGACGGGAAGACGGAAAGTACAAAATTGTATGAACTGAAATGGGGTAAAGAATGGTTGCAAAATTGTTTTGTTTTCTCTCCCAGTGGTTATTCCTATGTTATTTTCCGTAATAGTTGGACTAGCGGTACTAAGTTTGACGGTTTTTTCTTGGGAACAATTGTTGAACTGCCGAATACAGAGGCGTTGGAAGCTGCGATAACCGAAGCCGAAAGTATTTATAGTGCCACTGCGGAAGAAGCTGATGCTTTGCAGACTGCTATTACCACTGCCAAAGGCTATTTGACAAGTGAGATGGCTGCAGAAGTATCTCAGGCTACGGTCGATTTGCAAGCTGCTGTTCAATCTTATCGAATCGCCAATGCGACACCCGAGAATCCGGTGGATATGACTTCGTATATTGTAAATGCGAATGGCTCATCAAAGGATGGATGGACAACAACAGGTAATGTTGGTGTAAATACTAGTCAACATTGGTCTGGTGAAAACAGCGATGCTTATTTGGAACCTTGTAATTGGGGAGCTAGTTCATGGAACGCTTCTTTAAAACAGACAATAAAGGTTCCGAATGGTAAATATGTTTTGAAGGCAACCGGACGTGCAAGTTCTGCTGTAACGTTGAATTTGGTTGCTAATGACAAATCGTATACATATGCAAGCTTAAATGATGTCGGGGGTACAATTGCAACCGATGGTACAGAGTGGGAAACTCTGAATCAGGGATTAGAGGCAGGTAAATCATTTGCGAACAATAATGCAGGACGTGGATGGACGTATGGAAGTGTTGAAGTCCTGGTTTCTGACGGTACACTGACGTTGGGTGCGGAATCTTCTTGTTCAGTAGAACATAATTGGTGCTCAATTAGTAATTTCTCTTTGACTTATTTAGGTTACGATAACAGCTCTGCTATTGCGGCTTTGAATGTTTTGATTGAGGAAGCCTCTGCTCAATATCGGGAAGAATTTGAGAACAGTACGTCTTTGGCCGGATTGGTTGATGCTTTGTCCAATAAGATAATGGTAGCCCAGGAAGCTGTGAAGGTGGGTACGAAAACGGTTGTTGAAACAGCGAGTCAAGAACTTCGTGAAGCGATGAATGCAGCCAAAGCGGCAGAAGCTCCCTTGGCCGAACTGAAAGCCGCTTACGCTTTGAACGCTAACCTTAAGAACAACTCCACACCGTCCGACGCAGAAACGCTTGAACAGTATGAAGCTGCCTTGACTAACGCACAGATGGCGCAGTGGAGCGCCACTACAGTAGAGGAACTGGTAGCTGCGATCAATCAACTGGAGACTGCTCGTCAGGCTTATGTGTTGACGGCTTATCCTTTTGTAGGACAGGGACAGGAACCGGCTGTATCTTTTGATCTTACGTTTAAGATGACGAATGCTGTCGTCACTTCTGCCGAGGGCTGGACTAATGGTCGGACCGAGCATAATCAGCAGTATACCGGAGCTCCTGACAATACGTATCTGGATGCTTGGAATGGAAACTTTAATATGAGCCAGGTGGTTACCGAATTGCCGCGTGGTATTTATTCCTTAAAAGTGGCTACTCGCGGACATGCTGATTTGACAACGGCTAATGTTTACGTACTTGCCGACGGGCAGAATTATGCTACGGATATTCATCACGTAGGCGCTGAAGGAAATGAACTTGGAGCTGGCTGGGGCTGGACAACGGTAGATAATATCATGATTAACTCCGGTACGGCTACCATCGGCTTCTATTCGGAATGTTCCGGTGGCAAATGGGCCGGTGCCGATAACTTCCAGCTGTCGTTGGTTCGTGCCTTTACACAGGAAGATGAAGAGAAACTGATCATGCTGGATATAGACGCGGCACACAAGGAGCTGGCGGCTAAGTTGGAAGAAGTGAATGCGTTGAATCGTGAAGTTAATGTAGGTGCGAATGCTTTCCAAAGATCTGTGGAGAATAAAGAAATACTGGAAGAAACGATTATGTACGCAGAACAGCAGATGAATTTGGGTATTGGAGAAACATCGGGAGAGCTGATTCGGATGTACATCGGTATGTTGGATGCGGACGTAGAGGCTTTTGAGACGTTGAATGTACCGGCAGAAACAGATCTGTTTACTGTTAGCATAAGTACACCGGACAATTACAAATTCAAGAATGTTCCTTTGACGTTCAGAGAAGACGGTAAGGGAGGCGCTTACTTCAAGCCCGGATTCGACAGCCGGAACTATGCACAGAGTGTAGAATTCCATGCAACGGAAGAGGCTAACGTTTATACGCTGAGCACGGTATTTGCCGATGGTGTTCGTCGGTATATCAGTACGGGTGTGACCAGTGGAAACGGCAATAATACAGCACAGATTCGTCTGACGGACGATGCCGAAAAGGCCTTGAAGGTGAGTGTGAAGGCTACGAATGAAGAAGGTGTATATACGTTGCTTAATACGGAGGCCAACACCTTGTTAGGCTGCCAGGACGGTGATGATAGAGAGGAAGGCGGTTTCTATACGACGCTTGCTCATTCTACATTGGCATTGAAGAAAGTGGACGCTCCGACAGTGACGCTGGACATTACTTCGGCTGGTTTCGCAACCGTAATGTTGCCGTTTGCCGCCGAACTGCCTGCCGGTGTGAAAGCTTATACTTGCGAGGCTTCCGGTGAGACTTTGGAGAACGGTGTGAAGGTGTTGACCTTGAACCCGGTTGAAAGCATGGCTGCCAATACGCCGTATATTGTGGAAGGTGCTGCCGGTACGCATAGCTTTACCGGTCTGGGTGCAGCTTACAAGAATGAATATGCTGCCGGATGGTTGACGGGTACGTTTGCAGAGAAAACGGCTGCTGCCGGTACTTACGTATTGCAGAATCAGGCTGAGAACGGCGTGGGCTTCTATGCAGTGGCTGAAGGTGCTGAGCCTACCATCGGTGCTTACCGTGCATGGATGAATGTGCCGGCCGAAGAAAGCGAAGTGAAAGTATTTGTACTGGGCGACGTGGCTACGGGTATCGACGGTGTTGCAGCTGCTGCCGACGTACAGGTTAATGTCTATACGCTGAACGGTGTGCTTGTTCGCCGGAACGTGAAGATGAGCGAAGCACTTAAAGGTCTGAACAAGGGTGTTTACATCGTAAACGGTGTAAAGACGGCTGTTAACTAAAAGGCGAATGAATAAGTTTAATGAAAAACGAAAATAGGATGAAAAAGATATATGCAACTCCCGAGGTGGAGATTCACACAGTTGAACTGGAGAACATGATAGCGCTTTCTATTATGGGTGGTACGGCCGATCCAAACGGTGACGTGCTGGTGAATGAGCAGAAAGATTGGGATATATGGGGGGAATAACCTGCGGAATATCCAAACCTCTTTAAACGGTAAGTGGGGAGTGACCAGTCACTCCCCACTTATTTTTTAGGTACAAGACGTTGTGACGACATGTGATCACTTACCGAGGCATTTATGAGGGTTGGTAAGTAACCTTGATTGTATCACTAAATTGTGAATGTACCACCGTTTTAGGGGCACAGTTCCACTAAACATGCCAAATATTCCGATTGTACCACCCGTTTTAGTGGTACAATCGCTTTGAGGTGGTACAATAATCTCGTATCTTTGCAAAAAGTATAAGCATGAAACAAATAACAAAAGACATATTGAATCAGTGGAATTTGTTAAAGCCTTTGAGGAATGAAGCTAAAGACAAACTTTCACGAAAGTTCTCATTAGAGTTTAACTTCAACTCCAATCATATAGAGGGGAATACCCTCACGTATGGACAAACTGAAGTTCTGTTATTGTTTGGCAGGGTTATAGGCGAAGCTAAGATGAAAGATTTGGAAGAAATGAAGGCTCACAACATCGGCTTGAAAATGGTTCTTGCTGAAGCCATGACCGACAATCCATTGACAGAGATATTCATTCGTCAGGTACATAAAATCCTATTGCGTGAGGATTATGTGGTTTATCGCAATTTACCAGGAGGAGTCACAACTTCATATACCGTTCATGCCGGTTGTTACAAAACACGTCCCAACTCAGTCATAATGCTTTCAGGTGAACGGTTCGAATATGCCAGTCCTGAAGAGACACCAATGCTTATGGCAGATCTGATTCAATGGTATCAGACTGAGGAAGCGAAAGGAGAACTTACCCCCTTGGATTTAGCCGCTCTGTTTCATTATCGCTATATCCGTATTCATCCTTTCGAGGACGGAAATGGACGCATCGCACGCCTTATAATGAATTATATACTTGCTCGTCATGGCTATCCGTTGATTGTAGTGCCAACAAAAACAAAACAGGAGTATTTATCAGTATTATCCTCGGTTGACAGCGTAGTAGGAGAATCACCTATATTAGGAGCAAGGGCAAGTCTTAACCAAATACAGCCTTTCGTTTCTTATCTTGAAAAACTAATGACAGTGGAAATGCAAACAGACATCGTGATTGCTCAGGGGACTGGAGGTCAATGGTGGTTCAATGGCGGTTGGGTGTCATTCAATAGTCCAACAGTAGAAGAAATAATTCACGAGATTCAGGCAACCCCATATATTTCCATCCGAGCATTAGCCGAAAAACTTTCAATTAATGTCTCTGCAATTCAAAAACATATCAAGATGATGAAGGATAGGGGCTATCTTATCAGAGAGGGAACCGTGACGAGAGGAACCTGGAGGGTGTTACTGACTAAACTGTAGAATTGCGGGTCAGCGGATGATGTATCTGAACAGATATTTTTCAACTTAACAAAAAAAGGAATCCCTTTTTAAGGATTCCTTTCTTTGCGGTGCGTACGGGACTCGAACCCGTGACCCCATGCGTGACAGGCATGTATTCTAACCAACTGAACTAACGCACCTTTAAAGAGGATTGTTATCTCTTTTGCGATGCAAAGGTACATCTTTTTCTTATTCCTGCCAACTTTTAGCCGTATTTTTTTTTCGTATCGGAGAAAATTCGCTGGAATAAATGAACCGGTCGGAACGTCTCTTCGTGGCAGATCCAGTCCGGGAGTGTGCCTATCGACCGGAAAGAACAGGAGGAAAACAGCCGTATGGCCGGTGTATTGGTGACGGCCACGTAAGCGTAGAGTTGATGTAGTTGCAGAAAGCTATGGGCATAGTGGCATAGAACGGACAAGGCGTTATGTCCCAGTCCCCGGTGTTGGAACTTCGGTAGAATCAAGAGGCCTGTTTCCGCTCTGCGGTGTAAAGGCTCGAAAGCAGTCAGGTCGATACATCCCACCGTCTCGCGGGTATCCTTTTTTTCTATCATCAGTCTTAACTGGCCGTCGGCAAACAGGTTGTTGCGGTTCTCGGCTATAAACCGATGGATGGCATATCGGGAATACGGTACATTAGCCGCTCCCATACGCCAGAACTCCGTCATATTTTCGATCTGATAGATCAGATCCAGATCTTCCGGTTCCATAGCCCGTAGGCTGACCGTGTCATTATATAATATAGGTGAGGAATCCATCAATGGAAAATGTCTTTAAAGGTTATCAGCACACCGGTTTTTGCAGAAAAGGTACCCAAGGCCTGTTTCCCGGGCGCCTCGGCCAACAGACGGAATACAGTGGACAAACGGTAGGCGTCCGTGTCGTATACTACATAGTCGTAGGACGTGAGGGAGAGGTCGGGAGCCAGATGACCTTGCGGCTTTTCCGCTTCCGTGGCTTCCATGAAATCGGCCGACAGGCCGTTGCGTTTGCATAATTCCCGTGCCTGGTGCAGAGCCTCCGAACTCCCCAAAAAGAAATACTTCTCAGGATGGCCCTCTGTCTCATCGGTATTCCATAAGTTGCCGAGCCGGTCTTTCTGTTGCCGGCAAATGTCGATGAAAGCACGGCACACGACGGCAAACCGGATAAAAACGGCCAGCAGCCGGTAGCGTTTCTTGTAGTGCTTATTGAAAAAGATAAGCATGGCCTGGTAGAATACGTGTACATAGCGGAAAGAACTTTTTTGTGTGCTCTCCCCTTTGTAATGCAGAATCTGTGACGGCAGATAATAATTCTTGTAGCCCTTTTGGAGAAGTCTGTAGGACAGGTCGATATCCTCTCCATACATAAAAAAGTCTTCGTCCAGCAACCCGGTTGTCTGCAAGGCCGACCGGCGAATCATGTTAAAAGCCCCGGAGATGACCTCTATTTCGTTGGGCCGAGAGCGGTCCAGGTATCTCATGTAATACCGTCCGAAAAGGCGTGAGTGGGGGAACAGCGAGCATAGACCGCTCATCTTGCAGAAGGAAGTAAAAGGGGTGGGTAGTCCTCGACGGGATTCCCAGGCAAATTCTCCGTTGTCTTTCAGCATGGCCACTCCTGTGGCTCCCGCTTCCGGGTGGTTGTCCAGAAAGGCAATACACTCTTTCAGCACGTTCTCGCCGACCAGCGTATCGGGGTTCAAAAGCAGGACATATTCTCCCGATGCCTCCCGGATGGCCTGGTTGTTGGCTCGCGAGAAACCGGCATTCTCCCGGTTGGCTATGAAGTGCACTTCCGGGAAGCGCGGCATCAGATAGGTTAAGGTGCCGTCTGTCGAAGCGTTGTCAACCACCCATATTTCGGCCTTGATGTCCGTCGCGGCCTTGCGCAGGGAGTGCAGACATTGTTCCAGATAGTATTTTACGTTATAGCTGACTATGACTACGGATAGCTTCATCTGTGCCGCTTTTTCTGTTATTTTTCCTCTTTCTGTTGTGCATCCTCCATTCCCCTCTCGTGAAACATCTTTTGTTCCGAAGGCCAGCAGAACACCAGACCTATCACGGAGATGACCGCACAGAACACATGAGTGGTATCCATGGTTATGTAATAAAGGAGCAGGTTAAAGAAAAGGGGGACATATAGCATTACGAGGCGTACCATGCACCATACCTCGTACCGTGCGTCTCCATACTCGGTGGCTTGTTCGATTTCCCGTCGGACGAAAGGGAGTGTCAGGAACTTCAAGCCAAGCGGCACACCGGCCACCATCAGCAGTATGCCCGTTACTTTCATGAAATATTCGCCCGACGAGCCTGTTCCGTATGCTCCCGCCGGCAATATTCCGTTTTCGCCCAGAAGAATGAGCACGACGCCGAGGGATGCCAGGATGGCATAAGATAATTTTAGTCTCTTTATCATGGTGTTGTTTTTGTTTGCGAATCCTAATCGTATTTACAGTTGTCCCGAAAAGGCGGTACGGTTCACGATGGAGCGTCCCAATGTCACTTCGTCCGTGTATTGCAACTCGTCGTTCTGGGCCACGCCCCGAGCAATGACACTCATTTTCACGTCCAGCCCCGCCAGCTTGCGGTAGATGTAAAAATTGGTGGTGTCTCCTTCCATGGTAGGGCTTAGGGCCAGAATGATTTCCTCGACGCCTCCTTGCCTGACGCGCTCCACCAGCGAGTCGATAAACAGGTCGGAAGGGCTGACGCCGTCCATCGGCGAGATGACACCTCCCAGCACATGGTAAAGTCCTTTGTACTGCTGGGTGTTCTCTATGGCCATGATGTCCTGTATGTTTTCCACCACGCACACCGTCGAGGCGTCCCGGCGCGGGTCCGAACAGATGGAGCAGATGTCCTCATCCGACAGGTTATGGCACGTCTTGCAGTACTTTACTTTCTGTTTCAGTGTAATGATCGATTGCCCGAAACTTTCTACACACGAAACATCCTGACGCAGCAGATGAAGCACCAGCCGCATGGCCGTTTTAGGCCCTATGCCCGGTAGCTTGGCAAATTCGTTTACCGCTTTTTCCAGCAGTGCCGAGGGGTATTGTCGGTTCATCTTGTTCTCTTCACAATAATTCGTGCAAAGATAGCGAATCTTGCCGTAAGTACCGCATAAAACCATAAGAAACGGAAACGGTCTGTCGGCGTATACGGCAAACCGCCGGACACTTGCGGGAAGCGTCCGGCGGTGGTCCTTATTCGAAATCTTTTTGTTGGCGTTCCACTTCTTTCAGCCGTTCGGCCGAGGAGGTCTGCGCCGACTGTCCGGCATTCCGTTCTCCGGTGCGCCGGTATTGTGTGCCGGCTTTTTCTTCTTCTGCGCTGTACAGCAACGGGTATTCGGGAGCTGCCGAAGTCAGTTCCAGCACCGCCTCCGTCGGGGTGTGCTTGCCCGGCAACAGTACGGAAGCATGCACCCGGATAAGCCCCGGGCGTGTGGTGCTGCGCAACAGCACGGGGGCCGTTCCCCATTCTATCCGGCGTGGGTTGGTGGCAGTTTCTTCGTCGGCTATCAGTTCGCCTTCTCCTTCCACCCAAAAACGGATGTGGTTATTGTTCAACCGTTTCACTGTCCCGCGATGGTCGGTTACAGAAGCGATGACGGTGACAATGTCCGAACCGTCGGCCCGTAGCGGCCTTCCTTGCAGATCGGCTTCCAGTCGTAGATGTACGGGCCGGCGTGCCGGATATACTTTGTGCGAAGCCACCGTCCGTCCGTTTTGTATGCCTTCGGCCAGCAGGTACGATTCCGCCTCCTTGCCCCGGCGGCTCATTTTCTTGTCTTTTTCGTGTGAGAACACATCTTTGAACAGGAAAGCCGGATGCGGCATACCTCCGTCTTTGGCTGTGGGGCGGCAGCTCCATAACGTGTCGCTCTGCATGCCGGACGTAATCAGGCGCACCGTGTCGCAGTTGGAATACACGGTGACGTCGTGCGGCGAGAACGGGGTCAGTGCGTTGGCGATGTAGATCATCGGTCCGCTTTCGGCCAGCGGGTTCCGTTCGTTGGGGGCACGCTGGGCGCAGAACATGTAGTAGGATGTCTTCGGTTGCCGGAACGCATCCATGATGCCGCCGTAGAACGGGTCGGGATGGTAGCCCCGCTGATGGTCGAACGAATGCCACAAGGTGCCGCCCACATGCTGGCGTGGGGTGCGGAACAAGGTCTCGTAACAGGTGTAGGGGTAGGAGGGCGCACCGTAATGGTCGGCTTGCACCAGCATCGGCACCTCACCCCAGCTGCGGCTTACCCGACTGGGCGAATTGTGCGAGTTCCAGTCGTCCACGTGATCGCCCCATTCACGGGTGAAATAGGTCACCGCCGAATCGGTCTGTGCCTGCCGTTCATCGGGATTCCCGTTGACGGGGTGGCGGAAACGTACCGTATAATATTGGCTGCCCCGGGCCCGTTCGTCGCAGGCGGTGTAGCTGTAGGGATAAGGATATTCCTCCTCTACCGTCTCTTTCACCTTGCGGGCAAAGTCCTCGGGATACCACGTCTCGTTCAGGATCGGTTCCCACAGCCATACGCAAGGATGGTTACGGTCGCGCCGCACCATCTGCCGGATGTTGTCGTACACCCGTTCGGCAAACGAAGGGGCTTCGTTCCAGAACTGCCAGCCCGGTGTGTTCACGATGACGAACAACCCCAGCTCGTCACAGGCGTCCATGAACGCCGGATCTTGCGGGTAGTGGGCGTTGCGGATTACTTTCAGTCCGGCGTCGCGCAGCTTTTTGGCGTCGCGCCAGTGCAGGTTGTTGGACAAGGCATTGCCTACGACGGCAAAATCCTGGTGCCGGTTGGCTCCGATCAGTTTGCTTTCGTACGGACGTCCGTTGAGCCAGAAACCGTCGATGCCGCGAAACTCGATGCTCCGCACGCCGATACGTCTTGCATATCCGTCTACGATGCGTCCCTTGCCGTCGGTCAGTCTCACCTCCAGCCGGTACAGATACGGCGATTCCGGCGACCACAGGTGCGGTTCTTTCAGGGTTACGGTGCGGCTGATGCGGCCTGCTGTCCCCGCTTTCAGCGTCAGCGTCTGGCGGATACGTTTCACTACGGCGCCGGTCGTGTCTTTCAGCAGGTATTCGGCCCGTCCGCTGAAGGTGCGGTCGCCTCGGTTGCGCACATGCAGGTCGAGGCGCATATCGGCCGAGCGTTCCGACACCTTATTATATGATACGAACAATCCGCCTCCGGCCTGTTCGTTCTCGTAGTTCGGGTCGGTGATGTATACCGGGTTGTGGGCGATGAGCCAGCAGTCGCGATAGATACCGCCGAAGTAGCAGAAATCCAGCACGTCCTGTGCTTTTCCCGGCGGATAGGAGGGATCGTCGCTGTTGTCGGCTTTCACGGCCAGCAGATTATCGGCTTCGGGCCGGATATGCTCCGTTACGTCTACGATGGCCGGCAGGAAGCCCCCGAAATGAGTAAGCAGCCGCTTGCCGTTGAGCCAGATTTCCGATTTACCCATGATGCCTTCGAAGTGTACGAAGAGGCGCTTCCCCCGCAACTCCTTTCCGGGGGCGAAATGCTTGCGGTACCATACCGGTCCTTGGTAATTGACACAGCCGCTGGCTTCGGCCGGCAAGGTCTCGATGCCGTCCGGCAGCGACACCACCGCCCAACGGCTGTCGTTCAGACGCTCGCTACCCCCGTCGGGCACGTCGCCCCGGTGGAATCGCCAGGCCGGGTTGAGCGATTGTACGATGCGTCCGCTTCCTTCCAGCGGATAGAATCCCGCCACAGAGTAGTGCGGCATGTCGGTTGCTGCCCGGCTTGTTCCGGTTGCGGAAGCCAGCACCATCACGAATAAGGCAAAAAGCAAAGAGTGTGTTTTCATATTTGTTGTTTTTTTGTACGTATGCGAATTTCGGTGGGATGCTGCCGGAAGAGAATGGCCGCCTCCCGCAGCGTGACAAAGATAGCGCTTTTATTCCTTTTCGTGGGGATGCTACGGTTAAAAAAGCGTATATTGTGCGGAGGGAGGAAGAAAACGAAACGAAGCCGTGCTTATGAAAAGGAGAAATAAACGGTTGGTCGCTTTAGTGGTCGGAGGACGGTTTGTATGGACGACGGAGTAGCGGTGTTTTTAAGCTGGCGGTTTGTGCAAAAAGGGCGAAATGTGTCGATTCTTTATCGGTAACTCGATTTTTTTTCGACTTACCGATAAAGAATCCGATGTATGAGTGCGGTGTAGTCGCTCTGTTTGCTGCCTGACAGGAGGCTGTATCTTTGGCGGATTTTTATTTTTGCGAGGGGCTTCGCCGTATCAAACCCGCAAATCAACTTAATGCAAATAGAACCCCGGTTCATGAAATCTTGCGTATTTTTTCATTTTGTGTATATTTTCATGCTTTTTCTTTGTGTGGAGTGACGGATTAATTGTACCTTTACATGGAATCTTATCACAGATGCTTACATCGATGAGCCGGAATATTTGAAAAATACTTGATAAGTATCTGTTTTTCGGATGGCTCTTTCGGTGAAAGTTTCTGCGAGGGAAAGTAAAAAATGCAACAGCTTCTATCATAATATAAACCTATTGTCTTATGAAAAGTAAAAAGATAATGCTGCTCCCGGCCCTGCTGGCCGTGGCCTCCGCCGCCGGAGCGGAAGAGGTGAATGCCGTGG
>CAJUDC010000062.1 GCA_910584955.1 uncultured Paraprevotella sp. | reverse complement strand
CTCCCATGACGCTCTATAAACGTTTCCGTGGCAAAGAACCGGATATCAAGGCGTTACTGGAACGAAACGGCATACACCCTCATCCACTTACACAAGCTTAAAACAATGACAGCAACCGAAGAAAAACAAAACGAACTGGACATACGCTACTTGCGCATGGCTCATATCTGGGCGGAAAACAGTTATTGCCAACGCCGGAAAGTGGGAGCATTAATCGTAAAGAACAAGATGATCATATCGGACGGTTATAACGGCACTCCGGCGGGGTTTGAAAACGTCTGCGAAGACGAACACAACGTGACAAAACCCTACGTACTCCATGCCGAAGCCAACGCCATTACCAAAATAGCACGGTCGGGCAATAACAGCGAAGGCGCTACGCTCTACGTAACCGACGCTCCCTGCATAGAATGTTCCAAACTGATCATCCAGGCCGGCATCCGACGAGTTATCTATTCGCGCACCTATCGGCTGGAAGACGGCATCAACCTGCTGAAAAGAGCGGGAATCGAAGTGTCCTGTATCCCGGTTACAGCATAAAGACAAACTTTAATCATCACTATACAATTCTTTCTATTCAAATAATTTATATCGTATTCAAATGAGTCAGAACAGGCATTCGCGTTATACTCCCCTGCTATTGGCATTATGCCTGATAGCGGGAGTGCTTATCGGTACATTTTATGCCAACCACTTTTCGGGCAACCGACTGAGCATCATCAATACCGGCAGCAACAAACTGAATTATCTGCTGCAAATCATCGACAACAACTACGTGGACACCGTCGATATGAGCGAGCTGGTGGAAGATGCCATGCCGCAGATTCTATCGGAACTGGATCCGCACTCGGCCTATATAGGAGCGAAGAACGCACAAGAGTCGGTTGACGAGTTGAAAAGCAGTTTTTCGGGTATCGGTGTGTCGTTTGTCATACAACAAGATACTGTCAACATCATGAGTGTGATCAAGGGAGGCCCGTCCGAAAAAGTAGGACTTATGGCGGGAGATCGCATCATTAGTATAGACGACAAACCGTTTGTAGGAAAAGAGGTGAACGAAACCGAGGCCATGCAACGCCTTAAAGGCCCGAAAGGCTCGAAAGTGAAACTGGGCATCCGGCGTTCCGGTGAACAGAAGCCGCTTTCGTTTCTGATCATCCGGGGCGATATTCCCCAACATACCGTAGACGCTTCGTATATGATTGATGAACATACGGGCTACATCAGCATCAGCAAATTCGGCGAAAGCACTTATCCTGAAATGCTGGTAGCACTGGCTCAGCTGAATGTAGAAGGCATGAAGAATCTTATTATAGATTTACGGGGCAACCGGGGAGGCTACATGCACCCTGCCATACAGATGGCCAACGTGTTCCTGCCCAAAAACAAGCTGGTGGTGTATACCGAAGGACGCAAGTCGCCCCGCGAGGAATTCAGAAGCGACGGACAGGGCGCTTTCCAGTCGTTGCCCCTCGTCGTGCTGGTAGACGAAGGCTCGGCATCCGCCAGCGAAATTTTCGCCGGAGCGATACAGGACAACGACCGTGGTACCATCATCGGCCGACGATCATTCGGGAAAGGACTGGTGCAGCAACCGATCGAGTATCGTGACGGCAGCATCGTCCGTCTCACCGTTGCCCGTTACTACACTCCGTCGGGACGGTGCATACAAAAACCTTATCAGAAAGGACACGACGAAGAATACGAAAACGATCTGTTGGCGCGTTACGAACGGGGCGAATATTTCTCGCCGGACAGCATCAGACAACAAGGTCCCCAATACAAGACTTCGCTGGGACGCACCGTATACGGAGGAGGAGGTATCATGCCGGACATCTTCATCCCGCAAGATACCACCGGCGTGACTTCCTATTATAAAGAAGCCCTGTTCCGAGGCTTGATCCGACAATTCGCCTTCGTCTACACCGACGAAAACCGCAAACGTCTGGAAAGCATGGAAAGCGTGGCCGATCTGGAACGATTCCTCAAACGGCAAAACCTGCTTGAGAAGTTCGCCTCCTATGCCGAGAAACGGGGATTAAAGCGCCGCAACCTGCTCCTATACAAATCGCGGCGTCTCTTTGAACGTAACCTTTTCGGTGCCATCATTTACAACAGCAAGGACATGGAAAGTTATCAACAGTTTCTGAACGAAGACGACCCGGCTGTAGCACGAGCGCTCGAACTGTTTAACACCAACGGAGCCTTCCCTAAAGCCCCTCAGCCGTCGGACAACACCAAAAACTAACGGCCGGACAAGATGGACAAACACCAACTCCGGCAATGGATACGGGAAGAGAAGAAGCGGCACACGGACCACGAACGTGCCGCTTTTTCCGTGTCCGTCTGGAAGCGTCTGGAAAGACACCCGCGCTTTCTGACCGCCCGTACACTGCTGTTTTATTCCGCCCTGCCCGACGAAGTGCAGACCCGGGATTTCATCAACCGCTGGTGCGGGAAAAAACAATTCATACTACCGGTTGTCGACGGTGAAAAACTAAATCTGCGCTTGTTCTGCGGCGAAGAGAATCTGCGTACAGGCGCTTACGGCATCCGTGAACCGCAAGGCAATACGCTGACCGACTTCTCGGCCATCGACCTGGCCGTTATCCCTGGAATGGCTTTCGACCGCACAGGCAACCGGCTCGGTCGGGGCAAGGGCTATTACGACCGGCTGTTGCCCCACCTGCGGCGGAACGGTACATATATAATAGGTGTATGCTTTGATTTTCAAATCGTAGAGACAGTACCCTGCGAGCCGCACGACATCCGTGTCGACGAGGTACTATGACGGATTCAGCGAAAAATGATGTTCTGAATCACCTGCGCTCCTACAAACTCATTCAGCCGGCGCACCAGCAGATCCCGGCTCATCATCAGATTGGAACGCAAGGCCGGTGACTTCAGTTGTACGTAGAGCACCCCGTTTTTCACGAATACCTCACCCGTGTATCGAGCCACTCCCTCTCCCATCACCTCCGACCATGCAGACACCATACGCCGCTCGTTGAGCGGCGTCTCCAGTCCTTCCTGACGAAGAAACTGACGGAGAATATCGCCGAGACTTTCCGCTTTGTTACGTCTCATAAACCGATGTTGCCTCCTTCCACCCGGAAGAGTTTATAATCCCGGTCTGTTTTGGCCAATATTTCATCCAAGTGCTCCCGGTTGGTATCCGTAATGAAAATCTGACCGAAATTATCTCCCGCCACCAGACGTACGATCTGCTCTACCCGTTCGGCGTCCAATTTATCGAAAATATCATCCAACAGCAGCAAAGGAACCGTACGCCCCCCGGCCCGCTTCAGAAAATCGAACTGCGCCAGTTTCAAGGCAATCAGATACGTCTTGTTCTGTCCCTGCGAGCCTTCGCGTTTGATAGGGAAATCACCCAATGTCATCTCCAGTTCGTCCTTGTGTATACCGTGCAACGAATAGCCCATGATACGGTCCTTGTCCCTGTCGCGACGGATCACCTCCAGCAGCGGTCCCCGCTGGCAATGCGACAGATAGTGCAGTCCCACCTGCTCACGTTCTTTCGAGATGCAGCGGTAAAACTGCTGAAAGATAGGAATGAATTCCTCTATATAGGCCCGCCGCTTTTCGTAGATCACCTCTCCTTCCCGGGCCATCATCTCCTCCCAAAGTGTCATCAGCTCAGCGTCCGGTTCCGCCTCCTGCTTCAGCAAGGTGTTCCGTTGCTGAAGAGCCTTGTTGTAACGCACCAGTGCCTCCAGGTATTCACGGTCGTATTGCGAGATCACCATGTCCATAAAGCGGCGGCGCTCCTCGCTTCCTCCCGTAATCAGTGCCGAATCGGCCGGCGACACCATCACCAGCGGCAGCAGTCCGATGTGCTCGGCCAGCCGCTTATAGTCTTTTTTATTGCGTTTGAACTGCTTTTTCTGCTTCCGTTTCAGTCCGCAATACACCTCTTCCGGTTCTCCGTCCTCACGTTCGTAGGACCCCTGTAACATGAAAAAGTCCTCACCGTGACGGATGTTCTGCGAGTCGACGGGATTGGTCGCACTTTTACAAAAAGACAGATAATACACCGCATCAAGCAGATTCGTCTTCCCCTCTCCGTTATGTCCCACAAAACAATTCATCTTGGGCGAAAAGACCAGCTCGGCCTGCGCGATGTTCTTATAATTCAAAATGGCAATCCGTTTCAGTATCATCCCTGTATATTCACCGTAATGTCCGGTACAAAAGTAGGATTTATCACGGAGAACCGGAAAATAATCTCTCATAAATTTTATCAAACGCGATAAAATAGTTAATTTTGCTCCGCTTTAGTGCGCGGCAACGAAGTAGTCCCCGCACCCGACAAATGAAAATAAAATAATAAAAATATCATACCAAAATGGCAGAAAAAACAAATCAACCGAACCACATGGCCACGGACCATAGTACTTCTACTTCAGAAGCCCTTATCGACAAATACCGCAAACCGGTTCTTATCGGTGTTGCCGTAGTCGTATTGGCCGCAGGAGGTATATTCGCTTACAATCAGTTCAGCAAATCACGCAACGAGAAAGCCGCCGAAGCCATGTTCAAAGGGGAACAATACTTTGCAGCCGACAATTATGAAAAAGCCCTGAACGGCGACGGACAGGGATATACGGGTTTCCTGGCCATTGCCGACAAATACGGAAGCACCAAAAGCGGCAATCTGGCTAATCTGTATGCGGGAATCTGTTATGCCCAGACGGGAAAATACGCAGAGGCCAAGAAATATCTGGATCAGTTCAGCACATGCGACGACGCAATGGTTTCGCCTGCCGCCATCGGTATGCTGGGTAACTGCTACGCCCAACTGAATGAGTTGGACAAAGCTACGGAAACCCTGCTGAAAGCCGCCAAGGCAGCCAACAGCAACAGCCTAAGTCCCATCTATCTGATACAGGCCGGTGAGATCTTCGAATCACAAGGCAAGAAAGACAAGGCACTGGAATGCTACAAAGAAATCAAGGAGAAATACATCCAGTCCATGCAGTTCGGCGAGATCGATAAATACATCGAACGCGTAACCAAGTAACCGAAACGACATGGCTACACGCTTTCACAACCTCTCCGACTACGACTTTGCCTCCGTACCCGACGCCGGCAAGATGCGTTTCGGCATTGTCGTAAGCGAATGGAACGACAAGATTACCGGGGCTTTGCTTGAAGGGGCCTACACGACCCTGACCAAGCACGGAGCCAAGGAAGAGAACATCATGGTGAAGACAGTTCCGGGCAGTTTCGAACTCGTATTCGGGGCATCTCAAATGGTGGGGAGCGGAAAGGTGGACGCAGTCATTGCCATCGGATGTGTGGTGCGCGGCGACACTCCGCACTTCGACTACATCTGTCAGGGCGCCACACAAGGACTGGCCCATCTGAACACGCAGGGCAACATACCGGTTATATACGGTTTACTGACCTGCAACGAGATGCAACAGGCAGCCGACCGTGCCGGCGGCAAATTGGGCAACAAGGGCGACGAATGCGCCGTTACCGCCATTAAAATGGCAAATTATGCCCGCCGCATGAAAGAATAAAGCCGGACGCGCTGCAAAGCGCACTTCGACAAACAGACATTTACCCTACCGCCGTTCGTCGTTTTCCGATGAACGGCGGTATTTTTTTTGCCCGCCGCAAATGCTTTCCATGCCCGCCGCTTCCGGCGCTTTCCTTCAGGCCGCAATAAAAAGGTGTACACCTTTACAAAATAAGGTGTACACCAAATCAAGAAAAGGTCTACACCTTATTTGAAAATGGTGTAGACCTTTTTTATATCGCATTGCTGACCGCCGCCCTAAAACATGCCCGCCAGCCCTACTTTTCATGGAGAAATCAACCGAACAGATTGAGCCTGCGCTTACGCGCTTCGTCCAGCGAAAGCGCCTCCGTCTCCTTCGCCCCGCTTGCCTTCTGCCGAAGCATTTCCTGTTCCTGCCGCAAGGAACGAACGGCTTCCGCAGCCGTTGCCTCGTGCAAGAACCGACCAACCACCGGTGCGTTTTGCGAAGCGTCTTTCACCCACACCACAGGACCGCCGTAGACGGGTGCTATCTTCAGTGCCGTATGCAGCCGGCTGGTGGTTGCCCCGCCAATCAGAACAGGAACACTGATCCCCGCCCGCTTCAGTTCACCTGCCACATGGACCATCTCTTCCAGGCTCGGTGTTATCAATCCGCTCAACCCTATCACATCGGGTTTTACCGCAAGCGCTTTCCGTACGATCTCTTCCGCCGGCACCATCACGCCCATATCCACCACCTCATAACCGTTGCAGGCCATGACTACGGCCACGATATTCTTCCCGATGTCGTGTACGTCGCCTTTCACGGTGGCCACCAATATACGACCGGCCGAGGCGGCACCCGCCGTCTTCTGCGCCTCGATATAAGGTTGCAGCAGGCCCACGGCTTTCTTCATGGTGCGGGCGGTTTTCACCACTTGAGGCAAGAACATCTTGCCCTCTCCGAACAACTCGCCCACACGGTTCATACCCGCCATCAGCGGTCCTTCTATCACCTGCACGGCACGGTCAAAACGGCTACGCGCCTCTTCCAGATCCGTCTCCAGATAGTCGGTCATACCTTTCATCAGAGCATATTGCAAACGTTCCTCCACCGGTGCGGCGCGCCAGGCATCGGCCTGATGCAGGCCTGGCGTATGCGCTCCGTCTCCGCCGGTTTCTGCCTTGATACGACCGGCCCGTTCAATAAGCCGTTCGGCTGCGTCACGCCGGCGGTTGAGCACCACATCCTCCACACATTCCAGCACATCGGCAGGAATGTCCTCATACATGACGGACGCACCGGGGTTGACGATCCCCATATCCATGCCGCAGCGGCAGGCATGATACAGAAAAACAGCGTGCATGGCCTCACGGATGTAGTTATTGCCGCGAAACGAAAAGGAGAGGTTGCTGACACCGCCGCTCACGTGCGCCCCGGGCAGGTTCCGCCGGATCCATTCCGTAGCACGGATGAAGTCGACGGCATAGTTATCGTGTTCCTCCATCCCGGTGGCTACCGTAAGCACATTCGGATCGAAGATAATATCGTTCGGATTAAAGCCCGCCCGTTCCGTCAGCAGCCGGTAAGCCCGTGCACAGACGGTCGTCTTGCGCTCGTACGTATCGGCCTGTCCTTCCTCATCGAAAGCCATGACGACTACGGCTGCGCCCAATTGCCTGATTTCGCAGGCATGGGCCAAAAACACGTCTTCTCCTTCTTTCAGCGAAATAGAGTTCACGATACATTTTCCTTGCAGGCATTTCAGTCCGGTACGGATGACTTCCCAGCGGGAAGAGTCCACCATCACCGGCACACGAGCTATCTCGGGATCGGAAGCCAGCAGGTTCAGAAACGTCTCCATCTCAGCCCGCGCATCCAACAGCCCGTCGTCCATATTCACGTCGATCACCAGCGCACCGTCCTCCACCTGCCGGCGGGCAATGCGGAGCGCCTCTTCATAATTCTTTTCTTTTATCAGCCGCAGGAACTTGCGCGAACCGGCCACATTGCAGCGTTCGCCCACATTGACAAATTTCACTTCGGGCGTCAACTCCAGCAAATCCAGTCCGCTGAGCCACAGTCCCTCGGGCGGCGGAACAGGACGGTGCGGAACAGCCTCCCGCACCAATTGCCCCAAAGCGGCGATATGCGCATCGGTCGTACCGCAACAGCCGCCCATGATATTCACCCACCCCGCATCGGTAAAATCTTTCATCTCGACCGCCATCATCGCAGGCGTCTGCTCATACTCGCCCATCGTGTTAGGCAGACCGGCATTCGGATAAACCGATATATAGTAGGGGGCGCGAGACGCCAGCGTCTGCAACACGGGCTTCATATCGCGCGCACCGAAAGAACAGTTCAACCCGACGGAGAAAAGCGGCGCATGCTGCACCGAGGCCAGAAAGGCTTCGATCGTCTGCCCCGAAAGAGTGCGTCCGGCCTTGTCGGATACCGTAACGGATAGCATCAAAGGCACCTCCCGCCCGACGGTCCGCATGGCTTTTCCGGCCGCATAAAGAGCGGCTTTGGCATTCAACGTATCAAACACGGTTTCGATAAGCAGCGCATCAACACCACCTTCGAGCAAAGCTTCCATCTGTTCGATGTAAGCCGCTGAAAGCTGGTCGAATGTAAGAGCACGAAAAGCCGGATTATTGACGTCGGGGCTCATGGAGCACGTCTTATTAGTAGGCCCTACGGAGCCGGCCACGAAACGGGGTTTCTCAGGCGTACGCCGCGTATATACATCGGCCGCCTCACGGGCCAGCCGACAAGCCGCCCGGTTGATCTCCCGACAGCAATCGGCCACACCGTAATCGGCCATCGAGATACGCTGCGCACTGAATGTATTGGTCTCTATGATGTCGGCACCCGCTTCCAGGTATTTGCGGTGAATGTCGGCCACGACATCGGGCCGCGTCAGGCACAACACATCGTTATTGCCCTGCATCTGACCGGGCAAGTGACGGAAACGCTCGCCGCGAAAGTCGTCCTCGCTCAGGCCATACTGCTGAATCATCGTTCCCATAGCCCCGTCCAGCAGCAGCACACGCTCCCTGACAATTTCTCTCAATCCCATAAACAAAACCTGTCGGTAATCAATATTTCTTAAACTGACGATCCATTTCCCTGCGGTCTTCCTTCTCCTTCAGGGTCTGCCGCTTGTCGTACTCCTTCTTACCGCGACACAGATAAATATCGAGCTTGGCCCGCCCGTTTTCGTCGATAAACAGCAACGTGGGCACGAGGGTAAATCCCGGGGTCTTGGTGCTTTGCTGCAACTTGCGTATCTCCTTGCGGTTAAGCAGCAGTTTGCGGTCGCGCCGGGCGGAATGATTATTGTAGGACCCGTAGAAATACTCGGCCACATACATATTCTTCACCCACACCTCACCGTTGTGTATGAAACAGAACGTATCCACGAGACTGGCCTTTCCGGCCCGTATGGACTTGATTTCGGTACCGGTCAGTACGAGACCGGCTGTGTATTTATCCACAAGCAGGTAATCGAACGAGGCCCGCTTGTTGCGTATGTTCACCGTCTTGGTTTTCGTTTTTTTCTCCGTCATCTCTCTTTTACTCCTTCACAATCTTTGCAAACAGTTCCAGGTGGTCGTCCACGTAACGGGCCAGCGCTTCGGTCACCTCCTCCTCCATTTCGATAAAGGCATCATCCAAATCGTCGAATTTATCATAGCGCTCGAACATCGCCATGAATTCCTCGTCGGAACATTCCCGCGTAATCTCGTCCTTGTATTCGTCGTACAGTTTCTTGCCTTTGTACACCAGTTTGGAAAAATCATGCGCTCCCATCAGGCGCATGGCCTTGGCAAAGGGATTATCGAATATGAAAGGGCCGTAGCCGTTGTGTATCAGCTGCACGAATCCGCCGTCCATCACCTCGGACCGGAACATCATATACGCCAGCAGCGAAATCTGCTCGCCGTTGAGCCTGCTCATCGTTTCGGCATTCAGTTCCCCGCCCACAGCCTGCAGAATGCGGTCGTTAAACAACTGGATAAATGCGTCCATACCTTCCGATGCCGCCGCTATCACCTCCGTTTCCGGTATCACAACTTCCACCTTTTCCATCTTTTACACCTTAATATTTTGCGCAAAGATAGTAAGAATAATGCGTACAGTTGCGCAAAACATTGTGTTTTATTCATAAACGGGAAGTAAAAAAACATCCCTTTTTGTGAATATATCGCCCGAACGGTCCGTAACATCCGCCGGGAAAATTGCCGGATAACAAAATATGCGTACCTTTGCCTTATCATGAAACAGCAAGCACTCAAACAAAAGATTTACGAGATTATTTTCGAAGCAGACACGTTCTGGGGAAAAACATTTGACGTCACCTTGATCATAGCCATTGCATCCAGCATTCTGGTGGTGATATTGGAAACCCAACCCGGCCTACCGCAAAAGTATACGCTGGCACTGACGGTGCTGGAATACGTGTTCACCTTTTTCTTCACGGCCGAATACGCATTGCGCATTTACTGCTCGCCCCGACCGCGAAGATACATATTGAGTTTTTTCGGTATTATCGACCTGCTGGCCACCCTGCCGCTGTATCTGGCTTTCTTTTTCCCGGGCATACGCTACGTCATGGTGCTCCGTTCGTTCCGCCTGATACGGGTGTTCCGTGTGTTCAAACTCTTCAATTTCCTGAACGAAGGCAATCTGCTGCTGCACTCGCTACGGGCCAGTTTTAACAAGATCTTCGTCTTCTTTCTTTTTGTAGTCGTACTGGTGATCTCCATCGGCACGGTGATGTTCATCGTCGAAAGCGGTCACCCGGAATCGGGATTTACCGATATTTTCACCAGTATCTACTGGGCCACGGTGACACTGACTACGGTAGGTTACGGCGACATCACCCCCGTCACCGTACTGGGTCGCTTCCTGTCTACGCTCGTCATGCTGATGGGCTACACCATCATAGCCGTACCCACAGGTATCGTCTCGGCCGCCATCATCGACAACAGCCGACGCAGCCGACGACTGTGCACGAACTGCGGCCGTCACCTGGACCAGAAAGCCCGATACTGCAAATATTGCGGACACAAAGTGGAGCCCCAACCGAAAGAGGATAAGCCGGAGAGCAAATAAAAAACTCCCGGCCACCGTTTCGCAACATTGTGACCGGGAGACAAAAATAACACGAAAAACCCTTATTCCGGTTGCCAGAGGATGCGACGGGCATAGCCGGAATCCAGCCAAACCGTAAAGCCGGTACCGGAATAGATTTCACAGTCCACGCGGCTCTGTCCTCTCCCATCAGCAAAATGAATCCGGGGCTGGCCGTATTCTTCTACCGCCGTGCGGCCATAGAGCCGTTCCACATGTGTACTGTCCATCATGTACACATGCTGTTCACAACTCTTACGCAAATCCAGCGCGCCGACGTCCGACCGGATCAGCGAGAAGTTCCCGCGCGTGTTCACCACCAGGGAATCCTGTTGCAGATAGTGATATGCCGACGTCAGTTTCGGGAGGCGAACATCTATCGACTGCAAAGGACGGGTCAACGTGAAATGCCAGTTGTCCAAATTCGTAATCACATTGCGATAAGCCGTATAATTCCTCAATTCCTTATCGTCGATCTCCACATCCAGCTCGATCCGCAGCGTGTCGTTCGTCGTGGAAAAGCGCAAATGGTCCATTATATAACGGGGACAGACCATACGGTTGGCCGTCAGGGGCGGCGTGTCTCCGTCGGGCAACTGCATGAACTCGTCGCACTCCTCGGCACGCTCTGCCGGAATAAAGGCCAGATGGCCTTTGAAAGTGAAAAGCTTCTGTTGCGAGACTTCCTTCACTGTGTCCCATCCCGGCATAGTGACCACGAGATGGCGGAAAGGAGGCAGCGTGCGGGCCACTAAAACAGAATCGCCGGTGAGCTGACGTTGCAGCGTACCGTAGGGCTGCACATCGCTACGGATGTACAAGAGGACGCCCACCGCCCCTATGAACAGGCATACCCAAAACGCAATAATAATATAACTAGTCTTTTTCATGATTATCCAATTGATTTAATATTGTTTTCCGTATATAGTCCTCATAGTACCGGACCACCTCGTCCATCGACAGGCCCAGCAACTGCATCTGCCGAAAGCATTCCTGAAGATCCCCCTGCAAAAAGGCCTCTTTTCGGGCCGTGTAGATGAGCGACGCCGCACCGGGAGCCACAAAATAGCCCACACCGCGCTGCATCACGATGACCTGCCGCATTTGCAGCATTTCGTAGGTACGCACCATCGTGTTCACGTTCACCTCGACCAAAGCTGCATACTCCCGCACCGAAGGGATGCGTTCGCCCTCGGCGTACTTGCCCTGCAAAATCTCGTCGCAAATGCGGTCGGCAATCTGCATGGAGATCGTCTTTGTCTCTTTAAATTCCATACATCGCCTCCTTTCTTACAACCGATCAACCAGATCCGTTTCCCTCAGACGGAAGTAGACGATCAACCAATTGAACAGCATGATGCCTGCCACAACGAACCAGATGCCGCCCTCATCGAAGAAGAACATCGAGACCGGCTCACTGCGGGGATAGTAGAAATCCGACTGATAGAGCAGCCGCTCGAAGTTCAGGGCACCCCAGAAATTCGCCAAGAGGAAGACGAACAGGCAAATCCCGATCTTGAGAAAAGAGAAACGTTGCCAAATGGCCGCTCCCAACTGTGTGAAAGAACTGATGCCGAAGAGCACCACCCACATCTCCCAGCGACTAAACGAGCTGATGAAATAGTCGTACTCCACGCCTAACTGGCCCGAGAGCCAAGGCACAGGGGATATCACAACGGAGCTGCCATAGACCATCTTGTAGACAGCCACGCGCGTAAGGTCGGCCAGCCACACCAGCCCGAAACTCCCCACTATGCCCACGAACACCGTCAGCCAGGCCCCCAAATACTTCTCGAATGTGGAGACGGGCAACGCAAAAAACGACATGCGACCGGGCCGTGTGCTCAGTACGCCCAACGAGAAACGGCCCAACAGGGCGGCCACCATGGCCACCGCCACCAGTGCCAAGGCGTCCTCACCGAACCAGACGGCATCAAGGTCTGAATCACAACAGTAGGCTCCCCTATCATACCTAATATAACCGTAGGCGCAGAAGATACCCGTGAGCACAGCGTATAGCAGAATGGCAGAAAAAACCAACACCTTGCGGTGCTCCGCCCACAACAGACAAACATATTTTCCGAAACGCTGTCCGTCAAAAAAATCATTCTTCGTATTCATTATAAATCGGTATTAGAAGAGTGAAACAATGCGGCCATCTCCGCCGGATGCTCCAGCGTGCCGTTAAATAACAACTCCAGATTGAGATCCGAATCCCGACCGTCGGTATTGGGTACCATCACTCGGGTCCCCCGGATGGAGGGCACGGCAGATAAGGCCCGGTTCACCTCGGCGGGATCGTCCGTTTCCGTAAAATAGAGCGCACGGCAGATGCGATCCACCGGCTCGTTCAGCAGCAACCGGCTACCGTCCAGAATCGTCACCCGGTCGACGAGACGCTCAATATCCTTCACCTGATGCGTGGAGATGACCATCGTCCGCTCCTCATCTCCCTCGATGGCCATGAGTTTACGGAACTGGCTCTTGCCCGAGATGTCCAACCCGTTGGTAGGTTCGTCCATCAGCAGTAGCGAAGTATGGGTAGCCAAGGCGAAACTGATGAGCACTTTCTTCCGCTGTCCCATGGAAAGATTGTCCAGCCGACAGGCGTACTCGACCTCGAACAATTGCAAATAACGCTTAAAATCCACCACACTGAAACGCGGATAAAAGCAACCTTGCAAGCGCACATAATCGGCCAATTTCAGAGGAGGGAGCGCATACTCCTCGGGCACAATAAACACTTCGGCCATCGTCTGCGGCAGACGCCGGCTCACCTCCACGTCGCGGAAGCGCACATGCCCCGCACCGGGTATCAGCAAGCCCGCCATCAGATGCAGCAACGTGGACTTACCCGCCCCGTTACGGCCCAGCAGACCATATACACCCCCTTGCGACAGATGGCAGGAGAAATCGGCAAATACCGGACACTTGCGCCGATAGCCGAAAGTAACATTTTCTAAGGTAATCATCATTAAAATCCCGTTAGTTCATTATAAAATTCTCGTTAGTTCTTCACCAGTTTTTATTGTAATATTGCAATAGTACACAGCAAATGTAGACAAAAAGCAAATACACTCCAAACCCCGACCGATTTTTTTCAAAAAAAACAGAAAAAAAAGTGATAAAGCCTTTCAAAAATTACTTCCATTATTAGGTACTCTACCCAAAAATAGTTACTTTTGCACTATAAAAGAAG
>CAJUDC010000061.1 GCA_910584955.1 uncultured Paraprevotella sp. | reverse complement strand
TGTTTTGAGGGGTAGGAGGGGGGATACGCTTCGAACGGTACGGGCATTGGAAGCGTATCATCGGGGTAGATGTAGAACGAAGCCTCCTATCCGGCATTTGCAGTATCGAAAGTGTTGGCATCCGAAGCATCTTTTCCCAAACGATTTTGCATTTGGTGTATCTGTTCTTGTAATCGGCCTATTTCAGCTGCTTGCTCTGTAATACGGTTAAGTAGTTCGGTGATAAGTTCGGGGGTAGCCCCTTGTTTTACTAAGTTCTCATTTGCAATGATAGCTTGCTGTTTAGTGGCTTCTTCATTTTCGCCAATAATCATATTCCCCTTGCCTGTCATAAGCCATATAGGAGAAATCTCAGGATAAATACTTAGGATTTTTTCTAATTTATCGGAGCCAATAGCTCCTCCGTTTTTTAGTGACTTCCCAAAAGAAGCATTTGCCATGCCAATACTTCTTTCAAAGGCTGCTATAGCCATGCCTTTGTAGTCTATAAATTGCTTTATTCTCTTTAGTATCATAGGATATTATCTATTATTTTACTTGTAAATAGAAAATATCCTCGATTACGCTTTGTTATTCGTAGGAAATTTCCTATCTTTGCAACGTGTTCAAGAATGAACAAGCCGCCAAAGATACAAAAAAGGCGTGAGAGTAACGAATTTTAGCACTTAAAGAAAATGAACGAGGAAATAAAGGAATGGCAGACCCAAAGCGTGAAGCACAAGGTTGCATACGTTCTGATGATGGATGGGGTTAGTTTCAGATACACAGAGGAAACCGGAATTGTATTTTCTGCTCCAAAACTTTATGTGGAAAATCTTATCTACCGTCTGACGACTTGTTTCGGCGTGAGTTTAAAACCGATTATCAACGAAATAAAATACTAATCAATGAAAGCAAAAGTAATTATCGCACAAGCAACAGTAGAAACTGCCGAGTTTCTTTACGGGTTGGTCAAGAGAGTGGCAGAGAAAACAGCTATCAAGGCTTATCCCAGTGTGGACTATCAAGCAGTGTTCTTTCCGGTAGATAAGCACGACTTGTCTTTTGTGAAGCAGGTATTGACGGATAAGGGTTTTGCTTTCAGTGTGGAGAATGCAGAGTAATAACAGTAAAATAAGTGAGATTATGACACAGAAGGAATTTATGGAACGGACGGGTGTAACCCCGACATCAGAGGAGTTTGACTATATACATTCGTTGTATGTGAATACCTCAATGGATAAGGATGAATTCTGCAAGGATTTCAAAAAGCATGGTGATAGCAGCGTGTTGCGTGACGTGCATGTGAGGGCTTTGAATTTCGAGTTGCAGGATAGTCAGAAGCAGAAACTCATCAAAGAAATGGCTGAGTTTCTTATCGGTAAGGCTTGTGCTTACGAGGATACCGACTTTTATAAACAAGCGGTACGGCTCATCGGGCAGCGTGAGGTGACCATGATGAAATTGAAGATGGATTTACCGTTGTGGGATGAGGATAAGGAATACATAAAGGAAAACCTGAAATAATATGGCTGACAACCCGGAATGCGGCGTTAAGAGACGGGTGACGGTGTGGAGAGACACACGGGGCAATGGTTTTTGCGATGGGGCTCGATTCCCCGTGCCCCTCCAGTATAAACCAATAAAATAAGTGAGATATGAAGAAGTACATCCACATTACGAAGGAAGACCGCGAGTTTATCGCGAAGGCGTTTAATGTATCAGACCGGAGCGTGTTGAACGCTATTCGGTTTGATGAGAAGCGCGGTGATTCGGATAATGCCAGACGAATCCGCAAGCTGGCACTTGAGCGTGGCGGCATCCTGATGGCTGTCATCCCGATGATTGAGACCTTTCACGATTACGATAAGGTAACGCGTCAGTATTGCCCCAACGGAGCTTTGATAGAGCTTGACCGTAACGATGGCATGGGTTACGTGATATTCAAGGGAGAGACTGTCAAGACTTATGAAAATGTGAAGATGACGGATATTGACGGTATCCAAAGATTTGCCATGGCTTTAAGATAGGAGAGTGGGTATGGAATTTTTCGGTAACAAACTTTGCATATCGGTGCGTGATCTTGAGGCTGACGGCATACTGACGCAGGACTACTGTCGTCAGCTTGCCGCACGTAACAGGCTGAAAGTAGCCCGTCCCGGTGGGGGTAAAGGAAACTATGCCTTGGTTGTTGTCGATAGTCTTCCGACCGAATACTTGGATAAAGTAAAGGAAAAATATCCCGGCGGTAACGCTGTGCTGTTACGCGGCTGGATAAAATCCAACTACGAGCTTGACCAGGCGGCCGTTGCCTACTTTATGGATTGGGCTGCTAAGCAGCACAGTGACAAGGCATCGGACGAACTTGCACAGAAGTATGCGGTGAATGCATCGGTGCTGAACACCTGCATCCGGTTGTATAACCGCAGCCGTGATTACCGGAAGCTGATGGGAGAGAAGTACGACTGGGGCATGATGGCCACCACCATTGAGACGCTGCGCGAGGAGTTCGGGCATGACCTTCCGGCAAGCACCCTGCGTTTTCGTAAGAAAGTGAACGAATACAAGCAGTACGGCTACGAGTGCCTTATCAGCGGAAAGTTTGGCAACCAATGTGCAAGGAAGGTGGACTACAAGACTGAAAGGCTTGTACTGAGCATTTATGGGCTTCCCAACCAACCCTATGGCAGCGATGTGCATGAGATGTATATCTCCTTCGTGTGTGGTGAACTGGAGGTGTGGGATTATGATACGGGCGAAATCTTTAACCCTGACGATTTCACGGACAAACACGGCAACCCGAAGGAACTGAGCGAAAGCACCATCCGCAACATTTTGAACAAGCCGTCCAACCAGGTGCTCATAGAGAAGAAGCGTCGTGGCTGGAGTGAGTTCTACCACGAGCAGATGCCGCACATGCACCGCCATGGCGGGGAGTTCTCCCTGTCGCAAATCACGATGGACGACGTGGATTTGCCGCGCCGTATGAAAGGTGGAGAATACGTCCACGCCTATTATGCTTACGATGTGGTGAGCCAGTGCCGTGTGGGACTTGCCTACGGCCATGACAAGGACGATGCCCTTGTGGTGGCTTGTTTCCGGGATATGTTCCGGTTGATAGAGCGTAACGGCTGGGGAATGCCTGCCGGTATCGAGGTGGAGCAGCACTTGATGAGCAAATACAAGGAGGGCTTTCTGAAAGCCGGGGAGATGTTTCGGTTTGTGCGTTTTTGTGCTCCTCAGAACTCACAGGAGAAATATGCCGAGGCTTTGAACGGCGTGTTCAAGACCACCATCGCCCACAAGAACCACGAAGGTATCGGTCGCTGGTATGGAAAAGGCGCACGGCGCGTTGACCAAAAGAAAATCAGCGACAGCAGCAACCACACCTACGAGGACAGGAAATACTACACCTTCGAGGAACTGGTTGCCGATGACCGCCGGGACTGCGCGGAGTGGAACAACACGCAGCACCCCAATCAGAAAAAATATCCGGGAATGACCCGATGGGATGTATTGGTGGCAAGAATCAACCCGACCCTGCGGCCGTTGGACAAACTGACTTTGAGCCGCTATATCGGCGAGAAGCAGGAAACAAGTATCCGGCGAAACAGTACGGTGCGTGTGGCACATGCCGACTGGTGGCTGAGTGACCCGGAGGTGCTTCGGAAGTTGGAACCGAACAACCGCAAGGTAACGGCCTATTACCTGCCGGACGAAGAAGGCAAGCCGACCGATGTGTTTCTGTATCAGAACGACCGCTATATCGACAAGGTGCGCCCGGTGGAAACCTTTAACCGTGTAATGGCGGAACAGACCGAGGACGATGAGCGTAAGAAAATCGAACAGCATAAGATTGTGAGCCACTTTGACAAATGGCTGCGCGACAACGCCATCGGAGAAGTAGGTGTGGCACCGACTCGACACGAAGAAGATGATGAGGGAACGGAAAGCCTTGTATTGCCTCTGGCCCCTGCTACTGAAGAACCCGATGAGGTTTGTGAATGGCAACCGACCAATATGGCGGCACTCGCCATTGGAGATATGTAAGAATACGATTAGAATAACATTATAACAGCGTTTGAATTATGATTACAGAAGCGCAGAAACAGAAGATTATGGGAGCGATAGCCGCCAATCGTGCGAACTATCCGAGCGACGCGAAACACGCCGCTTCCCTCGGCATCAGCACCTCGGTGTATAGTGCCATCAAGAACGGACAGACGGACAAAGCCCTGAGTGAGGGCGCGTGGATTGGCATCGCCCGGCGTTTGGGCGTGAACCTCCGTGCCGATATGGAGTGGAAGGCTGCCAAGACTGCCACGTTCGAGTATATCACCGCCCAGCTGGAGTTCTCGCAGCAGTCGAGCCTTTCGGCGATACTTTGCGATATTCCCAACATCGGGAAGACCTTCACGGCACGGTACTATGTACAGAACCACCGCAATGCCGTGTATATTGACTGCTCACAGGTAAAGACCAAGCTGAAGTTGGTGCGTAAGATAGCCGCCGAGTTCGGTGTGGACGCCAAAGGCAAATATGCCGACGTTTACGAGGATTTGGTTTACTACCTCCGATCCATGGAGACCCCCCTTATCATTTTGGACGAGGCCGGGGACTTGCAGTATGAGGCGTTTCTTGAACTGAAAGCCCTATGGAACGCCACCGAACGCTGCTGTGCCTGGTACATGATGGGAGCGGATGGCTTGAAGGAGAAGATAAACCGCTCGATAGAGTGCAGGAAAGTGGGTTATACCGAAATGTTGAGCCGTTACGGAGACCGTTACAGCAAGGTAACACCGGACGATGGCAAGGAGCGTGAAGCCTTCCTGAACACACAGGCGCGTATCGTGGCCAAAGTAAATGCTCCGGAAGGTACGGACGTGGCTCAAATCGTGCGCAAGACACGCGGAGGGCTGAGGCGAGTATATACAGAAATAGAGAAACTTAAAATGGCGGCGCAATGAAACGAGCATATAGCCCGAAGGAGATAGCTGCCAAGAAATGGGTAACGCTGCCGTGGAGCGAGAAGTGGAGCAAGCCCTTCGGTTTCCCGGCAGATACCGCCTCTTGGTTCATCAGCGGAGCCAGTGCTGCCGGAAAGAGTAGCTTCGTGATGCAGTTGGGCAAAGAACTATGCAACTATGGGACGGTGCTATACCTCAGCTATGAGGAAGGTGTGAACCAGAGTTTCCAGCGTAGAATGGGGTATTTGAAGATGAACGAGGTGCAGGGTAAGTTCCGGGTGGCTGTGGACGAAAATTATGAAGAAGTGATTGAGCGGCTGAAGAAGCCGAAAAGTCCGAAGTTCATTATCATCGACTCTTTTCAGGTTGCCCCATGGGAATATCCCGATGCCGTTGCGTTGATGAAGCATTTTCCGAGGAAGTGCTTTATATGGGTAAGCCAAGAGAAAAAGAGCCAGCCGATGGGAGGCGGTGCGCTGAAGTTGAGGTATATCTGCGACATGAAATTACGTGTGGTGGGCTATAAGGCCTACTGTCAGGGACGTGCCATCGGTGAGCCGGGAAGCTACTTCGTGGTTTGGGAAGAAGGAATTATACAAACGAGTAATAATTTGTGATATGGAAAAAGAAAAAGTTTACATCAGCGGGGCGATAGCCCATTACAACATCGATGAACGCAAGGGCGCATTCCTCGATGCAGAACAGAGACTGGAGAATATGGGCTTCGCCCCGGTCAATCCTTTTAAAAACGGATTGCCGGATGAGGCTCATTGGAGAGAACACATGAAGGCGGACATTGCCCTGTTGCTTAACTGTAAGTATATCTATATGTTGCAAGGTTGGGAACTGAGCAAGGGGGCAAAACTGGAGCTTGACGTGGCCAGTTCGTGCGGTATTAAAGTATTATTTGAGTAACCATTTAAAAGTAGAATTATGGATAAAGACATTAAACAAGTATTTCGTGGGTTGGGCAGAACCAAGAAAGTGGAATTCATATCTGAAAATATAGATTATGCTTCAGTACATGTGATTGCTGAGTATGTGAAAGGCTATCTCTTTGATGTGCTTAATGATGTTGGTAATGATGATTATGTGGCGCAGTACCTCAAAGGAAAAGGATATGAAGTGAAGAAGTTGGATAATCAATGACTATGACACAGGAAGTGACCAACTTTGCACGTTTTTATGCCTTGTTTAACAAGCTACCATACAGCATGAACAGGGAGGACTTGAAAAAGGAAATTGTGTTGCAGTACACGTGGAACCGCACGGATAGCCTGAAGGAAATGACGGCAGCAGAATATAACGCCTGTTGTGACGGACTGGAGAAACTGACCGGGCAAAGAGACCGGCAGAAGAAAAAGCGCAGCGAGTGCCTGAAACTGATGCAGAAGCTGGGAATTGACACTACAGACTGGGCGCGTATCAACAGCTTCTGCGAGAACCCGCGGATAGCCGGAAAACCATTTGCCCGGATAACGGTAGAAGAACTGGACGAACTGGCCACCAAGTTGCGCACTATCCAACGCAAGGGTGGCTTGAGACAGAAAAAGGAAGAAATAAAAAAAACGGCAGCGGTGGCTTGTATATACATTGACCCCAATGCCCCTAAATGCTAAAAGAGTATGAGAAATGTAACGAAAGAATTTCTTGACCGGGTGAAAGTGCAAGTTCTTGATGCCGCATCGTGGCTTCCTGTTGCAGAACGGGAAGAGTTTTATAGTGAACTTCATGAGTGGGCATATGGGCAGTATGAAGAAACACTGCTTCGCCAAGAACCCGAAATGCAGGATTATGAGGAGGAATGATTATGAGAATCGATGACCAGAGCAAACTGATAAAGGCTGGCTTTGAGATAATACGCAAAGACGATTATCCGAGTCCGAGAATCAAGATGTGTACCGGCATAAACGGTGGCTGGAGGACATACAAGAAGTTTGAGACCAAAGCAGAAAGGGACAGGACATTCTCCTTGCTGCTGAGGGATGAAAAGATAATAGCTGACTAACAACAAAAACAATTTCAAAATGAAAGAGAATAATCAGGAGACCGTTGTAATGACGGCAGAGGAAAAGGCTGAATTTGCAACCTTTCAACAGGAGAAAGCCAAGCGCGCGGCAGAGGAAAAGAAAAAAGCTGACCGCGAGAAGTACAAGGAACTGGTGGACGAGGAGATAGAGCGCAGCATCCCGGTGTTGCTCGCCATCAGCGGACAGATTAAGGACAGCAAGCAGACCGTTCAGGATAATTTCAAGACCATCCTTGAAATGAAGTCAGAGTTGTTTGCCACCAAAGTGAAGGATGACCAACGCAGCCATACTTTCACAAACAGCAAAGGTGACAAGCGCATCACGCTGGGTGTTTATGTGACCGACGGCTACCGTGACACGGTGGAAGACGGTATTGCCATTGTGAAGGAGTACATCGAGAGCCTTGCCAAGGATGCCAAGACCAAATCGCTTGTAAACATGGTTATGAAGTTGCTGTCACGTGATGCCAAGGGCACGTTGAAAGCCTCGCGCATCGTGCAGCTCCGCAAGGTGGCTCAAGATTCCGGGGATGAACGTTTCATGGAAGGTGTGCAAATTATCGAGGATGCCTACCAGCCGGAAGTGAGCAAGCAGTTCATTCGTGCGGAGATAAAGGACAAGAACGGCATGTGGAAACCCATTCCGCTTGGAATGACAGAATCTTAAAAATGAAGTGGTATGATACAGAAAGTAGAAAAATCCCCCAAAGTAGCCCTGTGCCGTGTATGCCACGGCACAGGCCGCATCACAACCAGTGATTATTCCGCTTTTCCGACTTACGGCATCTGTCCCCAGTGCGGAGGCAGCGGCCGGGTAACGGTGAGTGCGAAAATCGAGTTGGACATCAGACCTTACAAACCCAAGGATAACAAGTAAAAACGGATATGGCCAAGAGGCATGGAGTGAGCTATCAGAAGAGAGTTGCAGACATAAACAGGATATACGATGAGTACGCGAAGCGCGGTGTTCCGAACCGCGAAATATGGCGTCGATATGTATATCCTGTTTATGGTGTGTCTGAACGTACCTTTTACAACATACTCAATGCCTCCTCTTGCGACCCCAAGAATGAGGTGCTGAAAGAAGTGCAGATGTTTTTGAATTTTGACTATGGCGATGAACAAGGACGTACAGAAAATCATCCGTAATATCCTGAAGGATATCCGGATTGAAATGACCGATGAGTTTGACCGCAATTTCGAGCGTCAGGCTTTTTTCTCCGAGGCATGGCAGAGGCGTAAAAGCCCGACACGTCCCGGAGGTTCCATTTTGATAGATACCGGGCAATTGCGCCGGAGCATCTCCAGTCGGACCACGGAAAATAGTATTACATTCTACTCCGACTTGCCGTATGCCGCCATTCACAACGATGGAGGGGAGATAAAGGTTACGCCCAAAATGAAGCGTTTTTTCTGGTACAAGTATTACGAGGCCACGGGTTCATTCGGGCGCAAGAAGAACGGTGAGAAGCGTAATGACAAGCGCACCGTGCAGCTGACCACTGAGTCGGAGTTCTGGCGGTTTATGGCACTGATGAAGGTGGGCAAGACCATCAAAATCCCCCGCCGTCGCTTTTTGGGCACCTCGCCCGAAGTTGAGCAGACGGTGCGGGAAATCATAGAGGAGAACATAACTGAATATTTTAATGTTGAATTTGACATCAGAAGAAAATGAGAAAAGAACTTTATAATGCGATTTGCGACAGATTGGGCAGGCTGTATAAAATGCCCGACGGTTCCGTTTGCGAGTTGATGGACGGACTGGAAGTTCCTGAAGGTGCGGAGCGGCTTGTTCCGCACATTGACCTGTGGAACCACAATGTAGAGTTTATCGAGCAGGAGGAGAACTGGGCACGTCCGGCCGTGTTTGTGGAATTCTGCCCGATACGGTGGAAACCGGTAGTGAACGGCGTGGAGTATAGGGCAGAGCCGTTTGTAAACCTCCATGTGGTGACGGACTGGGTGGGCTCGGCCAGTGAAGGCAGCGATTTCAAGGAAGAGGCATTGGAGGTGTTCGACCTACCGGAGCTGATACATAAGAAGCTGACATGTCTCGAAGGGGACACGTTTATGGAGTTTGACTTGGCTGAGAGCCGGACGAACCACAACCACGAGGATATTGTGGAACATATAGAGGTGTATCAGTGTGTGACTTTCAAGCGGTTGAAATAAACGCCCGTGTTCAAATGAAAAGAGCGTCCTTGGCTAATTGCTTGGGACGCTCTTTTTATGCCGTCAGGTGGGTAAATAAACGCCGTTAGGAGGCGGCTTTCATATCTTTCCCGGGTCGGGTGTAAAGCATCATGTCCGTGTAGGCGGCATTGTAGTTCATGGTGGCATTAAATTCCACTTTCCGGCACTCTGCAAACGGATTGCCAAGGGTGCGGTTTTGGCCGAGCCATTCGCACAGTTCTATGATGGATGACTTGTTGGAAGTGAAATAGACGAAGCTGTGTCCGGACAGGACAGTAAGCACGTCCAGATAGTCGGTCAGCTTCCAATACATATTGTACGTTCCCACATCGGTACTCAGGTATGGAGGGTCAACCAGGAATACCACATTGGGGTTGTCCTTGTACCTCTCAAACAAAATCTTGTAGTCGCAGGAGACAACTGTAATGCCTTCGAGGTAGTCGGTAGCAGATGGATAGTCTGTCTGTCTGACGTTGTTGTAAAGAGCCTCTTTTTTCATTTCGGGAATGCTCAGCTTGTACTTCATGGAGAACATGAGTGCGGAAGAAACGGTAATGAAATCAATGTAGCCGTGTTCCTGTTCTTCCTGTTCCAGCCGGGTGAATACCCGGTCGCGCATAGCCCCCTTGATGCAACCGTGTTTGGGTACACCCTGTACGATGCTTCGCAAATCGGCAAGCAAGAGATTGGTACGCGGTATGTTTTCGAGCCTGAAGCGGTAGTTGTCGAAATCATTATATACTACGGTCGCTCCCGGTTTTTGGCACTTCGTAATATGCGACAACAGTCCCGAACCGCCGAACAAGTCCACGAATACGGTGTCTTCCGGATATTTTTCTAATACCTTGATAAATTCGCGCGCAAACATGCGCTTTTGCCCCACGAAAGGCAGAGGGGCTGAAAGATAATGCTTTTTCATTTATACGTTCAGTTCAAATTTTATGTCCTCGTTGCCGTCAAGCAGCGAGTGGGTCTTTTCTATATTGTTTTGGTAAATATGCACATTGGCGAGGTTAAGCGTAATGGATTTCAGGGGAACTTCGATTTGCCGAGCCATAAGGTAAAGATGGTAAATGTCCGCTGGCAATCCGAGGTTGGCATCGGAACTGCGCTGGTATGCAGATATGACCAGTTCGCCCTCGTCTATTTGGAACTGCACCAAACTCAGACACGGCGACTGGTTGCTCTCCGCGTTGGTAGAGCCGAGGAACAACACATAATTCTTGCTGTTCCGCTTTTCCCGGTTGATTTTGTCAATGAGCGGTGGCAGTTTTGCAAAATAGGTAGGGTAGGAGTTTACGAGGATGGCACCGCAGTAATCCCACCAATAGATACCTTCCGCCCGATATTTTTCTATATTACGCTCCCCTTGCATGAACAGTTTTAGTTCCGAACGCAGTTTCTTGCGTGCGATGCCGTGCCCCTCGAAAATATCGAGCAGGTCGGCAGGTGTCAGGTACAACTGCTCGTTGAGCAGGTAACGGATATTCCCTTTCTTGTTTGCCTGGCTCTTCCCTGAAGTGAGAACCTTTTGCAGAATTTGATGATACTTGTTCATGGCTGCTATACTTTTGAAAATCAATAATGCAAAGGTAGCGCAGCCCGAACCAAGAATATATTCCACCCTGATATTTACACTGCAAGCAGATTGCAGTCGCTTTTGAACCGTCGTATAAGGTCATATACCTTACGCTCACTGATGTTGTATTTGGTGGCAAGAGTGGCCACGATATAGGACACCTTATCGTTCTGTGCCTGCATTGTCCGAAATTCGTTGTACAGGCTGATATATTGCACGTCTTCCAGCCTTATGCCTGCCTTTTGGAAGTAAATCAGCAGTTCCCTGTTTAAGTTTAGTATCTCAATTACTTTCATTTTCGATTAAAATTAGTACTTTTGCAACGTCTCACTTATTAGGTGCATTTATGTGCACCACCAAAAATATAAACGCTCAGAGTGCGAACGAGGGTACTTGCCCCCGGTCGTGCGCTCTGAGCGTTTTTGGTTATATAGTAAGTGAGACGACTATTTAACAGGCCGGGGGCTTTTCTTTTTCCTCCCCCGAAAGGGTTGCTTCTAAATCCTGTACGATTCCAATTTGAAAGCGTCTTTATTTTTCCAGCCATTGGCCAGCGTGGATTGTATGTGCGCCATCGCCTTGGTGTAGAAGTCGGTCAAGTCTTCCACAGAGCGGAACGTGTGATAGCACGGCACATCGTCCGTTCCGAATTTGAACGTGACCGGCAGCGTAGCCCCGGCGGTTTGTACAGCCAAATCGTATGCAGCCTTGTAATTAAGCTGGTTTTCGGCAGACAGCCATACCTTCATGCCATTCCACTCGAAGCCGGACAGGATGTCCTCATCGGTCCGGGCATTGAACCAGCCGATGATTGTTTGTCTGATTTCCTCCTCTGTGGGTCGGTGCGTGAATTCCTCTTCCATATAGGTGGCGGAGCCGTCCTCCCTGCCTTGCACATCCCAGCGGACGCGCCATTTGTTTTTTGCCGGGTGGGTACATTCGAGCAGCCTGACCCCGGCCGAGCCTTCAATTTTTCTCATACGCGGATGATTATGTACGTCTAAGTGAAGATGTACTTTGTTCTACCTTTGCCGAAGGTTTCCGACTTGATGGTGGTTTCAAACGGGAATCCGTCCGGCATTTCACTCACTTGCTGGAGGATGTTTTTCATTTCCTCCGAGTTGGTGAAGAACTTCTTGGGTTCTCCCGACACTTCGATGGCCACGACACACCGGTCTTCGCCCTGACTTGTCTTTACGCCGCTCTCGAAGTCTTTGACCACGATGGGCAGGTTTACCAACTCGCGGATGCTTACCACCGCACCCGCAAACCGCTTCTTGCCGTCTTCCGGCTTGTAAGCGACATTCAAATCCTTAAATGATTTCATTTTTTTGCCTGTTAATTTATTAAACAACATTATACAGTCGGCGTGCTTTGCCATTCCGTAAAAACTTGCTATCAGCACACGCCTCCTTTTTCTACTTTTAACCTCGTGCATTTTTCGGGCGAACTTCTGCTTGATGCGCTTGCGCAGCCTCACATGGTCGGGATATATGACATATCCCAAGAAGTCTATGCCCTCGTCCACGGGGAACACGCGCTCGTTGGCTTTCACCTTGAGTCCGATTTGTTCCATCTGCCCATGGACGGCATCACGAATCTTCCACAATTCCGATTTCGCGTTACCGAGTACGACCCCGTCATCACAATAGCGGTAGAAATGACGTACACCGTACTTGTCCTTCAGATAATGGTCTAAATACACAGACAAAAGCAGGTTGCCCAGTCCCTGTGAGGAACGCAGCCCGATGCTCAGTCCCTCGGGCATCATGCGGACGAACCCGTCCAGCATTTCGATGAGCTTCCTGTCTTTGAATATTCTCCGGACACAATACATTACGAAGTCCTGCCTGACACTCTCGTAGAATTTGGAGATGTCGAACTTGTAACAGAACCGTGTCCCCTCGGGGTCTTGCTCCAAGTCCCTGCTGATATAGTCCAGCAGGTCGTGCATGCCCCGTTCTTTAATGCTGGCAGAGGTGGTGCGTATGAACCGCTTTCTGAGGTGCTTGTCCACGACTGCCATGACAGCGTTTACGCCGATGCGGTCTTTCATGGTAAGCACCTGAATACGCCGGAGTTTGCCCCCTTCGGTGATGGTCCTCTCCCGGTAGCCGCTCACCCGGAACTTTCCTTCCGCAATTTGGGCGGCAAGCTCCCCGATGACCTCTTCCCGGTGTGCAAGAAGGTTCTTCCCTTGGCGTGAGCGTTTCCGCTTTTTGCCACGAAGCACCTGCTTGAAAGACTCCTCCATATTGGCGTAGTCCACAATCTCCTCGATGATATGACCTTCTCTGCGCATTGTTGTTAATTGTTTTAAGGCATATAGCCTTCAGTCCTTGAGCCTGACTTCTTCGAACCGTGCTGACGGCCTACCAAACCCTGCCCATCCATTTGTTTTTCAGCTTTCCGGCTTTTATGCCGCTGTTGCTGTGGCTTGTCCCCCTCGGCTCAGCGTTGGGAACACGTTCCCGGTGCCGTAGGCCGATTAAAAAAATCTTTGGTTGTTTGCAAGACGCGACCCGACATTCGTGTTCGCATTCGACGCATCGTTATTCGCATTCGCATTCGACACACCGCCATTCGCATTCGCGTTGTTGTTGCCACGATAAACCACACGGCTTATGGGGAACTCCACCAGAATTTTTCATTCGGGGGACAAAGTTACTCATTAAACGCTATTTAATAGAACGATTTGTTACAGCAACAGCCAAATAATAGCGGAAATGCAACCGCCGCCCACTGTCATGAGCCAATCCACCCAATCCCAATAGCCGCTTTTCAGCCTGTCCTTGAGTTCGAGGCACGATGCGGCGATGACGGATGAGTACACTGCCGCCCATGGTGAGAGTGCGGCGAAACCTACCAGCAGACCGCCTATGAGGTGTTTGTAGCGGTTGCTTCCTTTGAGAAATGAAATAATTTTGTTCATAACGAGTTGTTTTTGAGAAATGTTTTGTATATTTGCAGTGAGGAATAGCGTTGGATGTTCAGAACGGGATTGTAGTTCCCGGAGCTTGCATCTTTCGCTATTCTTTCTTTTTAATATGCTTGTATAGTTCTCCTCCCTCTGAAAGACTAGCGAAAGATGCAAGCTCCGGGAACAAAGAGTGTA
>CAJUDC010000060.1 GCA_910584955.1 uncultured Paraprevotella sp. | reverse complement strand
AAAATATATTGGTGGTTACTCAATGGAAAAATTGCGTTTCGACTTTGACTTTAGGGTCCGATAACCTATTTATCGGACGGCCATACATCTATGATTCAGCTAATGTTTTTACTTATTTAATCAATTCGATGCTGCGTTTTACAAAGTTGTTCAAAGCTTCTCCTTTTAACAGACCGTTTTGTAACAAAGCCAGATCAATCAATTGATGAACCACAGGGTTCTTTTGAGCATATCCAGCCAACACCTCGTTTTTCTTTTGCCGTTGCTCGGTAATGTCGGTATCACATTTGGCCAACTCATCTTTTTGTGTCTGGTCTATTTCCTCCGGTTTTTTCCCTTCCTGTTGCTGGCGTAAAACAGCCTGACGAGCTGTCAGACCTTTTATTTCGGCCTCGATGGGATTGAGCGCTTCGGCTGTCTGCTGTTCACTGTCTTCCAGTACCTCTTTAATCAGTTTATTGTCTGTATTAAGCACCAATGTATACATATCGGGCATCTCACCATAGAAGGACATACCGGGCTGGATGTGTGCCATTTCTTTCATTCGACGCATGTATTCGCTTTGAGTGATCATGACCGGTAATGCCTCTTCGCCCATGGCTTGTGTTTCCACATGGAATTCCGTTTTTTCAGCTTTGGGTACCTGGCTACTGAATACATATGACAATTTGTCACTACGTTCAGCTTCCAGTACCGTGCGTTCGGTATCTTCTTTTACTATCAGACGATCTATAACATCGGCATCCACACGAGTGAAAGTGCTCTTCTCTAATTTCTGTTCGAGCATAGAAATCATCGGAGTATCCAGCTGTCCGTCGAACAAGAGTACACTATATCCCTTGTTGCGTGCGGCTTCAATATAACTATATTGTGCTTCCCGGTCGTTTGCATACAAGTAAACCAGATTACCGTCTTTGTTGGTCTGATTATCCTTAATCAATGTCTGATATTCTTCGAATGTGAAATACTTGCCTTCACAATCCTTGAATAAGGCAAAGTTTTTGGCCTTGTCATAGAAATCTTCCTGCGTAAGCATACCGTAATTAATGAAGATCTTGATGTCATCCCATTTCTTTTCAAAATCGGCCCGGTCCGCTTTGAAGATGCTTTGCAGACGGTCACTTACCTTTTTGGTTATGTAAGTAGAGATTTTTTTTACGTTGCTGTCGCTCTGCAAATAGCTACGGCTTACATTCAACGGTATATCCGGTGAATCGATCACACCGTGCAACAAGGTCAGGAAATCAGGTACGATGCCTTCAACGGAATCTGTTACATACACCTGATTGCAATACAGTTGGATCTTGTTGCGTTGCAAGTCGATATTATTCTTTATTTTCGGGAAGTAAAGAACTCCGGTCAGGTTGAACGGATAGTCCACGTTCAGATGTATCCAGAACAACGGCTCGTCGCTCATAGGATATAGTTTGCGATAGAAATCCTTATAATCCTCGTCTTTCAGTTCGCTTGGTTTCTTGGTCCATATCGGAGTGGTATCGTTAATAACCAAGTCTTCTTCCGTATCTACCTGCTTGCCGTCTTTCCATTCTGTTTTTTTACCGAATACCACCGGAATCGGAAGGAACCGGCAATATTTGTTCAGTAAATCCTGTATCTTGTTTTTCTCGAGGAACTCCTTGCAGTCATCATCAATATACATAATGATATCCGTGCCGCGTTCGGCTTTTTCCGTCTCCTCCAGTTCATAAGCCGGACTTCCGTCACAGCTCCATTTCACGGCCTTGGCATTTTCCTGATAGCTTCGGGTAACAATCTCCACTTTCTTGCTTACCATGAAAGACGAGTAGAAGCCTAACCCGAAATGACCGATAATGGCATTAGCATCTTCTTTGTATTTGTCAAGGAAATCATTTGCTCCCGAGAAAGCGATTTGATTAATATATTTCTCAATTTCTTCGGCCGTCATACCGATTCCGTTGTCACTCACCGTGATCGTTCCGTTTTCTTTATTTACATCCACGCTCACCTTAAGTTCACCGGTTTCTCCCTTGAAATCACCTTTTCCAGCCAGTGTTCTCAATTTCTGCGTTGCGTCCACAGCGTTCGATACTATTTCCCGAATGAATATGTCATGGTCGCTGTACAAGAACTTTTTGATAACGGGGAAGATGTTCTCTGTCGTAACCCCGATATTACCTTTCTGCATGTTATTATTATTTAAGTTCGTTATCTTTTGCTAATTGCTTAAACAAAAAAAGTGCCAGTCGCTCATAAAACGCCGGCACTTTAACATTTATTTGCAATATATAAACGAGCAAATTAGCGGGGGAACTTCACTACCGTTTTACGGCCTGTATAAGTGATACTTTTTCCACCGTCCATCGGTCTGTCGCCTTGTCCTGAATTCGATCCGACAAGAACAACTTTGAATGTACGCTTTTTCAACATCCCGGGGAAACTTCCTTGCCGTTCTCCGATGGTTAATTGCTGCTCTTTCTCGTTCCAGTTGAAAACAATGGTAGAGTAGGCGCCTTTTTCATAATTATAGTTGTCATTCTCATCTTCATAAAGTGTAAAGGTTCCGTCGGCTCCGGGATATACCCGAATTTCCAGGTTGTTCCACTTCTTTTCGGTCGAATATTGCACATCCGGTCCGAAAGGCAGGATGCTTCCGGCTCTCAGATATAGCGGTAAAATATCTTTGGGTACGTCACGTTTGACTGTTTGTCCTCCCTGCACTTGCTTATTGCTCCAGAAATCCCACCAACCGGTGCCTTCGGGCAAGTATACAGGCCATTCTGTCACATTCGGCCGGGTAACCGGAGCCACCAGGATCTGATGTCCGAACAAATATTCTCCTCCTATATCGTACGTTTTCCGGTCGGTGGTGAAATCCATCAATAAAGGACGCAGGAATGTGCCGTCGTTGTGTGACACATCCCATGATGTGCTATATATATAAGGTAAGAGACGATAGCGCAACTTTATCATTTTTTCCTGTGCGTCGAAACACCATTCACCGCGTGTACCGAAATTCCATATCTCACGAGGCAATTCCGTACCGTGCGAACGCATCATCGGACAAAATGCTCCAAACTGCATCCAACGTACATATAATTCTTGGTACTGGAGGTTCTTCGGGCCGCCTCCGTGGTTCCATCGTCCGGCAAAGAATCCGCCTATGTCACTGTTCCAATTGGGAATGCCCATCAGCGTGAAGTTCAAAGCCGCCGGAATTTGTTTCTCAAGCATATCCCAAGTGGAGGCCACATCGCCGCTCCAGGTATTGGAGCCCAGTCTTTGTTGTCCGATAAAGCCCGAACGGGTAAGGATTACTACACGTTTGTCTTTGTTCGATGCTTTCTGATGGCTGGCGATACCGGTATTGTGCATCAGCGAATAAGCATTTTTCACGCTTCGGTAGGACCCTTGATGGGTGGGCTGATCATAATCTTGCTCTCTTCGGTTGATATGGTCGGGTTCGGTAGAATCCAGCCACCAGCCGTCGTTACCGATGTAATTGAAGATGCCTTTACTGAGATATTTCCAGTATATGTCGCGTGCTTCCGGATTGAAGACATCGTAGGGACGGGCACCGCTCTGCGGGGGCCAGGTATCTAAATTGATAATCATCCCTTTGCTGTCCAGTTCTTTGCGCTGTTCGGTTTTAGGACCGAATCCGGGCCAGGCCACAATCATCAGTTTAGCATGAAGAGCATGTATCTCATCAGCCCATTTTTTAGGTTCGGGGAAACGTACCGGATCAAAGCTATGTGAGTTCCATGCACTGTCCGTTTGGTTATATTCGGGCCAATAGCGCCAATCTTGAATAAGGCAGTCGATGGGAACCCGCAATTTACGGAAGGTTTTCAAAACTTCCAGTCCTTCCGCTTGCGTATGATACCGCTCTTTACTTTGGAAGAAACCGTAAGCCCAAAGAGGAAGCATCGGAGCATGCCCGCTTAAATGACGTACCTGTGCAATCACTTTGTCGGGCGTGGAGCCATACATGAAATAGTAGTCCGCGCAATGTCCCAGACTTTGAAAAGAAAGGTCCTGCGGAGTATCCACAAAATCGGAAATGGAATAATTGTCCCAGTATACGGCATACCCTTTGGTGGGCGACATGAAATAGGGAGAATAAGTGAACATGTTCTCGTTCTGCATATGATGCCGGGAGTGCCGACGATTGAATTTACCGTCCATCACCTGTCCGATACCGTAAATAGGCTCGTCCTTATCCAACAGAAAAGAGTTCTTCACCCAGAATGAAGGTGTTCCCGCATCATTTTTAGGTTCAAAAGAAGTACCGTAGTCCTTGTCTTTCAACAGCCTTTTTCCGTCTGCGGTATAAAAATCAATACCTCCGCTTACGGGATTGAAAAGCACTTTCAGATCGGTTGACTTCAGTGCCACCCAATCGCCTTCCCGGGCTGATACGATTTTCACTTTCTCAGGCGACTGGGTCACTACCAGACTTTGTTTGGCATAGGCGGTTCCCTCGGGTTCTTTGTATATCCGCACGATCGATGGAGAATAAAACTCCACAGCAATGTCCATCCCTTGCGTGTTGCACTTGATTCCTTGCGGAGTGTGCTGTACCGTCTGGGCCATGCTCCAGGAGACAGACATCATACCGCACCATAGCAAAGCTCCTGCCTTTACTTTAAAATTCATTTTCATGGTTCTGACTATTTTTGTGTGTTATTCACTGCAAAAATAGGCTTTATCAGGCGATATACGGCAACAAAACGGTTGAAAGGAACAACATCTACGTTGATTTCTGCCTTTTTGACATATATTCCGACGGTCGACAACCGTATACTTTCTGGAAGCACTTGCTCAAATAGCTGGAACTGCTGAATCCGGTACGTTCGGCAATCTCCGAAATGCTTAATTCGTTTTCCAAAATCAGCTGTGCCGCTTTTTGCAGACGTATATTGCGTATGAACAGGCTGGGGGACTGGTCCAGCATAGCCACCAGCTTCTTATACAGTCCGGTTCGTTCCATACACAGATCTTTGCTGAGTTGCTCCACCGAATAACCGGATACGTTCAGATTCTTTTCCACCAGTTCAATGGCCTGTTTCAAGAACGCGTCGTCTGCGGCATTTGTCTGTTGTAAGCCGGTTTCGGGCTCTGCTTCTTCGGCCGGCGCATTCAGTTCCGCTTCGTAGCGGTTGCATTGTTCTATCAAATTTCGGATACGAAGCAGGAGAATCTCTTCCTTATGACGGCGCTCCATCTCTTTACGGCTGTAGTGTATATAAATGCGGATGCCTATAATCACTCCTGCCGTCAGTAAGAACATATAAACCGCATAAGCGGCGGTAGTCTTCCACCAAGGGGCGTGAATCACCAGTTCAATTTGTGCGCTTCTCCCCGTATCCCAACCATTTCCGTCGGTTGCGGTCATTACATGCAGCGTGTAACTTCCTGTCGGCAGATTGGTATAAGGTATCCGAAAAGTGCCGTTAGCCTGCGGCGCCGTGCTGCCATACACCCATTGTTCGTCTATCCCCTCCAGCTGATAACGATACAGGGTAGGCATACCGGTGAGGTAGTTCAGTGCCGAAAAGTCGAATGATATGAAATTCTGGTTATGGTTCAGTGAGATATGTCGCGTATAGGGAACCGCTCGTTCCAGTATCTTCCTTTCATCGTATTTCCGCTGCGGTTCGATAGCCTCTCCCCGCACATAGAAAGCCGTCAGCAGAGGAGCATAGGGCAATGTTACCGAAGCCCGGTCTAATCTCGGTCGAAAAATGCTGCATCCGTTCGTTTCTCCGAAATACAGTGTGCCGTCGTGTGCCGCAAAAGCAGCACCGGAACCATATTCCAGCACTTCACTGGGAATATGCCGGGCTTCGACCGGCAACAGGCGGGGTGCTCCGCTGTCGGAGATCTCTATTCGATAGCTTCTTTCTTTTTCTTTCAAAAACACATTCCCGCTTCGGTCTTCCGCAAAATGAGTGTCCTCCTTTATCGGTTCCGAAGGAAAAGGGAAATGCCATCCGTCTATCCGCATCTGTTCGTATTGGACCGGATGTTCGTACAATAGCCCTCTGTTGAATGTGCCCAACCACAATGCCCCTTGTCCGTCCTGGAATACCGTACTTATTTCTGTTGCCATCACATTCCCCTGCTGGGTTCTCAATGTAGGGAAATACCGCTTCTCACCCCGCGATAAATCAATACTCCATAATCCGCGCGCACAACTTATATAAGCTTCATTTCCGGCAGATAAGGAGAGAGTGTTGAGGGTATAGCTTTCTTCCATAAGTTTCTTCCATTCACGCTTCCGAATGTCGAAACAAAAAAAGCCTCCTCTCGATCCGTTGCGGAGCTGGTAAAATTCATTGTCTTTTCGGACCACTAAGGAAGTGTTTCCGAACTTTGCCCGTTCCGCTTCCGAATAGGCGGAACGGGTATACAGGTGCCGCCCGTTTGCCAGGCAGTAACAACTTATGTCTCCCGTGTCGAAGAAGGTATACAAAAAGTCATTGTCTGCCGATACGTCTTGCAGTTTTCCCGGCATGTCGGCCAGCTTGAAGCGTAACGACGATTGAAGCAGGACCAGTTCGCCCGATGTGCTCAACCATAACCGCCCCCGGCCGTCTACAAACAAGTCGTCTACCGACTTCGGATCACTTATTCCCCGAAAACGGCGGTATACGTTTTCCTCGTACTGTTCGTTGTATAGATTGAAGCATACCAGTTTTCTGTTATTTTTAATCCACAGCAAGGAGTCGCCTTGTTGATACATACGATGAAAGCCGTCGTACCGGGCCAGTGCGATAGCGGCGGAAGGAGAGGGACGGAAGGAAGTGAAATGCAGACCGTCGTACAGATTCAGGCACTGGGCGGTCATGAATACCATTCGTCCGTCCGGCAATTGTGAGATATAACGGATCTGGTTATCACTCAATCCTCCCGACGTATCGATGGCCTTGAACAAAAAACGACCGGTGCACAGTTCGCAAACCATGCCCAGTCCTAAAAAACAAATCAAAAACCGCCGCATGTCCTTCATCAGGGTGCCGGTACAACGCTGAGTTTTTCGCCCTCGTCACAGACATCAACGAGCAAACTCATGCCCGGTGTAATTGTTTCGTTGATAACGGCCTCGCAGATACAATCCTCCAGATAGGTCTGTATAGCCCGTTTCAGCGGGCGCGCTCCGAACTGCACATCGTATCCTTTCCGGGCCAGAAACTCCTTCGCTTTCTCGCTCACCTGAAGGCGGTATCCCATTTCATCCACACGTTTCATTACGGGACGCAACTCTATGTCGACAATTTTCTGTATAGCCTCTCGGTCCAGCTGGTCGAAATAGATGATCTCGTCCAAGCGGTTCAGGAATTCCGGTGCAAATTGCTTGTTCAATGCCTTTTGAATCAGATTCCGTCCGGCGTTTTTGTCGGGCACACCTGACGGGGTCCCGAATCCGATGCCCTGTCCGAAATCTTTCAGTTGCCGTGTACCGCAGTTGGACGTCATGATGATAATGGTGTTCTTGAAGTCGATGGTCGTCCCGTTGCCATCCGTCAGACGCCCTTCGTCCATGACCTGCAACAGCAAATTGAAAATATCGGAGTGTGCCTTTTCTATCTCATCGAGCAACAGGATGGAGTAGGGCTTGCGACGCACTTTTTCCGTAAGTTGTCCTCCCTCTTCATAACCCACGTATCCCGGAGGGGCGCCCACCATACGGCTGACCGTATGCTTTTCCATGTATTCGCTCATGTCTATACGTATCAGGGCATCCGATGATCCGAACATCAGTTCGGCCAGTTTTTTCGTCAAATAGGTCTTGCCCACACCGGTAGGTCCCAGAAACATAAATGTTCCGATAGGTTTGTTGGGATCCTTCAGTCCCACCTTGCTGCGCTGAATGGCCCGTACCAGTTTGGCGATAGCTTCGTCCTGACCGATCACACTGCCGGTCAGTTCGCTCTTCATGGTTCTGAGTTTGTTGCTTTCGGTTTCTCCCATGCGCTGTACCGGTATGCCGGTCATCATGGACACCACTCCGGCTATCTGCTCTTCATCCACCGTCTCGCGTTTGTTGCCCTGCTGTGCTTCCCACTGCTTTTTCATTTCGTCCAGTTCGGCCTGCATGGTGGAAAGCTGATCCCGATAATCGGCGGCTTGTTCGAAATTCTGCATCTTTACCGCTTCGTTTTTCAAGCCCATCGTTATTTCGATCTGCTTTTCCTTATCCTCTATATCCTTGGATACCGGCATATTGGTAATATGTACGCGCGAACCGGCTTCATCCAGCGCGTCAATGGCCTTGTCGGGGAAACAACGGTCGGTGACGTAACGCTCCGTCAGCTTCACGCAGGCCTCCAGCGCCTCCTCCGTATAGGTCACGTTATGATGGTCCTCGTAGCGGTCTTTGATGTTTTGCAGAATCTGCAAGGTCTCCTCCGCTGTAGTCGGCTCTACCATGACTTTCTGGAACCGGCGTTCCAGCGCACCGTCTTTTTCGATGCTCTTCCGATATTCGTCGGTAGTCGTAGCCCCGATACATTGTATCTCGCCCCGTGCCAACGCCGGTTTCAGGATGTTGGCAGCGTCCATGCTGCCCGGTGCCGAACCGGCACCCACAATCGTGTGGATCTCGTCGATGAACAAAATCACATCCGGGTTCTTCTCCAGCTCGGCCAATATGCTCCGAATACGCTCTTCGAACTGGCCCCTATATTTGGTACCGGCCACTACGGCAGCCATATCCAGTGCCACCACACGCTTGTTGAAAAGCACCCGGGCCACTTTATGCTGCACGATACGCAGGGCCAGGCCTTCCACAATGGCCGATTTCCCGACACCGGGCTCGCCGATCAGTATCGGATTGTTCTTCTTTCGCCGGCTCAGGATCTGCGACACGCGCATGATCTCTTTCTCGCGCCCCACCACAGGATCCAGCAATCCTTCGGCTGCCGCCCGGGTCAGATCGGTACCGAAATTATCCAATACCGGCGTGTCATTGGCGCTGCGGCGCTGCTCCTGTACGGGCTTCGACGGACGGGGCTGCTCACCGGAAGGGGTGTCGTATTCCTCTTCCTCCTCGTCCTGATAACCGAATCCCGATTTGATGTCCGATTTCTGTGTCAGCAGATTTTTTATGTCTTCATAATGCACATCGTTGGCTTCCAATATGCGACAAGCATCATTCTCTTTCTCTTTCATAATGGCTAGTAGTACATGTTCCGTGTCGGCCTCTTCCTGCATAAACGAGCGGGCCTCCAGCAAACATAGTTTCATAATTTTAGACGCTTTCTCGTCCAGCATCAAAGCATTACATTCCGGTTCAAAATCACAGAATTCCTCAAAAGCCTTGTCTTCCAACTGGCTCTTTATATGGGCCATGTCCGCTCCCAAGCGCTTCAGAAGGTCGGAGGCCTTGTTTTTCCTGTCCCGAATCAACCCCAACAACAAGTGGATGTCTCTCACGCTGCTGTTTCGCAACCGGACGGCCTCCTCCTTGCTATAGTTCAATAGGACGGATATTTGTAAAGAAAATCTATTATTCATGATTCAATTATTATCCTGTTTTCTTTTTCCTTTTTATCTATTAAATACAACAAAACTCATGCCATCTTGCCCATATTTCTCTATTTTATGCGTCTAAATTATGAGCGCTTAAATAAATGTGAAACTAACCAGCTGATTATCAATCTCAAAACAAGTCATTATTGTGGTGCTCACCACATTTTAACGCGGTGCGCACCGCGTTAAAATGTCGCCTAGGCCACGTTTGAACGGGGCGAGCACCACAATTTTGTCCAAACGGCATCCCGTTGAGACGTTCCCTCCGAACCGGACAATGACCGGCAAAACCATAGCCTTTTCGGAGGCCGTCCGACGGAAGACCGACAGACTGTTCCCGAAGGCGCTGTAAGGCGGCCGAGGAAGTTTTTTAGCGTTTTCTTTTCGTATTCGCCCAAAAAATAGTAATTTTACATGCTTTTTTAGGTTAGAAGCATTTGCAGCATTGAATATATAATAGGAAAGATAAATGTTAGATCAAGACAGAATCATTAAGGTAAACATTGAAGATGAAATGCGCAACTCGTATATCGACTATTCCATGTCGGTTATCGTGGCGCGCGCGCTTCCTGATGTAAGAGACGGATTTAAACCGGTGCATCGGCGCATTCTTTTCGGAATGAAAGAACTGGGCAACATGCACGACAGACCCTATAAGAAGTGTGCACGTATTGTGGGCGAGGTCTTAGGAAAATACCATCCCCACGGCGACGGCTCCGTTTACGGTGCGTTGGTGCGCATGGCCCAGGACTGGAGCATGCGATATACCCTGGTCGACGGGCAGGGAAACTTCGGCTCCGTAGACGGTGACAGTGCCGCCGCTATGCGATACACCGAGGCGCGCCTTCAACTGATGGGCGAGGCGATGATGGACGATCTGGACAAGGAGACGGTTGATATGACCAACAACTTCGACGACACCCTTCAAGAACCCACCGTGATGCCTACCCGCATACCCAATCTGTTGGTAAACGGCGCCAGCGGTATCGCCGTAGGTATGGCTACCAATATTCCTACGCATAATCTGGGCGAAGTGATCGATGCCTGTGTGGCTTATATCGACGAGCCGTCCATCGATACGGACGGCCTGATGCAGTATGTGAAAGCGCCGGATTTTCCTACCGGCGGATTCATTTACGGCATGCAGGGCGTGCGCGAGGCTTATGAGACCGGGCGGGGGCGTATCATCATGCGCGCCAGAGCGGAAATAGAGACCGGAGAGAATCACGACAAGATCGTCATTACGGAAATTCCTTACGGCGTGAACAAGGCGGAATTGATCAAGTTGATCGCCGATCTTGTGAACGAGAAAAAGATAGACGGCATATCCAATGCCAACGATGAGTCCGACCGCGAAGGCATGCGTATCGTAGTAGACGTGAAACGGGATGCCAACGCCAATGTGGTGCTGAACAAACTGTTTAAGATGACACCTCTGCAAACCAGTTTCAGTGTGAACTGCATCGCTCTGGTAAAGGGACGCCCCAAACTGTTGACGCTGAAAGACTGCATATCCAATTTCGTGGAGCACCGTCGGGATGTGGTGATACGCCGTACCCGTTACGAACTGCGGAAAGCGGAAGAGCGGGCACATATCCTGAAAGGTCTGATCATCGCCAGCGACAACATCGACGAAGTGGTGCATATCATAAAAAGCGCCAAGACACCGCAGGGAGCTATCGAGGGGTTGATGACCCGTTTTGAGCTGGACGACATTCAGGCCAAAGCCATCGTGGAGATGCGTCTGCGCCAGTTGACAGGGCTGTTGCAGGAACAGTTGCGTGACGAATACGACGAATTGTTGCGTAAGATAGAATACTACAAACAAATCCTGAGCGACGAAAACCTGTGCAAGCAGGTTATCAAAGAAGAACTGATTGAAGTGAAAGAGCAGTTTGCCGACGAGCGCCGTTCGGAAATCGTCCTTTCAAGCGAAGAATTCAATCCAGAGGATTTTTATGCTGACGATGAGATGGTTATTACCATCAGCCATCTGGGTTACATCAAGCGTACTCCGCTGGTGGAATTCCGTGCACAGGCACGCGGCGGCGTGGGCAGCAAGGGCAGCAGTACACGCGATTCGGACTTTGTGGAGTATATATATCCCGCCACGATGCACAACACCATGCTGTTCTTCACACAGAAGGGACGCTGCTTCTGGCTCAAGGTATATGAGATTCCCGAAGGAGCCAAGAATTCCAAGGGAAGAGCCATTCAAAATATGCTGAACATTGATGCCGACGATGCTATCAATGCTTGTCTGCGCATCAAGAACCTGTCCGATCCTGAATTCTGTGCCGGTCATTATGTCATATTCTGCACCAAAAACGGTATTATCAAGAAGACATGCCTGACCGAATATTCCCGCCCGCGTGCAAACGGGGTGAATGCCATTACCATCCGCGAAGACGACCGGGTGATCGGAGTACGTCTGACGAACGGTGAGAATGAAATCATCATGGCCAACCGCAACGGACGGGCCATCCGTTTCAACGAAACAAAAGTCAGGGCGATGGGCCGCACGGCAACCGGTGTGAGAGGTATGACACTGGACGAAGACGGAACGGACGAAGTTGTAGGCATGGTGTGCGTAAACGATCCGCAAAACGAAACCATTATGGTGGTCAGCGAGCAGGGCTACGGCAAACGTTCCGACATTGAGGATTATCGTGTGACCAATCGTGGAGCCAAGGGCGTGAAGACATTGAACATCACGGAGAAAACAGGAAAGTTGGTTGCCATAAAAGTGGTAACGGATGACAATGACCTGATGATCATCAATAAGAGCGGTGTGACGATTCGCCTGAAAGTTGCGGCAGTACGCATTATGGGACGGGCCACTCAGGGGGTACGTTTGATCAATCTGGAGAAACGGAACGACCGGATCAGCAGCGTATGTAAAGTACAGACGGAAGAGGACGAGCTTGAAGAAAGCCGGGAAGAAGGCCTTACGGAAAATGTAACGGCAGAAACCGGAGAAACGAATGCTTCGGTAACGGTTATGCCGGAATCCGGTGAACCTGCCGAGACCGACACACAATCTTGACACGAGAAAAACAACTGTATAATTTAAAAACAAAAGAAATTATGAAGAAAACATTATTTTCAATAGCTCTTCTGTTGCTGGCAGGCGGAGTGTCGGGACAGGACAAAGTGGTGAAAAAAGCCCGTACCTTACTGGAAGAAAGTAAGGAGACTCAAAAGGACGGTGGTGTGATTCTGAATCTGGAAAAACTGAAAGAAGCGCAGGAAACACTGAAACCGGCTTTGACAAGTGGAACGACCAAGGATATGGCTACGGCCTGGGACTTGCAGGGCGACATTTACCAGTTGCTTTTTGGTGAGGAGCTGAACAAGGCTGCCGTTAAAATGCCGCTCGACACGTTGGCTTTTGCCGAAAACCTGGTGGCTTGTCTGGACGCCTATGAAAAATGCAACGAAGCGGATACCAAACAACAGTATACGGCAAAAAACAAGGGGAATATGAAGAAGTTCCGCACTTACTTCGTATATGGCGGCCAGTTCTTCTCTTCGAACGGGCAGCACGAAAAGGCGTTCGATGCCTTCGACAGATGGTTGGAATTTCCTAAAAACTATAAGTTGATTGCGGGAGATCCTTCCGTACAAAAGGATTCGTTGATAGACGAAAACATGATTGCTTTCTATGCCTGTCTTTCCGCATATAACGCCAAACGTTATGACTGGATGAACAAGCACATGGAACAGGCACTGAAATACCAAAAGGAGTTGGCTACCGTACGGCAACTGTGTCTGCTCGGCAGTCTGGAACAAGGCGATACGGCCCAATGGGTGGCCACATCCAAGAAATTTGCTCTGGAAGACATGAGCAATGAGGCCATTGCGCAAAACCTGCTGGCATATTACTTCGGAAAATCCGATTATACTTCGGCCATGACATTCGCAGACGAATTGCTTGCCGCCGATCCTGAAAACAAAATCGCCAGTTACACCAAAGGGGTTGTATTGTTTAACCAAGGCAAGAATGCGGATGCCATTCCTTTCTTTGAGAAGACGATTCAGATTGACCCCGAATTTGCTGACGCATATTACAACGTAGGTGTTTGCTATTGCAATCAGGGTTACGAAATCAACGAAGCCATCGGCGCTAAAAAACTGACCCTTGCCCAAGGAAAACAGGAAATTGAAAAAGTAAAAGAGTTCTATCGCAAGGCGGAACCTTATTTCCTGAAAGTTAAAGAACTGAACCCCGACAAACCGGAACGGTGGGCATCGCGCCTAAAAACAATTTACTACATCACCGAAGACAAAACAAAAGAAGCGGAGATGGATGCTTACATACAGTAAACAGTATAAAACCATTAAGGGGTGATGTAATGAAAAGGGCATCACCCCTTCTTTAACACGAACATA
>CAJUDC010000059.1 GCA_910584955.1 uncultured Paraprevotella sp. | reverse complement strand
TGAAAATTATATTAAGCGTCTGCAGCAGCTTGAGGAAATATCAACAAGCTTTGAAACTCATGTCAAGCCCTTTGACGGAATGCGTCAGTGCCCCTACAGAAATGTAGTCCACCCCGCACTCGGCGTAATCGCGCAAAGTATCGAACGTAATGCCGCCGCTGGATTCGATTTCGTAACGACCGCCCACCTTTTCCACAGCCTTCCGCGTATTCTCGGGCGTAAAATTATCCAGCATGATACGGTCTACGCCGCCGATACGGAGCACCTGGTCCAGTTCGTCGAGGTTGCGCACCTCGATTTCTATTTTCAGATCCTTTCCTTTTTCTTTTAGATAGGCATGACAACGGTTGATGGCATTCTCGATCCCCCCGGCAAAGTCTACATGATTGTCTTTCAACAGAATCATGTCGAACAATCCGATACGATGGTTCACGCCGCCGCCGATCTTCACCGCCTCTTTTTCCAGCATACGCATGCCCGGTGTGGTCTTCCGTGTATCAAGCACACGGGTACGCGTACCCTGCAACCGCTTCACATAACGGCTGGTCATGGTGGCAATACCGCTCATGCGCTGCATGATGTTCAGCATCAGACGTTCGGTTTGCAACAGGCTCTGTACTTTTCCCGTCACTACCATCGCCACGTCACCGGGCTTCACATGAGCACCGTCGTTGATAAGCACTTCCACCTGCATGGAAGGGTCGAAGCGGTGAAACACCCGCTTGGCTATTTCCACACCGGCCAGAATACCCTCTTCCTTGATCAGCAACTTAGATTGTCCCGTCACATCGGCCGGTATGCAGCACAACGTGGTATGGTCACCGTCGCCAATATCCTCGGCAAAAGCCAAATCTATCAATTTGTCGTTTAGTTCTTCTACTGAAAGCATGATTATTCCTTTCTTTAGTTGGTTTAGATGAAGCAAAGGTATAAAGAATATCCGTGCGCGAACAGACGCAACTTGTTAAAGAAATTTAAGAAAGAAAAGTATATATGTGTTAATCCGCTATCTTTGTCGGCATGAAAACCGTACTACTCGTTGTCGGTAAAACCACCGACCCGCATTTTATCGCCTCCGTAAACGATTACATACAACGCATCAGGCACTACCTCTCGTTTGACTTCGAAGTAGTGCCCGAACTTAAGAATACCAAAAGTCTGAGTGCCGAACAGCAAAAGGCGAAAGAAGCCGACTTGCTGAAAAAATATTTCCAGACGGGCGACTACATCGTGCTGCTCGACGAACACGGACGGGAATTCCGCTCCGTGGAGTTCGCCGACTGGATGCGGAAAAAAATGATCAACGTGAATAAAAGACTGGTATTTGTGGTGGGAGGCCCCTACGGTTTCGCCCCCGACATCTATGCGCTGGCTCAGGAAAAGATCTCACTCTCCCGCATGACTTTCTCCCATCAGATGATACGCCTTGTGTTCACCGAACAGATCTACCGGGCCATGACCATCCTCAACAACGAGCCTTACCACCACGAATAAAGCGGAACAACGCCTTATTTGCCCAGCTCCATGACGCACGTGCCGGCAGCATCATACAAGAACACCTTGCCTGCTTCCGCCTTGAACGACGCCACTTTGTTGAGAGCCTCCAGAATAGCGCCCTCGCTGGGTGCGTTGTGGCACAAACGCCGTGTGCATCCTACCTTGTCGAATTTCAACTTGTTTCCCTTCAGTTCGTACTCACCGAAATAGCTGTTGCATCCTGTGCTTCCGTACACCCGTTCCGTATCCAGCGCCATCGACGGAATGTCTTCGCCCGAAGCTTTTTCTCCGTTCACTTTCACGATTTTCCACTCCGAACGCAACAAAGCCTGTTGGTTTTTCACATCTGTTTTTGAAGTTACGCACGCAGCAAACAAAACGGCCACACATGCACATATTCCGTATCGTAGAACTTTCATTTTTCTTTTTTTTATTACGTTTTACAGTTGCAAAGGTAGACAAAAGTTCCTGTATAGCCAATAAACACCAAGAATGTTTAACAAAAAAACACCTATAGCAAATGAGAGTTGTCCAGCCTCTACTCGAATTATACTCGGATTGACCGATATATTCCAAGAGGTCCGGCCACGGACATGCACCTTTGCGAATGCGCCTGAACCGACTAGCCTTCGGACGCATTCGCATCATTGAAGATACAATGAAAAGTACCAGGTTATAAGCCGGTTGACGAAACGGTATATTCCTGATTTGCCAACCGGTCGGATAAAAAAATCAAAAAGAAATCCTATCGAACAGATATGCCGGATTGTGTATGAGACACCTCACCGGCAAAGAATGTATTGAACCGACAAGGAGCAGCCCGCCCCAGTAAAAACAACGGAAAGGCGAAACATCTCTTTGGCGTCAAGGACGTTCCGCACGACGACGTCGCCATACGAAATCCAAATACACCGGCAGATGGTCGCTGTATCCGCCTCGATACACCGGTCCCTGATAGGTACGAAACGGACGGACACCGCCATGCGTACGGTCTTCCTCCAGCAGAAACGGGAAATCAGCCGCCCGCATTTTCACCGGATATTTGCAGGAAAAGGCAGCCAACGAATCCAATAAGTTACCGCTTACCAGCACATGGTCGAGAAAACTCCATTCGCCCTGATAACGATAGGATCCCAAAGGGAGCTTCCGGTGCTTGCGGGGCAACGGATCCGTCGAATACAGAATGTTGCCGACCGATGCCGACCGCGAGGTACAAACATGCGGACCAGATATCAACCGGCATACCCGTAAGGAGCGTTTAAACACGGGATCTCCCATCGGGGCATTGAAATCGCCGGCCACAATGACGCGGGCATCGGGGCACCGCCTATACAGACTGTCGACAGCAGCCTGCAACGTTCGGGCAGCCAGGTCGCGGTGCCGGTCTGCTTTTCGGCTTCCTCCCGCCCTGCTGGGGAGATGGCAGACAAAAATATGAAGCGTATCGCCCGAAGGCACTTTTCCTGCGGCATACAAAATATCGCGCGTAGGCAAAAAACCGTATGATTCCGACAGCACACGAATGCTACGCTGACCGAGCAAACGGAACATACCAGGTTGATAAAGCAAAGCCACGTCCACTCCCCGCCGGTCGGCAGAAGCCGTCATAACATAGCGATAGCCGGCTGTGCGAAGGGAAGAGCGGCAAGTCAGGTCGTGCAGCACGGAGTCGTTTTCCACTTCGCAAAGAGCCACCACATCGGGCAGACGTTCCTGCCCCACGGCAGCGATAACCTTTGCCACCTTGTCCAGCTTTTTCCAGTAACGGGCCGGCGTCCAGCGGCGCGGAGCCTCCGGCAGAAATTCGGTGTCGTCCTTCAGCGAATCATGCCGGGTGTCGAACAAATTCTCCACATTATAGCTCACCAGTCGAAAAGGCGTCTGTGCCGCTATACGTCCTCCTAGCGCCCATCCTATCCAAACTACCGCAAGAAAACGTATCACGGTTCGGCAGGCAGGTATTCGTAGCACCCGGCATCCGGCCCTTCGTCAGCCATACGGCTCACGCCGTACCGGTCGAACGGATAACGGACGGCCCACGTCGGATCGCCGATGTTCCGTGCACCGGATTCCGGTTGAAGCCGAAAATCATACAGGAAATTGTAGGTATCGAACCGACGGAAGTTCTTCTCTTTCGGCAAAGGTTGCTCGTCGTTGTCGTATACAATGCCGACAAAACGGCCGGCATCCTCACTCTCCACCGTATTCAGATAGGAATGGCCGAAAAAATAGTCCAACGGCGTTTCCTCGTCTTCTCCCTCCCAAGCCCCTTGAATGACATCGTCAGAATAACCCGTTATCAGACAGTTCACAAAATGGGCCTGTAACAAAGGATAGGAAACATCACCCGCATAATCGGTCAGATAGAGCGCACTGCCCCGACCAGCCTCCCACGGGTAGAACTGTGCCAAGGTGCAATGCACAAATTCACTCCATCCCCCAGCCTGATACACACAATCGCCCAACGTGTTGCTGACTTGCGTATTGACGAACTGCGTCCGGCAATTTGTCAATACCAGTCCGCTCCCGCCGATATTGTGCAACACGCTGTTCTCCATCCGCAGTTTGTAATCGTCGGTCCGGGAACTGTCGCATCTGATACCGTACGTGGCACTATGAATGTCCGCATAGCGGAACTCATTATTCATGCTTTCCGAATCCAGACGGATCCCTCCCCAGCGCGACGGCGTGTTATCATAGGGAAGATACGGAAACATGCGGTCGGTACGGTCACCGCGAAAGACCACCATACTGTCCATCGTCCCCTGTACTTTCAATGTTCCATGTACCCGCAGTTCGGCCTTGTCGTGGAAATACAGTTGCACTCCCTTGCTCAGTGTCAGCGTAGCACCTTGTGCAACAACCAGGCTGTCCAGTACCACAAAAGGCCGTCCGGCAGTCAGTGTCGTATCCTGGGCGAGCTTCTTACCGCGCCAATGATAGGCATCCTGTCCGGCTGCTTTCATCGGCATGGTTTGGGTGCGCCCGCTTTCCAGACTGAACACAAGGGCATCGGACACTTGCACCACGGCATCGCTGTTTCGTTCCGGCATAGTCACTTCCAACCGCACATACATACTATCGCCTCCCCTCACCTCGAAATCGTAAGCCGCCGAACCGTTTTCGCGCAACAACGGCTCGCCGTCCACATTGGCCCGGAACAGGCTTTCCCCTCCTCCTTGCAAGTGCACCGATGTAATCCGTATACCTTCGTCATACGGATTATAGACTTTCAGTGTCTGGGTGACGGATCCGACGGTAGACAGCAGCGTATCGAAACGTACCGTATCCGTTGAAAACCGTAATTCGCAAGCCGGATCGGCCGTAAATTTATCGTAGTCGTCGCACGAAGAGACAAGGCCCGATGCAACAACTGCAAATCCCAGGAGCCATATATAATAAGGTGTCGTTCGTTTCATAAGCCGGAATCGTATACAATAAGGGCATACTTTCTTGATATAAACGAAAGTATGCCCCGATTATTTTATGCTTTGACAGGAATATTCTTCAAAATGGCCAGCAAATGATCCCATACCGTCTGCACGGTAGGGATAAGCAGCCGTTCGTCGGGAGAATGAACGCCCCGCAGGGTCGGGCCGAAAGAGATCATGTCCATCCCCGGATATTTCTCGCTGAACAAACCGCATTCCAGTCCGGCATGGATCCCCAGCACGCAAGGCTCTTTACCGAACAACTCCTTATACGTGTCTACGGCAATGCGCAAGATCTCGGATTTCGGATTCATTTTCCATCCCGGATAGCCGTCGCCCACCGTCACTTCCGCACCGGCCAGCTCAAATGCGGCCTGTACGGTACGGCTCATGTTATGGCGGGCACTCATAATGCTGCTGCGCTGACTGGTGACCACCACAATGCGGTTGTCCGGCTGCATGCGCACACTAGCTAGGTTCGAGCTGGTCTCGACCAGATCAATGTCCTGACACATGGCAAACACACCGTTATGCACCGCCTGCAGCGCCGTAATCAACCGACAGGCCGTAGCGGCGTCCACCACTTGTCCGCAAGCCTCGGTACTCTCCAGATGAAAACGCACGTTAGGCTCCGTCACGCTGTACTCTTCCTCCACATCAGCCGCAAATATATTCCAGTCCACCCGTACGCTCTCTTTGTCTTTCATCGGCACGGCACATACCGCCGCAGCCTCACGCGGAATGGCATTATGCAGCCCGCCGGCCTGTATATCGCACAGGCGCAAATCGTATTTCTTCATCGACTGATACAGGAAACGGGCCAAGAGTTTGTTGGCATTGGCGCGCTTCTTGTCGATGTCGTCACCGGAATGTCCGCCCGTCAGGCCGTTGATCTTCAATTCAAAGAAGAAATAATCCTCCGGTGCCTGCTCGGGTGTAAAACGGAATACCGCTGTAGTGCCCACCCCACCGGCACAACTCACGTAAATACGTCCTTCGTCTTCCGAATCCAGATTCAGCAACATCTCCCCTGTCATGAAACCGGGTTTCATTTCGAGGGCGCCCGTCAGTCCGGTCTCCTCGTCACGGGTAAACACGCACTCTATCGGTCCGTGCTCGATGTCGTCGGCAGCCAGTACAGCCATCTGCATGGCCACTCCTATACCGTCGTCAGCACCCAGCGTGGTGCCTTTCGCCCGCAGCCACTCACCGTCGACAACGGTTTGTATGGCATCTTTCGTAAAGTCAAAGTCCACATCCCGGTTCTTCTCGCATACCATATCCATGTGACTTTGCAGGATCACCGTTTTCCGGTTTTCCATGCCCGGTGTGGCCGGCTTACGGATCAGCACATTGCCGCATTCGTCGGTCAGTGTCTCCAATCCCAGCTTTTTACCGTATTCCTGCAAAAATTCAATCATGCGCTCCTCTTTCTTGGAAGGACGCGGCACCCGTGTCACTTGTGCAAAACAATCGAACACGCAAGCGGGTTTCAATTCCATGTCGCTCATTTTTATTGCTTGTTTTTGGTTTTTATTTGTGCTAATTTAGGTTAAAACACGCCGGAACAACGGCTTCCTGCTATTTTAACCTTATCTTTGCACACGCAAATATAGGAAAAATGTTGAAAACAATGCTGTTTACGCTGATAATTGTTGCCGTGAGCATGGCTTTTCTGGCCGTCAAACTGTTGCTCAAGCGAAACGGACGATTCCCCAATCTGCACATCGGAGGCAGCGCCGCCATGCGCAAACGGGGCATCACCTGCGTGCAAAGCATGGATTACGCCGAAAGATTGGATAATCCGCACCGCATTGCCGAACGGCGTACCGGCAACAACCCGAAAAATCCTACCGAAGCTAATTAAACAGAAATACGATTATAAAAATGAAAAACAAAATGTTACTCCGTACAGGCTGGATGGCCGCAGCCGCACTGTTGCTGACCGCTGCATGCAGCAATCCCGAAGCCGGCACGAAAGAAGACAAGCAGGCAGCGGATGCCCAAAACGGCGGTCTCAAACTGGCGTATGTAGAAATCGACACGTTGATGAGCCAATACAATTTTTGCAAGGACTACACGCTGTTGATGAACAAAAAAGGTGAAAACATACGCGCTACGCTGGCCGCCAAAGAAAGAGCCTTGCAGGCACAGGCCGCCGATCTGCAAAAAAAATACGAATCGAACGCTTTCACCACACGCGATCAGGTGGAGCGTGCGCAAATGAATCTGGCCAGACAGCAACAGGACTTGCAGGCATTGAACGAACGGCTTACCAATGAGTTCGCCATGGAACAAGCCAAATACAACGAAGAAATGCGCGACTCCATTCAGGCTTTTCTGACGCAATACAACAAAACCAAGAAGTTCGATTACATCATCAGCAAAGCGGGTGACAACATTTTGCTGGCCAATAAGAAATATGATATTACAGCCGACGTGGTGAAGGGATTGAACAAACGGTACAAAACCAAACCCGAGGTGTCTGAAAAGATCGGAGGAGCCGCCGCAAAAGCTGCCAAATAACCTTTAAAAAGGAAGCCGGGCATTTCCGAATCCCATCTCGACCGGTGAGCGGAGCGACGAAGGGAACGATATAAAAAGGTGTAGACCAAATTACAGAAAGGTCTACACCTTTTCTCATTTTGGTGTAGACCTTTTCGAAAAAGGGTGTACACCTTTTTTATTACCGGTGTACACCCCTCTTATTTATGAGGCCCGCCGGCCATCCGCCGGACGAGCATCAAGGCAATTTTCGCTCTGCTTATTTATCGCCGAAATAGCGCTGATACAGACCCAGGAAACCGCGACCGTGGCGGGCTTCGTCCTTAGCCATCTCATGCACGGTATCGTGGATAGCATCCAGATTCTGCGCTTTGGCCATTTTGGCAATCTCCATCTTACCGGAACATGCACCGCTCTCGGCTTCCATTCTCTTCTTCAGGTTGGTCTTCGTGTCCCATACCATATCACCCAGCAGTTCGCAGAAACGAGAAGCGTGATCGGCTTCTTCAAAAGCATAACGCTTGAAAGCTTCGGCGATTTCGGGATAACCTTCGCGATCGGCCTGACGGCTCATGGCCAGATACATGCCCACCTCGGTGCATTCGCCCTCAAAATTAGCCTGCAAGCCTTTCTTGATTTCAGGATCCACATCCTTGGCGATGCCGATTTCGTGCTCCGTAACAAAGGTAAGTTCCGTATCAACCATTTCTTTGAACTTCGAAGCCGGAGCTTTACACTGCGGACAACTTTCGGGAGCTTCGGTACCTTCGTGGATATATCCACACACGGTGCAAACAAATTTTTTAATCATCTCTTTTTCTGTTTTAATTGGTTTAATAATTATAGTGTACAATCAGTCATTTTTCTCTTCACTCGTCCGGCACATGCGGCACAGCCCTTTATAATAATAATGTATCTCCTCTATCGTATGCCCGTCGGCCCGGAACTCCTGTTCGGACAGATGGGGCAGATCCGGCAAAGGCATGTCGTAAAGCCTGCCGCAACGGCGACACTGGAAATGGGCATGGGGGTGCATCTGTCCGTCGAAACACACCTTCCGCTCATCTATCGTTAGCATACGCGCAGCCCCTTGTTCGGCAAACAAACGCAAGGTATTATACACCGTAGTGCGCGACAATGTCGGCATCTCTTCATGCAAAGCCGCATAAACGTCCTCGGCTGTGGGATGCGAATAGCTCTTCAGCAGATAATCCATAATGGCTATCCGCTGCACGGAGGGCTTGATTCCGCATTCCTGCAACTTCTCCAAGGCTCTATTTTGCAATACTTCTACCAACATTGTAATGATTACAGAAGCAAAAGTAATACAAATTGCAGAAGCAAGCAAGCTTTACCGCCGTTTTTCTTGAAAAAAAAGCGAAATGAGACATTCTTCTGTTCTTATTTGCTATCTTTGTAGGAATAAAACATCCGATAACAAAATATGAATTACGGTTTCGTACGAATAGCATCCGCTATCCCCGGCCTGAAAGTGGCCGATTGCAAGCATAACGTGCAGGAAATGGAAAGCCTGATCGCCCAAGCCGAAGGAAAAGGCGTAGAAATTATTTGTTTTCCCGAACTGAGCCTTACGGCTTATACATGCGGAGACTTATTTGCCCAGCAACTGCTGCTGGACGAAGCGGAAATGGCTCTTATCAGCCTGATGAACTTCACACGCTCGCTGGACATCATCTCTATCGTAGGATTGCCGGTGCCTTATCACGGCACCCTGCTCAATTGCGCAGCCGTAGTTCAGAAAGGGAAAATACTGGGACTGGTGCCCAAGACGTATTTGCCCAATTATAAGGAGTTTTATGAACAGCGGTGGTTCACCTCCGGTAGAACACATCCCGAGACCAACGTGCTGATTTGCGGACAACAGGTAAAAATAAGCCGTAATCTGCTCTTCCACACGCCCACTTGCTGCTTCGGCATTGAAATCTGCGAAGACGTATGGGCACCCATTCCCCCCAGCTCGGAGTTGGTGCTGAAAGGGGCGGAAATCATTTTCAATCTGAGCGCCGATAACGAAGGGGTGGGAAAAAACGTCTACCTGAAATCCCTGTTGTCACAGCAGAGTGCACGATGCCTGTCGGGATATGTCTTCGCCGGATGCGGTTTCGGCGAGAGCACACAGGATGTAGTGTTCTCCGGTAAGGGATTCATTTATGAGAACGGTGTTTTATTGGCGGAGGGCGAACGTTTCTGCCGTCATGAGCAACTAATAATCAGCGAGATCGACGTAGAGCGTTTGCGTTCGGAACGTCGGGTGAACACTACTTTCTCCGCTTCTGTCGCCCAATACGGCGCCAACGATGCCTGCCACATAGATACCGAATTCTTTGCTCCGAAAGAGATAGAAATAACCCGTCAGGTCCATCCGCATCCTTTTGTCCCTACAGGCGACGAACTGAACGAACGGTGTGAAGAGATTTTTGCCATCCAGACCGAAGGGCTGGCCAAGCGCCTGATCCATACCCACGCTCAGACGGCTGTCATCGGCATCTCCGGCGGACTGGACTCCACCCTAGCCCTCTTGGTCTGCGTCAGGACATTCGACAATCTGGGCCTTTCACGCAAAGGCATTGTCGGCATCACCATGCCGGGCTTCGGAACAACGGACCGCACCTATACCAATGCTATCAGACTGATGAAATATCTGGGGATAACCATCCGCGAAATCAGCATCAAGGCGGCATGTATCCAGCACTTTGAAGATATAGGTGCAGACCTGTCGGTGCACGACATTACCTATGAAAACGCACAGGCACGCGAACGGACACAAATCTTGATGGATGCCGCCAACCAAATGAACGGGTTGGTAATAGGAACCGGCGATTTGTCGGAACTGGCTTTGGGCTGGGCCACCTACAACGGGGATCACATGAGCATGTACGGTGTCAACGCTTCCGTACCGAAAACATTGGTAAAACATCTGGTAACATGGGTAGCCAATGGAATGACAGACCAGGAAGTCAGCTCAACGCTATTGGACATCGTCGATACGCCGATCAGCCCCGAATTGCTTCCGGCGGATGAAAACGGCGAGATCTCGCAAAAGACAGAAGACAAGGTGGGCCCGTACGAATTGCACGACTTTTTCCTCTATCATCTGTTACGGTACGGATTCCGTCCGTCAAAAATCTACTTCTTGGCCCAAAAGGCTTTCGGGACTACCTACGACGAGGAGACTATAAAGAAATGGATGACAACATTCTACCGACGTTTCTTCGCGCAGCAGTTCAAGCGTTCCTGTCTGCCCGACGGTCCCAAAGTAGGCAGTTGCTCGCTCAGTCCCCGTGGCGACTGGCGCATGCCCAGCGATGCCTCGGGCGCTGCCTGGCTGGCCGAATGCGAAGCCTTATAAGCAACTCTATTTCTTCCGAGGCCTGAACTTCCGTCAATCGGATGCCTTACCGTGCATCTGTTTGTCTCTATCCGGTATCATTGAAAGTAAAAACAAACCCTCTGTCTTGCGCGCGGCCATACGCGTGCGCGTAAGGGGAGTTGCGCGCAAGATCCCCCCTTTACCCTATCGTTTTAGGGTGCAAATATAAGAAAAGGCATTATTTTTCTTTATTTCTTTTAAGGAGAATAACTAAGGAAACCGTATATTTGCGATAAACTTCAAAGCAGCCTTATCCATCACAAGCCGCCCCCTTAGAAGGATTCCGAATAATATAAAGCCATTTCTTGGGTATCATCCTGTCCGGCATCCTGTAGAAATGCCAAACAGACTAGTATAAGTATATAACATAACCTATTATCAGATGCAATTTAGAAAGACAATGTTTTGCGCGGCCCTGCTGGCCGTATCCTCCGCTATCGGTGCGGAGGGTGTAAATGCCGTGGCCTTTTGGAAGACCGACGGACAGAAAGTGACGGTGCTGTTCGACGAACAGCCCAAAGTGACATTCACCACCGACGAGATGCGGGTGACCACCCACATGAGCGAGCTGTCCTTTCCGGCGGGCGAGGTGGTGCGCCTCACGCACGAATGGGTGACACCGGACCGGATTGCCGCTCCGGCTGCGGGCGATGTCCGTTTCCATCTGTCGGAGGACGGCCTGCGTATGACGGCTCTTCCCGCCCGGTCGGTGGTAGAGGTCTACGCCTCCGACGGGAAAAGAAGCCTGACCGTTTCGACCGACGGGTCGGGAAATGCCGTTCTCGACATGCGGTCGCTTCCGTCCGGTGTCTATGTGATCAGGACCTCTGCCGGTAACTTTAAAATCCGCAAGCCATGAAAAAACTCTTCTTCCTGTTTCTCCTGCTGGTGTCGCTTGCTCCGGTCGCTTCGGCACAGAATGCCCTCTATGTCTACCGTAACGACGGTGACTTCAACGCTTTCCTGCGGGAGGACATAGACAGCATCGTCTATTCCCGTCTCGACAGCGCCGGCGTGTATCGCGACGAGTGGCAGGCCCAGTTGTTCTATACCTCCGACAGCGTATACCGTATCCCCCTGGCCGCGATCGACAGCATCAGTCTGGTTACGCCGGAGGCGAAGTACCGTAGCGAAGTGTTCCATCTTACGGCGGCGCATCTGCCTTATCTGCAATCCGTCGCCGATTTGCGTCTGGTGTTTTCTTCAACCGTACCTGCCGACTTGCTCCCTTCGAAAGGGCAGGTCGTGGTAAGCGACGTCTTCGATACACCGCTCGAAGGCGGTTTTGCGGGTCGATTGGCTTCGGTGCGGGATTCCTCCGGCGTTAAAGTACTCGATTTCAGCGAGGTGATTCTCACAGATGTTTACGAGCATCTGGTGACGGTGGGAAAATCCGTATCGACCGATGACGGGGAAGTTCCTGCACAGGCTCCGCCCCGGAAAGTGACAGGAACGGGTTCACACTCCTTTAAACTCAATAATTTTACGGTTACGCTTGGTCCCGTCAGTTTGCAAGTGCAACCGACGGCCACCTTCAACTACGTGATCTGCATCGGAGAACACAACCTGAAGAATGTGGTCAAAATGGAGTTGACGCACGCTTATCGCCTGAAAAGCAAACTGAGTGCGCGGGTAGACGGTCAGTATGCGCCGGAGCCTCTCTGGATGGTCGACGCCACCATCCCCACTTCTATCCCCGGTCTATACGGGAGCCTCAAACTGGGTGCCTTTTACCGACTGGCCGGTCAGATAGACCTTTCTGCTTCCATACCGGCGTATTGCAAGTTCCGCGACGGCTTTTTCTGGCAGGATGGCATGCCGTGTCCGCAGACTGTTCACGAAGCTGTTGTACCGCTCGAGGTGACGGACGCACCGGAGTTTTCCATCAACCTCAACGGTTCGGTAGCCGCCGGTGTAGCTCTTCGCTTGGGGGTGAAGCTGTTTTCCGATAAACTTATCGGTATGGACGTAACGGGAAAATTGGGGTTGCAGCTGAAAGCCGGTTTCTCTCTGTCGGATGCCGGGTGGAAAGACGGTACGCTGTATTCGGCTTTGAAAGATTCCAAACTGACCACCGGACTGTATGGCGAACTGGCGGGCGGTTATACGGTGGCCGGCGTCCATTCGGGCATCAGCCTCCCCGGTGCCGACGAGCACCGGCAACCGCTGGCTCTACAACTGGAATACGACCTTTATGATCAATATCTGCTTCCCGCATTTTCCCAACCTGAGATACAGGACGGCAGCGACAATAACCGTGCATTAGTACGCACCCGTGTGTCGCGCGACTTGTGTTTCTTTCAGACGCCTGTGCAGGTGGGGCTGGCACTCTATGATAAAGGCGAAACCCACGTGGCTACCCAATATTTCAACGAAAGCTACAAGTACGAGCGCGATTGGCCTTATACCGACGCCGAACAAGTATTCATCGGGCTCACTCCGGGCAAGGAATATGTGGCCCGCCCCGTAATACGGATCTACGGTCGGGAGATGGTGGCGGCTCCGTCCTCCTCTTTTTCCACGGCTATCCGGGTGGAAACAGGCAATGCTTCCGCGATAAAGGAGAATTCGGCGGTAGTCTCCGGTTATGCCGACGGTCTAGAGAGTGCGGAGACACTTTGCGAATTGGGCATGCTCTACGGTACGTACGCCAACCTGGTTATCGGCTCAGGGGCCTATGTCGGTTCAGGCCGGAAAACCAGCGGTGTTTTCTCCGTTTCGCTAGGCGGTCTGGAAGAGAACACGACTTATTACTACCGCACCTGTCTGGCTCTTGACGGCGAATACTATTACGGTGAGGTACGTTCTTTCACCACGAAGAAGAAAAAGGAACCAACAGAGGGCGAGGCTATCGACCTGGGCCTTAGTGTGAAATGGTCCAGTCATAACGTGGGAGCATCTTCTCCCGAGGAGTATGGCGGTTATTACGCTTGGGGAGAGACGGAAGAGAAGGAAGTTTATAATTTAGAGACTTATGCTTATTATGATTCCAATACGGACAAATTCGTTCATATGGGTAGTATCAGCGGTACACAGTATGATGTAGCCCATGTCAAGTGGGGCGGTAAGTGGCGTATGCCGACTTTGGATGAAATGAAGGAGTTAATCGATAAATGTACTTGGGAATGGACTACTTATAAAGGTGTGACCGGGCAAATGGTGACCGGTCCTAACGGTAATTCCATTTTCTTGCCGGCAGCGGGTGGCCGCTGGGATGAGGATCTCGACGATGACGGTTCGGACGGTTACTACTGGTCGGAAAGCCCTAATCCGTATGGTTGGGATGATTCCTGTTGTTTGGGCTTTGATTCGTATTACAAATATTGGGACGAAACTCATTACGATCGTGATACCGGACTTACGGTTCGCCCCGTTACAGAATAAGTTGCGGTGGGCTTGTTCCCCTACAACTTATTAAAATACAAAAAAGGAGAAAGAACATGCCCTTTCTCCTTTTTCATATACATATATCCCGCCGGCCCGCATTATTTTCCAAAAATAAGCGGGCC
>CAJUDC010000058.1 GCA_910584955.1 uncultured Paraprevotella sp. | reverse complement strand
CGCAGCCGTACCGCCTTCGGTATGGGCCCGGGAAAAAAGGCCCGACGAGACGGACACCTGTTTGCAGGCTCCTCCTCCCGTTCCGGAGGAAGTGCCGGTACACACCGGCGGGCAACCGCCCCGGGAACGATTGTCGTTGTGGTACCGCCAGCCGGCACGGAACTGGGTGACGCAGGCATTGCCCATCGGCAACGGCGATATGGGCGCGATGATTTTCGGCGGTATAGCGCAAGACCGCATACAGTTCAACCATAAAACGTTGTGGAAAGGATCGGACGGAGCGGACGATTTAGGCTCGTATCTTGCTTTTGGAGATATTTATGTGACTGACAGAAACGCCCGGGCGGTGTCGGGCTATGTGCGTAGCCTGAATCTGAAGGAGGGGACGGTGCAGGTAGAATACGCGTCGGAGGGTTGCGCCTACCGTCGTGAATATCTGGCCTCCTGCCCCGACAGCGTGATAGCCGTACGTTATGCAGCCGGCGGTAAGGAACTTATCCACGTAGCGCTGCAATTCATCAACGCACAGGGAGAGCGGGCCGTTTACTCGCCCGAAGGAGCGATTTTTGGCGGGACCTTAGGCAACGGGATGTGCTATCGGGCCGAACTGCGTGTGCAGCCCACGGGCGGTACGGTGACAGCCGACCGGACGGGGATTGTTGTGGAGGGGGCGCGGGAACTGACGCTGTATTTGGCGTGTACCACGGATTTCGATCCGCAGCGGGAGGGGCATCTGGCCGGCAATCCGCAGGCTTTGTCCCGATCGCTCAAGGCTGTGCTCGACCGGGCCGGGCGGAGAGGGTACGAAGAAATCCGGCGACGGCATACGGCTGATTACACGGCATTGTTCGGACGGGTGGCTTTCGATTTGCCGGCGGCATCCCATACGATGCCTACCGACCGGCTGCTCCGGCAGTCCGAGTCGCCGGAGGCCCGGGCTATGACCGATATGCTGATATTTCAGTATGCGCGTTACCTTACGATTGCTTCGTCGCGTGGCATAGCCGTTCCTTCGAACCTGCAAGGAATCTGGAATCAGGACGGAAACGCTACCTCCGGCGCCGTGTGGGCTTCGGATATTCATTCGAACATCAACGTACAGATGAACTATTGGCCCGTAGAGCCTTTGAATCTGAGCGAGTGCCACCTGCCTTTTTTACAGTATATGTATAACGAAGCCACCCGGGAGAGCGGGGCCTGGCAGCGGAATGCCCGCAGCCTGGGGGCGGACCAAGGATGGGTGGTGAATACGGCTGGGAATATCTTCGGCGGATCGAGCGGTTACAAGGCCGGCGTGTATTCGGTGGCCAATGCGTGGTATTGCACCCATCTTTGGCAGCATTTCGCTTATACCCGTGATACGGTTTGGTTGCGCGACAAGGCTTGGCCGCTGATGAAGTCGGCTTGCGAGTTCTGGTTCGGGCGGCTGGTACCGGCACAGAACGGCGACGGCACCTTGGAGTGTCCCCGCGAATACTCACCCGAGCAAGGACGTGTGCAGAACGCTACGGCCCATGCACAGCAACTGGTGACCGCACTTTTCGAGCAGACCGAGGCCGCACTCCGCGTGTTGGGCGATGCGGCGGAATGCGACGCAGCGTTTCGCAGCCGGCTGGCCGAAAAACGGGGAAAGACAGACCGGGGACTCCGCATCGGTCGGGACGGGATGTTGCGCGAATGGAAATATCAGGAAAACACCCCCAACCAACCGGCTGACCGAAACCATTTTGCCGATGATGAGGCCAATGTGTGGCAATGTCATCGACACACTTCGCATCTGGTGGCACTTTATCCGGGCTTCGGCATCGACCCGGGGATCGATGCCGGTGTGTTCCGTGCGGCTGTGGCTTCGTTGGACGATCGCGGCGATGTGTCTACCGGATGGGCCAGAGCCTGGCGTATTGCCCTGTGGGCCAGGGCCCGCAACCGGGAGCGTGCCTATGCCACCCTGCGCGGTTTTGCGCACCATACGGCAAACCAGGGATACGACTGGCACGGAGGACTGTACGACAATATGCTGGATGCTCACGCCACCCGTGTTTTTCAGATAGAGGGCAACTTCGGCGCCGCTGCCGGAATGGCCGAGATGTTGCTTCAAAGCCGTCCCGATTCGTTGGTCATTTTGCCGGCTTTGCCTGATGCCTGGGCCGACGGTCGTGTTCGGGGGCTGAAAGCGATAGGGAATTTTGAGATTGATATGGAATGGGCAGCCGGGAAACTCCGTGTCCTGCATGTCCGTTCGCTGGCGGGTATGCCGCTTGTGCTGGCCTATCCCGGTGTGGAGCGTGCCCGTGTCTGTGCCGGCACCAGCAGGCGGGTGCAACGTTCGAAAGCGGGGCGCAACCGTCTGCGTTTCGATACGGTCGTAGGGGAGACATATACCGTAAGCGTGCCTGCGGATTGAGGTCTGCCCGGAATCGGGGGGCGGCAGGCTCATTTTATGCGCCTGTTTTTCCGCATTTCGCTTTTTTGTCGTACTTTTGTGCTTCCTTAAAGCAAGAAAAAAGTTGAGAAGAATAAAGAAAACCGTATTTCTGAGATTTGTTTGTGCCGTTGTCGTACTGCTTGCGCTGGTGCGCTGTTTCAAACCGTCGGTCACCGGCTTCTCGAAAGCGGAGGCGGTGCCGGAAGATTCCGTTCCGGCGCTGACGGTCGATACGTCGGCAGCTGTGGCTCCGCCCGCTGTTGCCGGTTCCGTCGATAAGCGTCGGGCCGTGGTGCATGCCCCCTATGTCATGCCGCAGTTCAAAGAGGCCGACGGGCGTCCCCGGAAGAACCGCATCTACAGCGTGTCCGGTTTCAGGGAATGTTTTCCCGATGTGCAGGATGTGCAGATAGAGGCGGCCCGGAAATGGGGCGTTACGCCGGTGGCAAACCGCGAGGAGGCGGAACGGCGTAAGGATGAACTGGTGTTTGTGGGGAGCAGCCCCTACTATGTGATCGACAAGCAGATGCACCGCTCCATTCCATATCTGGTGCCCCGGGCGGGACAGTTGCTGCAACGCATCAGCCGCAACTTCCTGGATTCGCTGGCCATCAAAGGGATACCTTTGCATACGGTGATTGTGACGTCCGTATTGCGTACGGAAGAAGACGTGAAGCGGCTGCGGCGCCACAATGTAAATGCTTCGGAGCAGAGTTGCCATCGTTTCGGCACCACGTTCGATATTTGCTACAACCGCTACCATACGGTGAGCCGCCCCGGCGAGCCGGAACGTCGTGCCGTGCGCAACGACAGTCTGAAATGGGTGCTTTCGGAGGTGCTGCACGATTTGCGCCAGGCCGGGCATTGTTATGTCAAATACGAGGTGAAACAGGGATGTTATCATATAACCGTCCGTTGAGCAGGCGGGGCGGAGAAGGCTGTGCGGTAAGAGGCACAGCCTTTTTTTGTTGTTTTTATCGGTTCTCCGTTTAAACGTTTTCGGGGGGACGGTGTCATATCGTTGAATCCTATTTATGAACATAAACGATAATGACAATGAAGAAAGTGTTGTTTTTAGCGGCTTGGGCACTTGTATGGGGCGCCGGGCTGTCGACCGCCGGGGCGCAGAACGCCGATGGTAAAGCCGATCGTGAGGCCCGTCGGGCGGTGATGCAGCAGAGAAGAACCGAGCGCCTGATGAAAGTGCTGGAGTTGAAGGACAGCGAAAAAGAAGCTTTCCTGACTACCTATCGGGCCTATCAGAAAGAACTGGAGAGCGGGATGCCCGCACTCGCTCCGCAGAAACCCCTGCGTCAGGAGGACGCCAACCGGAAGGAACGGAAACTGACCGATGAAGAGGCTACCCGCAGCCTACAGACGCATTTTGAGCGTCAGGCGCAGCGCATCGAGCGGATGAAGCACCAGCTGGAGGTGCAGAAAAAATATTACGCCGAGTTTGCCAAGACGCTGACGCCGGCCCAGATGCTCAAGATCTTCACTCCGCAGGGTGAGAATGCTCCGCGCCATGTGGCGGGCGGCAATCGGAACGGTGGCCGGCAGCCTTTCGGCGGTGGACACCGGGCGGGTGGTTTCGGTGGCGGCTTCGGTGCAGCGGAAGGCGGATCTGCCGGTATGGAATAGGCTTGTCGGGTATGGCCCGGACGAGACGGGGCCGGTGACGGCCCGGATTTTTTCTCCCCCTTTGTCGGTGACGGCCGGCAGAGGGGGAGACGTGTTTTTCCTCCTGTCGGGCGGTTGCCGGCGGCGGTGGGGCTGCTTTTTGTGGTAAAAAGTGTTTTTTAACCTCTTTTTCACATAAATTATTCAATAGGTATGAACGGTTTAATGCTTTAAAAGGGTTATCTTTGCATAGTATTTACTTATTTAACAAGATTAGCTTATGAGATTTTTTACTTCATTAAAAAACGGTTTGTTGCTGGCCGTTCTGTTGTTGGCGGGACAGGCTATGGCGCAGACCAACCTCTTGAAGAACGGAGGTTTTGAGGAGTGGGCCGACGGAGTGCCTACAGGATGGAAATCGGCCAGCTCGGCCGGCAACGCCACACTCACTCAGTCCGAAGAGGCCCGTACGGGGGCTTACAGCGTGCAGGTGGCCGGAGCATCGTCCAACAAACGGTTGGCCACAGCCGAGATGACACTGAAAGCCGGTACGTATACCTTCGCCGTTTCGGCGATGGCCGCTACTGCCGAGGGCGGTACCGTATCGCTGGGCTATGTGCCGGTGACGAACGGTAAGGTAGGCAACTACATGTATCAAAAGGCGGATGGCAAGCAGGTGTATACCAACCTGACCGATGCCGACTGGAGCGATGCGGCCTACACCTTTACCTTGGAGAGCGAGGCCACCGTATGCCTGGTGGTGATGAACTCCAAGAATCCCGGTAAGGATGTGTTGGTGGACGACGCCAGCCTCACCACCCCGGACGGCGGACTGGCCGATGGCGGCGAAACGCCCGACAACCCCGACCAGCCCGAGGATCCTGCGGCTTCCACGTTCCTGAACGCTCCGTTCAGCAGCGGACAGGACGGTTTCACCATCGAAAACAAGGTGTTGCCGACCGAAGTGGAACAGGTCTGGAGCTTCGACGCGAAATACGGCATGAAAGCCACGGCTTATGTCGGCTCGTCCAAGACGAATTACGCTTCCGACAGCTGGCTCGTTTCTCCCGTGGTGGATCTGACCAAAGCCACAAAGGCCGTGCTGACATTCGACCACGCCGGCAACTTCTTTGCCGACATCACGACCGATTGCTCCGTGTGGGTGAAAGAGACTGCCGCATCCGACTGGACCGCTCTGACGGTGGCCAACTATCCTTCGAACTGGACATTCGTATCGTCCGGTAATATCGACCTGTCGGCCTATGCCGGCAAGAGCATCCAGATTGCCTTCCGATACACCAGCACCGACGAGAAAGCCGGCACGTGGGAAGTGAAGAACGTGCTGATCAAGGGCGACGGCGGCACCGGCACGGATCCCGAAGAACCGGAAGATCCGGTGAAGACCGTAGGTCAGGGCACCGAGGAAAGTCCCTATACCGTGGCCGATGTGATCAAACTGAACAACCCCGCCGACAAGCCCAAGGCTTGGGTGAAAGGTTATATCGTGGGCTATATCAAGGGCAAGGCTTATCCGCAGGATGCGTTGTTCGAGGCCTCCGACAGTGTGATGAGCAATATCATCCTGGCGCCGGCAGCCGGTGAGACCACGCCCGAACTGTGTATACCGGTGGCATTGCCGGCGGGCACGGTGCGCAGCGCCCTCAACCTGAAAGAGAATCCCGATCTGCTGGGCCAGCCCGTAACGATCTACGGATCGCTGGAGAAGTACTTCGGTACGGTCGGTGTGAAGAACGTGTCCAAATACACGCTCGAAGGCGGCGACCAGCCGGAGGATCCCGACACCGAGTTGCATGTGTATACGCCGGCTGTTACGGTGGAGAGCGGTGCCAAATATCTGATTGTGGCTCCGTTGGCCGATGCCTTCAAGGTAGCGCTGCCTATCTCCGGCAAGTACGGTTATCTGCAGGTGGAAGAGGTCGAAGCCGATAAGGCCGGTGAGATCGCCTTGAAGAGCCGGGCCAATGAATTTGAGGTGACAGCCGTAGAGGGCGGTTACACGATCAAGGCTTCCGACGGTCGCTATCTGTACATGGCCGGTACGTACAACAGCTTCAACGTGACGGAGGAACCCGCCGAAGGTCATATCTGGACCATCGAACCGGCTGCCGACGGTGCGTTCCGCATTGTCAACGTGGAGAAAGGCAAATACCTCCAGTATTCCGGTAACTACAGCAGCTTCGGTGCTTATGCCGACGAGCAGGAGAACGCCGTGCTGCCTTGTCTGTACCGTTACAGCCGCGACGTGGCTACGGCTATCGAAACCGTAGAAACCGCCGACACACAGGCGCCGGTAGAGGTGTACACCTTGGGCGGCCAGAAGGTGGGCAACAGCCTGAACGGATTGCGGAAAGGCATCTACATCGTTAAGCAAGGCACTACAGCCCGCAAGGTACTGAAGTAAATCCTCCGGCATCCCCGCCGAGGGACACGACATACGACGGCTCCCCCGCTTCGCAGTTTATGCGCGAAGCGGGGGAGCTTTTTTCGGCCCGTTCCGCCGGGTGGGAGGAGCGGACGGCTCTGTTTCGGGGCCTGAAGTTTGGGCGGCGGGCGGGGAAACCTGCACTGCGGTGCGGCTGAAAGGCAAATCACGATGTGTTTTGTAACGCACAAACTGTGATGTGTACCGTTCGCGGCTTGTTTTCCGCACTTCATGCCTTGATGTGGAGTTCGGGCGCCGAAGCCTTCGTCTTTTCGCTGCGGCGGGAGAACCTTTGTTTTCCGGTGACGAAAAACAGTCGGCAAACGCTTTTTAACCGGAAGTGTACAAAAGTTTTAAAGATTGTTTTGCATTTCGAAATAAATAGTTACCTTTGCAGCGCTGTCCGTTGCTTCATGCGTGGGGCGGGGCAGTGCTCATATAAGAATGGCGTTTTCGAACGTTTGTCTTTTTGGAACTACGAACTTCACAACTTCGATCACCAAATAACAGACAACCGGACAAGGCGCCTGCGTGGTAGGATTGTGGCCCGACGGTTACAAAATTGCCCTCCTGTACGCCTTGCGGCGTGCAGGTTTGGGTGGTTTGTATCCCGGAAGTTCACCATACTATAAGCGCGGGCTATCTGTTGATCGTATCTTCTCGTGGAAAGGCATTGTGAAGGCCTGTAGTTTCGGAGATACGCCAAGAACAGACACCCGCGCCTTTTTTTGTATAGTATGGTTACGAATAAAATCAAAACGAAAGGCTGAATCCGGGGTGTTTATAGGCATGAAAAATCTAAATCCTTATCGTATGAAAAAGATTTTATTGTATCTTGTTCTTTGCCTGTGGACTGCGCCGTCGGCTTTTGCTCAAAAACTTTTGTTGGCTATACTGCACCACGATAGTAACGTCACCAATTACTATGGCACTCACGCCCTGCAACAGGCGCATGAGGCGGCTGTGGACGGCGACGTCATCAACCTTACGTCCGGTACGTTTCAGGCTGTCGACCTGACCAAGGCCGTCACCTTGCTCGGTGCCGGTATGGACGTCAGTTCAGCAGAGGGGGAAGAGCTGACGATTATTACCGGAAATTTTAATATTAACGTCCCCGACACTCTGTCACACCGGCTGATGATAGAAGGTATTTATCATGATGGCATTATAACTGTAGATGGTTCATTGTATGATGCAATATTTTTGAAATCACGCTTTAATAGAATAGAAAATAATGATGGCATGATGCTGGATTGTTCGTTTTTGCATTGTAAGATTGGTAATCTTTGCTTAGGTACTTATGACACTATTGCGGGTATATCCAGTTTTTTTGGTTGTATGAGAGGGGAGGGGAGTGCGACGTTGCGTAATTGCATCGTAGTGTTTGAGCCTCTAGATTATTTTCTTATTTGTGGCAAAGTTCTTACTAACTGCTTGATTACAGTCAAGACAACTGATCCTGTTTATCTAGCTAGTTCATCATCAGCTTGTAACTGTGTATCTTATGGAAAGGCTACTCGGATGTTTAAACATATTTCCAACAATACCAACACATTTGTAGAAGATGTAGCAACGCTGTTTAAGACGTTTGACGGCGAGAACTTCACGGATTCTGAGACTTTTGAACTGACGGAGGAAGCACAGAAGAAGTATCTGGGCGAAGACGGTACGCAAGTGGGTATGCACGGAGGCAGAAGGCCTTACGATCCCATACTGCACACGCCCCGGATTATCAGTGCAACGTTGGAGCCGAATCAATCACCGACGGAAAACTGAGTGTGGACAAGGCTTGTTGCTGTACCTGTTCCTGACGGCGTATGCGCAAGCATTTATGAATACTGTTATAAGTTCGACTTGCAAGGACGGCGGGTGCAGCGACCGCAGCGGGGCGTGTATATCCGTTCGAAAGAGAAGATAATCGTAAAATGACAAGGAGATGAAAACATATCACAAACCCGAAACGGAAATCATTCCGATAGAGCTGGAGCAGATGGTGGCCCTGTCCGTCCAGACCGGCGATGCCGACCCGTCTTCGCCGATTCTGGTCAAGGAAAATGAGCATTGGGACATTTGGGGACAATAAGTCTGCAAATGAATGGAAAAGGAGGTCTTGTTTTCGAGACCTCCTTTTTTACGGGATAGTAATACCGCCCGAAGGAGGTGATGAAGGGAGATTTCGGCCGGTTGGGTATTTTATGTTCTTATACGTTTTTTTGTTTGGTGTTTTTGACTTATCTTTATCGGCGAAATAGTAGATTCCAATAAACATACCTATGAAACACTTTTTACGAAAAACATGCTTGCTGGCGCTGTTGGCGCCTGTGGCAGGCCAGGCTCAGCCGGTGGTGGATCGGGACAAATATCCCGATTACTCCGTAACCCTTAATCCCGATCCTTCCCTGATGACGTACGGAGCCGTGCGCTCCGTAAGAGGGAATGTTGCCGCGAAAGTATCGGAGCGGCCGGATTATGTGAATAATGTGACGTCCAAGTTCTTCCCTCCTGTCTTCAACCAGGATGGAGGCTCGTGCGGATCGGCATCGCGTATCTGCTATATGTTTACGCATGAATTGAACGCATATCGTGATCTGGACGGCTCGATACCTTCGAATTATTATCCTTCCCACTTTGTGTGGTTGCTCACTAACGGAAACTCGGGGAAGGACCAGTTTGTGCAGTTTATCGGTGTGCCCTCGGCCGAGGTATATGGGGGACAGACGTATTCCTCCCTGTTCGGATATCAGGAAGAAAGCGACAATGATTTCGGTTGGATGACGGGATACGACAAATGGTATTCGGCCATGTTTAACCGAATGCTTCGCCCGACGCACATGCCGGAGAGCCTGGAGACGGAAGCCGGCAGGGAAGCTTTGAAAAACTGGTTGTGGAACCACAACGGCGATGCCGACTTCCACGGAGGCGGTATCGTAGGTATCGGTGTGGCCTCGGGCGGAAACTGGCAACGGATCGGCAAGACCGCAGCCAATGACGAAGCCGGTGTCACGGGGCTTTATTACGTGAATCATTGGGGGACTACCGTAGACCATGCCTTGACGATCGTGGGCTATGACGACCGGGTTGAATTCGATCTGAACGGTAACGGTATCTACGGCGAGGAAGCCGCTGACGAGAAAGGCGCATGGATTATTGTTAACTCATGGGGCTCGGGCTGGTGCAATGCCGGTACGGTTTATTGTCCGTATGCGTATGCCGGTTCTTATTCAAACCATAATCAGGCGACAGACAAGTGGAGCTTTTCCGGTGCCTGGTGGTCGCCGGAGGTATATTCCGTGCGCAAGGACTACCGCCCGCTGCGTACCATTAAACTGCTTATGGACTATTCCCGCCGGTCGGAACTGTATCTCAGCGCGGGAATATCGACGGATGTGAATGCGGAAACACCCGATAAGACAATAGCATTTGAACACTTTAAATATGCCGGTGACGGAGCCAACGGTAATACAAATCCGGCTCCCGAAATCCCGATGCTGGGCCGTTGGGCCGACGGCAAACTGCACGACGAACCGATGGAATTCGGATATGACCTGACGGATCTGACGGCCGGTTTCGATAAGAGCCAGCCTCTTAAGTACTTCTTCATGGTGGAAACTCGTGAGTGGGGACTTGGATCGGGACATATTCGGGGAGCTTCCATTATGGACTACGACGAGGACGCCGATGGAATAGAGTTGCCTTTCGATCTGGGAGAAGACGGCGTAGTGGAGATAAAGAGCGCCGGAGCCAAGACGGTTATCTCGGTGGTCGTACCGGGACAGCAGTATTATGCGCCGCAGAACGCTTCGTTTACGGCTGCTTCTCTCCTTGCCTGGCAGGCTCCGCAACGTTCGCGTCATGCCTTGACGGCGTATAATATCCGTAAGGACGGTGTGCTCGTGGCTGTTCTGGAACCCGATGTCCTGACGTTCGATACGCAGGAACTGGGTGCAGGAGTCTATAGTATAACGGCCCTCTATGAGGGCGATCGCGAATCCTCGGCCATAAGTGCCGGTACGCCGGTAAAAGCTCCGTCAATTAACCAAGTGGTTAATTTCAAGAAGTCGGGATTCAGCATTCCCGATGTGTTTGCGTCGAAAATGAACGAAGCAACCATCGAGTTCTGGATACAGCCCAATTCACTTACGAACTGGAATCAGACAGCCGGTCCCGGATGGGGGCAGTTTATGTTCCATGCCAATTCCGACGGTTCCTTTACGGCCGGTTGGAACACGACGCAGAACGACCGTTGTTCTACGGCTTCCGGTAAATTGGGACGGGGCGCATGGGCGCATGTGGCTATGGTGATCGACCGTAATACGCTGAGTACATATATCAACGGGACGTTGGCGGCCACCTGTACGTCTTCTTCGTATAGCGGTATCGGGGGATTCGGGGATTTGACGTTTGCGGCCAGCACCACTTCCAATTCTCATACGGATGCTTCGATGGATGAGATTCGGATCTGGAATTATGCCCGCACGGCTGCTCAGATCGCAAAAGACAAGAACGTGGAATTTGTAGGTGAATTGCTTCCCGACGGATTGGTGGCTTATTATAAAGGTGATCTGCTGGAAAAAGAAAAATCTACTTATCTGCGTGATTGTTCGAGAGGGCACCATGCATGTATTCTGAACGAAAACTTTGCTGTTGTCAAAGCCCTTTCACGTAAGTATTCGGCTCCGACCGATGCCTTGGCGGCCGAGATCAACGAACCTGACGGGCCGGTCTATGTCGGCCAGCCTGTGACACTGACTGCCGCCCGCTCCGAGACGGCCAATGCGCTGGCCTGGACCGCCGAAGGCGCCGGAGTGAAAGATTTGCGCGCGGCCACGGCCACATTGGTATTTGGCGAGGCTGGCGAACAGGAGGTGCGCCTGACGGCTTTCAATACGCTCAAGGGCACTCAAGTGGAGACCGTACGTAAACTTACGGTGCTGGCTGCTCCCGAACCGGATGCCGCGTTCACCCCGCTGACTACTGAACTGGCTGTCGGCGAACGTGTTTCCTTTGTCGTTGATCATCCGCAGAAGGGATATATGTATGATTGGAACATGGCGGGAGCAGATGTAGAGTATGTCTCTACCGTGAATGCCGCTGCCACTTATTCCTCTTTCGGTGAATACACGGTGACGCTAACCGTGACGGCTCCCGACGGAAGGAAGAATACTTCCAGTTGTGTACTGAATGTGTCCGAAGTGGCTCCTTGTGCCGATTTTGCTGTTACCCCGGCCGTTGTCGTAAAGGGCAACACTACTTTCTTGCAGGATAACAGTAAATATGATCCCCAGGCTTGGACGTGGCAGGTTCATTCCGAGCAGAAAGATTACATTATTCATGGAAGGAATTGTTCTTTCTCACCCGATGTTCCCGGTGTGTACGACGTGACGTTGCATGTTTCCAATCCGGCCGGTTCCGACAAGAAGACGGGATCGCGCAATCTCATCGTCACCAATGCCGACAGTAAGAACGGACTGAACTTTAGCCAGAACGGAGCACGGGTGAAAATGAAGACCGTGCCTTTCACCAAGGGACAGAAAACATTCACTATGGAATGGTGGATGCGTCCGAACCGTCTCTCTGATTTCTGTTTGGGTATAGGTGAGAGCGAATCCTCTTTCTTTGTTAAAACATCCGCTTCCGGGGCCATGCTTGTGTATATTAATTCCAAACAGGTAGCTACGGATGCCGGGTTTGTCATTCCTGGGCAATGGCATCATTATGCGGTGTCTTATTCTTCGGGTACAATCAAGTTCCTGCGCGACGGTGTGCTGATGGCTCAGAAGATTTTGGTCGGAGGCAGTTCATTGCCTGAAATCAAGTCGTTCTCTATCGGCAATTCGGCGGCGGAGATGAACGGTTCTGTCGATGAATTCCGCATTTGGGGCAGTAACCTGGCTGCTACGGACAAGGTCATAACAGACAAGTTGCATGTATACGCCAACCAGCCTCTTGACGATTTGCTGGAGACAGCGGAAGCGGAAGACGACCTGAAGCTGTATTATTCCTTTAATCAGAACGGTGGCGATGTGCAGGATCTTTCGTCCAACGGAAATACCGGTATGCGTATCGGCTTCGGTCCCGACGGTGACGCCTGGGGGCTTTCGAAAGGTGTGTTCTGTCTGAACTTTGATGAAAAGGCACAGGTAGACGTTACGGCGGAATACCTGACTAATTATCAGAAGCCTTTCAAGTACAACAAATCGGTTTCCGTCAACGGTCAAAACACCAGCCGCTGGTATGCCATTACGGACTGGACGTTGGAAAACGTTTCCGTTAATGGCAATATTACGACCGGTGTGCATGTGGACTTGCAGAAGAATACCTGTTTCACGGCCACTTCGGGCTGGGACGGATTTGCAACCCTTGCCGACCATAAAGCTTTCCAGACAGTGGATCTTCCGGCCGGTATCTACACGCTAAGCGCCACTTACGACTTCAAATACGAAGGCAATAGCGTGAACTCTTATCTGGTGGCTGCGGAAGGAACAACGTTGCCCAATACCGCCGAACTGGCTCAGAAAGCGCTGGGTTATACCAAGATGGTGGATAAGGGACAAGCTCCCGAGCGTACGAATTCCGTATCGTTCTTCCTGGCTCAGCCCGCTACCGTATCATTAGGTTTGGTGGTGAACATGTCGGGCAACAGACTTATGGCTCTGGAGAAATTCACCCTCTTGCGGAGTGATGCCGTTGAGTTGGACGCCGATAATGCAACGGGCTATGACCTGGCTGTTGCGGAGCACTGTCTGAGTTCGCTCTATCTGCCGTATTCCGTATCTCTTCCCGAAGGTGTTACGGCGTATGTCGCTTCCGAAATAGACGAGAGCAAGCATGAGGTGAATCTGGTGCCTGTTACCGAGCGTGTGTTGCCGGCCCGTACAGGGGCTATTATTCAGACGGAAGCGCCCGGCACTTACCACTTTACTCCGGTGGAGAGTACGGTTACAATAACCAGTCTGTTGCAGGGCGTGACGGAAGATACGGCTCCCGAGGAGGGAACGAACTACATGGTTCCGGCCTATAACAAAGCCCTGTCTTTTGTCGGTCTTTCCGCATCGGGTTCCGACAAATTGCCGGCCAACCGTGTGTTCTTCACTACGCAGGAAGCAGCCGGTTCCTATACTTGTCACATGACGCCGGTGGCCGTTGACAAGGTGGTTGCCGATACTCCTGCCGACCAGGATATGATCTACGATCTGTTTGGCCGGCGACTGACCCGCATGACCAAACCGGGAGTGTATATTGTAAACGGCAAGAAAGTTCTTGTTAAATAAGGAAACGGTCTGCCGTTAGGGCAGTGCTTACTGAATATGTAGCCGGAAAGGAACGATTTGTTTCCCTTCCGGCTCTTTTTTTCAGCAGGATGAAAGACTGAGACCAATAAGGAAACGTCCGGTCGGCAAGAACCTTATAACCGATTCCTTTTTGGGGGACTATAGATATTGGAAACGATTTTTTAGAAATATTTCTCTCTTTATTTCTTTTGTTTACGAATATTTCGTAGATTTGTGGCGTGAATAAAATTATGCACTTATGGAAAGACTAACTCCACAGGAAGAGACTATCATGCGTTGCATCTGGAAACTGGGAACATGCCAGATCCGCGATATTCTGGATGCGCTTCCCGAGGCGCAGCCATACACTACGATAGCCTCTGTTGCCAACAATCTGAAGCGTAAAGGCTATTTGCAAGTTTCCAGGCGAAAGAATTCGTATGAATATGTTCCGCTGATTCCCGAGAGCGATTACAAGCAGGAGTTTGTAAACAGTGTGGTGGGCCATTTCTTTCATAACTCCTATAAGGAGATGGTTTCTTTTTTTGCCAGGGAACAGAAAATATCGGCAGCGGAGTTGCAAGACATCCTCCGGCTGATAAACGACGGTGATGACGAATCCTAAACAACAAATTCGTATGTCCTTTATTTTTTCTTTTCTGATACAAGCCAATCTCCTGCTGATTGTTTTTTGGGGAGCTTACTATGGTTTTTGCAGATCCTCTGCTTCCTTGCAAATACGGCGGATACTGTTGTGGGCGATGGCGGCGGGAGCCTTTTCTCTCCCTCTCATCCCTTTTTCGGTGAGCCCGCGCTCCGATATACAGACGGT
>CAJUDC010000057.1 GCA_910584955.1 uncultured Paraprevotella sp. | reverse complement strand
CTGAAAAAATACTTCGGATACACCATTTTTCGCCCTTTGCAAGAAGATATAATTAATAATGTTCTACGGGGAGAAGATGTGTTGGTGCTGATGCCGACAGGCGGTGGAAAGAGCTTGTGTTATCAGATTCCGGCTTTGATGAAAGAAGGGACGGCAGTCGTGATTTCTCCGCTCATCTCGCTGATGAAAGATCAGGTGGAAAATTTGAAAGCCGCCGGTATATCGGCGGCAGCTTTGAATAGCGGGAACGACGAAGGAGAAAATGTACGCGTGCGTAAGGGCTGCTTGTCGGGTGAGATCAAATTGCTCTATATTTCGCCGGAGCGCCTGATGACCGAGATACCCTTTTTGCTGAAAGACATGAATGTGTCCTTGTTTGCCATCGACGAGGCTCACTGTATTTCGCAATGGGGGCACGATTTCCGACCGGAGTATACGCAGTTGGGCGTGTTGCACCGGGAGTTTCCCGGTGTTCCGGTGATGGCGCTGACGGCTACGGCCGATAAGGTGACGCGGGAGGATATACTGAAACAATTGGAACTTCGGAATCCGCGCGTGTTCATTTCCTCTTTCGACCGGCCGAATTTAAGTCTGGCTGTGAAGCGAGGATACCAGAAGAAAGAAAAGCAACGGGCTATTCTGGAACTTCTCGGGCGCCATGCGGAAGACTGCGGCATCATCTATTGCATGAGTCGGAAGATTGCAGAAGACGTGGCAGACTTTCTGAGGGAACATCAGATTACGGCGGCGGTCTATCACGCCGGCTTGTCGACAGAAGAGCGCAACCGTGCGCAAGAAGACTTTATCAACGACCGGGTGCAGGTGGTGTGTGCAACTGTGGCGTTTGGGATGGGGATTAACAAGTCGAATGTACGTTTTGTCATCCATTATAACTTGCCGAAGAGCATAGAGGGCTTTTATCAGGAGATCGGACGTGCCGGTCGTGACGGATTGGAAGCCGAGACTTTGTTGTTCTATTCGTTGGGTGATATAGTCCAGCTTATGAAGTTTGCCGCTGAAAGCGGACAGCAGGACATCAACACGGAACGTTTGAGACGAATGCAGGAATATGCTGAGGCCGGGGTGTGCCGGCGGCGTATCCTTCTGAACTATTTCGGAGAGCCGGCAGACTGCGATTGCGGTAACTGCGATGTGTGTAAGGATCCACCGGAACGTTTCGACGGGACGTTGCTTGTACAGAAGGCGCTCAGTGCGGTGATGCGTACGGAACAGTGCGCGGGCATCCACACCGTGATTGATATTCTGCGTGGGACGTTTTCGGCAGAAGTGTCCAAACATCGTTACGATCAGCTGAAAACGTTCGGAGCGGGCCGCGACGTTCCCGGGCGGGACTGGCTGGACTATCTGCTTCAGATGCTGCAACTCGGCTATGTGGAAATTGCTTACAGCGAGAGCAATCATCTGAAGATTACCGAAAGCGGGAAACGGGTGTTGTTCGGTAAGGAACGTGCCGTTCTGGCGGTTGTACGACACGAAGAAACCAAGAAAAAAATTCGGCAGACAAAGGAAAAAACGGTGCTTCCCCGCTTGCCTTGGCAAGGAGAGGCCGGCCGGAAAGACAGTGTGCAACCGGCAGACAAGGAACTGTTCGAGGCTTTGCGGCAGCTTCGCCGGCAATTGGCCGACGAACAGAACATCCCGGCATATATCGTGTTGTCCGATAAAGTGTTGCATTTGCTGTGCAGCTTGAAACCCACTTCGGTAGAGGCTTTCGGAAGCGTGAGCGGGATCGGTGATTATAAGAAGGAGAAGTACGGACAGAAGTTTGTAAGTCTGATACGACGTTTTGTCTGATTCAGCCGTATGGGCTTGCGGCATTGAGCCGGAAACGGTCTGTTCATCCGACAAAATGAACATATTAAAGAAAGTTTCATTCTTTCGCTCCCCGGGAATTTTGTGTACTTTTGCTGCCATGATGCGAAAGAATATTCATATATATATAGGAATACTGGCGGCGTTGGTGCTTGCAGCAGGGTGCGATGTGATAGAATACCATCCTTACGATACGCGCGTTCGGGGAGAAACGGGGATAAACTTGCGGAATACGGCTCTTATCGAGCAGCAGATGGCAGGGAGGAAAACGTTTCGTTTCGCCATGATCAGCGATACGCAACGGCATTACGACGAGACCCGTAAGGCGATCGATGCCATCAATGCGCGGGGGGATATTGACTTTGTGCTGCATGGAGGCGACCAGGCCGATTTCGGCGAGACCAAAGAGTTTATGTGGACCCGCGATTTTATGTCGCATTTGTGGATGCCTTATGTCTGCTTGCTGGGCAATCACGATTGTCTGGGGACCGGTCGTGATGTGTTCGGTACTATTTACGGTCCGGTTAATTTCGTATTTACGGCCGGCAATGTGCGCTTCATCTGTTTGAATACGAATGCCCTGGAGTACGACTACAGCCATCCGGTTCCCGATTTCGGTTTTCTGGAGGACCAGATTACCCGTCAACCTTACGGAGCTGAGAAGACCATTGTGCTGATGCATGTGCCTCCCGGTGATGTAGAGTTCAACAACAATGTGGCAAAGCCTTTCGAACGATATTTGTTGATGTTGCCCGGCATTCAGTTCTGTTTGTACGGACACAATCATTACTACGCGGAGGGAGAGCTGTTCAACGACGGACTGATGTATTACGGTTGTACGAGTATAGATCGCAGAGGATATTTCGTGATTACGATAAAAGAAGACGGTTATGAGATTGAGAAGTGTAGTTTTTAGTCTGCTGGGGTGTGTCGCTTCGGTAGTGTCGGCCCAGGATGCCGTTTCTTCCGTTCCGGCGGATACGCTTCTTCTTTCGGCATCCGTTCCTGAGGTGGCGGAGCTTTCCGTTTATGAACGCCGGATGATCAAGCGGATGCGCCGCTGGCAGCGTCTTATTCCGAGGCACTATAAAATGCAGTTTGCCGGTAGCATCGGTGTGGTTTCTTTGGGAGCCGGATGGACTTACGGGCGCTCCGATCAGTGGGAAACCGACCTGATGTTCGGTTTCTTGCCCAAGTTTGAAAGTGAAGAGGCTAAGATCGTTTTTACGGTCCGGCAGAGCTACATTCCCTGGAAGATAGCATTGGGCGACAGAGGATTCGCCTATAGGCCTTTGTCGTGCGGTGTGTTCTTTTCATCGGTGCTTAATCATAATTTCTGGGTGAGCGAACCCGGTCGTTATCCCGGTGGATATTACGGATTTTCCACCCGCTTGCGGGCTAATATTTTTGCGGGACAACGGATCGGCTATTATCGTCCCGATGATAAACGGGTTTTGGCGCAAGGGATTTCGTTGTATTACGAATTTAGCACGTGCGATACGGATCTGATCACCTGTTTTGGCGATCGGAACGTTAAATTCAAGGATATTATAAGCCTCGCCGTCGGTGTGAAAGTCCATCTCTGACGGAAAGACTTTTCTGTCCGGGCGAGGCTGTAAGGAGAGTAGAGGCGGGAAGAATTTATTTCTTCCCGCTTGTGATTTGTTTAAGCCATGTCTCGGCCATTCCGGGCCATACCAGCCCCGGTCCGCGCCGCATACCGTAGCCGTGTCCGCCTTTTGCAAGGAAATGCAGGTCTACGGGGAGCTTGTGGTCGCGCAATGCCTGTGCCATGACCAGTGCGCTGTTGCCGTAGAAATCGTCGCTTGTGGCAAATATGAACATGGGCGGTGTCTGGGGCGTCAGGGTCAGTTCGGGTGTCAGTGTACGGTTGTCTCCCTGGTCCAGATAGGCCGGGTAGATCAGCATAGCGAAGTCCGGCCGGCAACTGAGCGAATCGGCTTCGTCCACAGCAGGATATAACCGTTCCGTAAAGCGGGTGGCCGCCCGTGCGGAAAGGCTGGCTCCGGCCGAGAAACCGATCACGCCTACCTGTTGCAGGTGATATTGGTGACGTACCACCCGGATAGCCCGTTGTATGTCCTGAAGGGCGCCTTCCTGCTGGTTAGGGATACGATAGGCCAGGACAAAAGCCGTGTAGCCTTGTCGGGCCAGCCATTGGGCGATCTCGGTTCCTTCTTTGTTATAGGCCAAAACCTGATAGCCGCCTCCGGGACTTACGATCACAGCCGCACCGTTGCTTTCGCCCACAGGCGGATATACGGCCAGTGTGGGGTTGGTCACTTCCGTCAGTCTGATTACGCTCTGTTCGGATGTCAAATCCTTTACCGCCGGGTTTTTAGCCTTGACGGAACCCGGCACTTTCCCGGGCCACAGTGCTGTTTCTTGGTTTGTTTCCTGCGCCGATGCCGGTAGGATTGTCAGGCAGAGCAGGCAGCAGAGGAGTGTTTTTCTCATGGGATTCTTGTTTTAGTACGAGCAAAACTACATCTTTTTTACGGCTTTCGCAACAATTGCGGCAGGAAACTTTTCAGTTGTTTGGTCATCTTGAAAAGAAGATTGTCCCGCCATTCGCCAATGGTCGGGACAATCCTGCACAAAAACTAAAACTAGACTTAACTAAGTTATCTAGAAGAAGGGGCTTCACAGCTCCTCGTCCTTTCGGACGCTGCAAAGGTACACTTTCTTTTCTAAATCTTAAGGAGTTTTCTACCGACAGCCCGTTTTCTTCTACGAATCTCACAATAACGTCGTCCGGTTGAGCAGATAGTAATCCAGCACGGTCATGGCCGCCATCGCCTCCACTACCGGTACGGCTCGTGGCAGCACGCAGGCGTCATGCCGCCCACGGGCGGTGAGGCGAGTTTCCGTTCCGTCTGTGGTCACGGTTTTTTGTTCCATCAGCAAGGTGGCTACGGGCTTGAAGGCAACCCGGAAATAGATGTCTTGTCCGTTGCTGATGCCTCCCTGGATGCCGCCGCTGCGGTTGGTGCGGGTACTGATGCGCCCGTTATCGTTGTAAAACTCGTCGTTCTGCTCGCTGCCGCGCTGGCATGCTCCTGCAAATCCCAGACCGTATTCGAAGCCTTTTACCGCATTGATACTCAGCATAGCTCCGCCCAAAGCGGCATGGAGCTTGCCGAAAGCCGGTTCGCCCAATCCCACCGGACAGCCCTGTACGACGCAGGTAATCACACCTCCGATGGTGTCGCCCGCCGCTTTCACTTCCGATATGAGTGCGGCCATCTCGACCGCCTTTTCCGTGTCGGGGCAGCGCACGTCGTTGCTCTCCGTGAGCGTCAGGTCATAATGGCGGTAGTCGTGTGGCAGAGCGATGCTTCCCACTTGCGACGTGTAGGCCGTGATCTGTATGCCCAGTTGCCGGAGGGCCAGTTTGGCCAATGCTCCGCCCACGCATCGGGCTATCGTCTCGCGCGCCGAAGAACGGCCCCCTCCCCGATGGTCGCGCAGACCGTATTTCCGGGTATAGGTGAAATCGGCGTGCGAGGGCCGGTACAAGTCGCGGATGTTATCGTAGTCGTTGGAATGCTGATTGGCGTTTCTCACCAAAAAGCCTATGGGACATCCTGTGGTGCGCCCCTCGAATACGCCCGAGAGGATCTCCACCCGGTCGTCTTCCTTGCGCGGAGTGGTCAATCGGCTTTGTCCGGGGCGCCGGCGATTCAGTTCAGCCTGTATGAAATCGGTATCCACTTCGATGCCGGCGGGCATGCCGTCCACCACACCGCCCACTCCCGGGCCGTGGCTTTCACCGAAACTGGTCAGCCGGAACAGGTTTCCAAACGTATTGCTCATCTTGTCCTTTTGTTTTTATCCGACGGTCAGTGGCAATGGCCGCATCCGCATCCGCCTTCGTGTTCGCCGCATCCGCCTTCGCCGCAATCGTCGCCGCAGCATCCGCATCCGCAACCGCCTTCGCCGCTCAGCATATTCAGCATGCCCTGAATCTCTTCTTTGGTAGCTTCGCGGTTTTCCGTCACCTCGCCTACAAAATTCAGCGCTTTGCCGGCCAGCGGATGGTTCAGGTCGATCACAATGATGTCGTCCTTCACTTCGGCGATGGTACCGTTGAAACGTTCACCGTCGGCGTTCATCAAAGGAACCACGGCACCCGGATAGATACGTTCCTTGTCGAAGTGTCCGTTCACCTTGAATGTGTCTTTGCTCACTTCTACTACGCGTTCTTTTTCGTAAGGGCCGTAAGCCTCGTCCACACTCAGTGTGAAATCGAATTTGTCGCCGCGTGCCAGGGGCTTGATCTGTGCTTCGAAAGCATCCAATGTGGTGCCCATATCGGAAATGAATTGGAACGGATGTTCCGTCGGTGCTTTCTCAATCAATTCTTTCTCACCGTCCGTCTCGATATATAATTCGTATGCCACAGTAATGTACTTGTTCGGAGTAGTATCCATAATCGTATTTGTTTAGATGATAAATTAATGCGGACAAAGATACAATAAAAAAACGAAAGAAGGAAGGAAAAAGTGAAATCGCTTTCCGGCAGGCAACCGGTTTCAAAGAAATGTTTTTCGTCGATAAAAGGAATGCCGGAGCCGCTGCAAACTGCAAATCGAGCCTTGGTGTGTAGCGATCAAAATTTAATCCGGTCACTTTAAAGCTTGTTTTGTACACATCAAGGTTTGATGTGCGATAGGTGTGCTGAAGGGAGGAACTTGTTGGGAAGAAACGAAAAAGTACGGAGGACGAAGGCGGACGGTAGTCGCTGTGTCGGATCAGTCCGGTATCAAAAGGAATTGTATTGTGTTAATTCGAAAGTTATTCGTGTGTTATTATAAATGATTTGTTATTTATACGGTATTCTTCCTTGCGGTTTTTTGTATAAGGGATGATTTTATGTGAAAAACTTTTGTCCGATAGGAAAAAACGGACTAACTTTGCAAGCTCAAATATATAATAAATCAGTTAGAGGTCATGAAACATCAGTTACGCAGCGCCTTTTCTACGGAAGGTCGTCGTATGGCCGGAGCCCGGGCTCTCTGGGTGGCCAACGGCATGAAGCGGGAGCAGTTCGGTAAGCCCATCATTGCCATTGTCAATTCGTTCACGCAGTTTGTCCCCGGGCATACCCATTTACACGAAGTGGGACAGTTGGTGAAAGCCGAGATCGAGAAATTGGGGTGTTATGCGGCTGAGTTCAATACCATTGCCATCGACGACGGCATCGCAATGGGACACGACGGCATGCTCTATTCGTTGCCTTCGCGGGATATTATAGCCGATAGTGTGGAGTATATGGTGAATGCACACAAGGCCGATGCCATGATCTGTATTTCCAATTGCGACAAAATCACGCCGGGCATGCTGATGGCTGCCATGCGGCTGAACATCCCCGCCGTCTTCGTGTCGGGAGGACCGATGGAGGCCGGCAGGTGGAAGGGAGAGAATATCGACCTGATCACGGCCATGGTAAAAGGTGCCGATATGAGTGTGCCGCAGGAAGAACTGGACCGTATCGAGGAGCATGCCTGCCCGGGTTGCGGAAGCTGTTCGGGAATGTTTACGGCCAACTCGATGAATTCACTGACCGAGGCGTTGGGATTGTCGTTGCCCGGCAACGGTACGATTCTGGCCACTCATGCCAACCGGATTCGGCTGTTCAAGGATGCGGCGGCCCTGATCGTGAAGAATGCTTATAAATATTACGAAGAGGGCGATGAAAGCGTGTTGCCGCTCAGTATCGCCACACGCGAGGCGTTCCTGAATGCCATGACACTGGATATTGCAATGGGCGGCTCCACCAATACGGTGCTTCATCTGTTGGCGGTGGCCAACGAGGCCGGTGTGAACTTCACCATGTCGGATATTGACGCCTTGAGCCGGAAGGTGCCTTGTCTGTGCAAACTGGCGCCCAACACACAGAAATACTCCATCCAGGAATGCAACCGCGCCGGGGGGATCCTGAATATCCTGGCGGAACTGGAACGGGGCGGACTGCTCGACACGTCGTGCCGTCGGGTGAACGGGACGACGCTGGGCGAGGATATACGGAAATACGATATTACGGGGCCGGAGACGGATGCCGAGGCAAGGCGCATCTATGAGAGCGCACCGGGCGGTGTGTTCAGCAACCGTATGGGATCGCAGTGTTCCGTCTACGAAACGTTGGATACCGACCGCGCTACGGGGTGTATCCGCGACTTGGGCCATGCCTATACGAAAGACGGCGGACTGGCTGTTCTGTTCGGCAATATAGCCCAGGACGGTTGTGTGGTGAAGACGGCCGGTGTGGACGAAAGCATCTGGCATTTCTGCGGTCCGGCCAAAGTGTTCGATTCGCAGGAGGATGCCTGTGAAGGTATTTTGGGCGGTAAGGTGGTGAGCGGCGATGTGGTCGTTATCACCCACGAAGGTCCGAAAGGCGGTCCGGGTATGCAGGAAATGCTTTATCCCACCTCTTATATAAAGAGCAAACATCTGGGCAAGGAGTGCGCATTGATTACCGACGGTCGTTTCTCCGGCGGAACATCCGGTCTGAGTATCGGGCATATCTCGCCCGAAGCCGCAGCCGGCGGCAATATCGGCAAGATTGTGGACGGTGACATCATCGAGATCGACATACCGTCGCGCAGCATTCGTGTGAAACTGACCGACGAAGAATTGGCGGCCCGTCCGCAACGGCCTGTGACGCGCCGGCGTGTGATTCCCAAATCGCTGAAAGCCTATGCTTCGATGGTGAGCTCGGCCGATAAGGGAGGTATTCGTCAGATAAAAGACTAATCAACCGAAGACATATTTGAACGTATGATAAAAGAAAAGATAACGGGTGCGGAAGCGCTGATGCGCTCGTTGGTGAACGAAGGGGTGACCACCTTGTTCGGTTATCCGGGCGGAGCCATCATGCCGGTGTTTGACGCATTGTATGATTATAAGAATGAATTGAATCATATTCTGGTGCGTCACGAGCAGGCTGCCGCTCATGCGGCACAGGGATATGCCCGTGTGTCGGGACGTGTGGGCGTGTGCCTGGTGACCAGCGGACCGGGAGCCACCAATACCGTCACCGGCATTGCCGATGCCATGATGGACAGTACGCCTGTAGTGGTTATTTGCGGACAGGTGGGGGCGTCTATGCTGGGTACCGATGCTTTTCAGGAGTGCGACCTGGTGGGAGTGACACAGCCTATCTCGAAATGGGCCTATCAGATACGCCGCCCTGAAGATGTGGCATGGGCGGTGAGCCGGGCTTTCTACATAGCGCGGAGCGGTCGTCCCGGTCCGGTGGTGCTTGACTTCGCAAAGAATGCGCAGGTGGGGCTGACGGACTATGAACCGCAGAAGGTGGATTTTGTGCGCAGTTATGTGCCGGTGCCTAAGACGGATACCGAGGCCGTGCGCCGGGCCGCCGAACTGATAAACGGAGCCAAACGTCCGCTGGTGCTGGTGGGACAAGGCGTGGAACTGGGGCAAGCTCAGGAAGAACTGCGCCGCTTTATCGAAACGGCTGATATGCCGGCCGGCTGCACACTGCTCGGGCTTTCGGCCTTGCCTTCGGGGCATCTGCTGAATATGGGTATGCTGGGCATGCACGGCAGTCTGGCGGCCAATGTCAAGACGCAGGAGTGCGATGTGCTGATAGCCGTCGGGATGCGCTTTGACGACCGTATTACGGGCAAGTTGTCTACATATGCTACGCAGGCCCGTAAGATCCATTTCGATATAGACCCTAGTGAGATAAACAAAAACGTGGTGGTGGATGTGCCGGTGTTGGGTGATTGCAAGGAAACACTGGCCGCCGTGACGGCATTGTTGCAACCCGGCGACCATCGTGAATGGATCGACAGTTTCCGGGAGTATGCCGAGAAAGAGGACCGTATGGTGATTCAACCGGAAATACATCCGGGCGAAGGCCCCATCAAGATGGGCGAAGTGGTACGCAAGGTGACGGAGATGACGGCCGATAAGGCGATTCTCGTTACCGACGTGGGACAGAACCAGATGATGGCTGCGCGTTATTTCCGCTTTTCGGAAAAGCGGAGTATCGTGACGTCCGGCGGTATGGGGACAATGGGATTCGGATTGCCGGCGGCTGTCGGAGCTACTTTCGGAGCGCCCGATCGCACCGTATGCCTGTTTTTGGGTGACGGCGGTATGCAGATGTCCATTCAGGAACTGGGCACGATTATGGAACAGCGCAGTCCGGTAAAGATAATCTTGCTCAATAATAATTACCTGGGTAATGTCCGGCAATGGCAGGAGATGTTCTTCAATCGTCGTTACTCCTTCACGCCGATGCTGAATCCCGATTACAATATGATTGCTTCGGCTTATTGTATTCCGAATGAAACGGTGACCGAACGTGACGGGCTGGAAGCAGCTATCGCCAAAATGCTGGCTACCGACGGACCTTATTTGTTGCAGGTAGCTGTGATAGAGGAGGGCGAAGTGTTGCCGATGTGCTGTCCGGGGAACGACGTGGACGACATGTTGCTGGAAGTTAAATGATAAAAGCGTGACGGAAAGAAATGGAACAGGAAAAGAAATTATATACATTGCTGGTGTTCTCGGAGAACTTTGCCGGTTTGCTGAATCAGGTGACGGCTGTGTTTACGCGTCGACAGGTCAATATCGAAAGCCTGAATGTATCGGCCAGCAGTATCAAGGGCGTACACAAATACACCATCACCTGCTGGAGCACCGAAGAGCAGATTGATAAGATCACCAAGCAGATCGAGAAAAAGATAGATGTGCTTCAGGCCAATTATTTCACCGACGACGAGGTGTTTATCACCGAGGCCGGACTGTATAAGCTGTCTACCCCGGAGGTGATGGCGAATCCCGAAATATCGCGGGCCGTGCGGCGGCACGGTGCGCAGATGCTTGAGGTGAATCCAACATATACGGTGGTGACGAAAATGGGACTTACGGACGAAATCATGTCGCTGTATTATGCGCTGAACGATTTCGGCTGCGTATTGCAGTATGTACGTTCGGGCCGTATTGCCGTAACCCGGAGCAAAGTGGAATATCTGGACCGCTTCCTGGAAGAGAGAAAACAACATTATGAGCATTTGCGCAGCCTGAACGACTGACGAAAGGAGAGAGGTATGGCAGAGGATAAAGTAGGCAGATACGAATTTGTGGCAGAGCCGTTTCATGTGGATTTCACGGGACACCTGTTTATGGGCGTATTGGGGAATCATTTGTTGAACTGTGCCGGTTTTCATGCTGCCGACAGAGGATTTGGAATGGCCCGTCTGCATGAGAGCAATTACACATGGGTGCTTTCCAGACTGGCTGTGGAACTGGAAGAAATGCCGGCGTCGTATGATTCTTTTTCTGTCGAGACATGGGTGGAGAATGTTTACCGTCTGTTTACCGATCGTAACTTCACGATCCTGAACAAGGACGGTCGCCCGATAGGATATGCCCGTTCGGTTTGGGCCATGATCAATTTGGATACCCGTAAACCGGCCGATCTGTTGGAACTGCACGGAGGTCGGATTGTAGATTATATAGAAACGGAGAAACCTTGTCCCATCGAGAAACCCGGCCGGATCAAAGTGAGTGCGCTGGTGCCGATACGTACGATAGAGACGTATTACAGCGACATAGATGTGAACGGGCATGTGAACAGTATAAAGTATATGGAGCATATTCTGGACCTTTTCCCGAAAGAAATGTTTCTGACCCGTCGGATAGCGCGGTTTGAAATGGCTTATGTGGCGGAGAGCTATATGGGAGACCGGCTCAGTTTCTTCCGCGACGAAACCGAAGAGGGCGAGTATGCGATAGAGGTGCGCAAGGACATCGGCGGAGAAAATCCCGAAGGAGAGGTTGTGTGTCGGTGTCGGGTCACATTTTGTAACAAATAGCGTCATTTTATCGTTATTTCGGAATAAATGTGTAACTTTGCGATTGTAATAATAGAAAATTAACAGAAATAAGTATAATAACGCGGCTCGCCAATGAGCCGCACAAACAAACAAAACAAAAATGGCAGAACTGAATTTTGGCGGTGTTATCGAGACGGTGATGACCCGTGAAGAGTTTCCTTTGGAGAAAGCTCGTGAGATATTGAAAAACGAGACGATAGCCGTATTGGGATATGGCGTACAGGGTCCCGGACAGGCTTGCAACTTGCGGGATAACGGTTTCAACGTGATTGTCGGTCAGCGTCAGGGCAAGACGTATGACAAGGCTGTTGCCGACGGATGGGTGCCGGGCGAAACGCTGTTCTCTTTGGAGGAGGCCGCCGATAAGGGTACGATTGTATGTATGTTGTTGTCCGACGCTGCGCAGATGCAGCTTTGGCCGACGATCAAACCTTACCTCACGGCAGGTAAAACGCTTTATTTCTCCCACGGTTTTGGCATTAACTGGAGCGACCGCACCGGCATCGTGCCTCCCAAGGATATTGACGTAATCATGGTGGCCCCGAAAGGCTCGGGCACTTCGTTGCGCACGATGTTCCTCGAAGGCCGTGGTCTGAACTCTTCTTACGCTATTTACCAGGATGCCTCGGGCAAGGCGCTGGACAAGGTGTTGGCATTCGGTATCGGTATCGGTTCGGGCTACTTGTTCGAAACTACGTTCAAGCGTGAGGCCACTTCCGATTTGACCGGTGAGCGCGGTTCGCTGATGGGCGCTATCCAGGGTTTGTTGCTGGCTCAGTACGAGGTGTTGCGCGAGAACGGTCATACGCCTTCCGAGGCTTTCAACGAAACGGTTGAGGAGCTTACACAGTCGTTGATGCCGTTGTTTGCCAAGAACGGTATGGACTGGATGTATGCCAACTGTTCTACAACGGCACAGCGGGGAGCGCTCGACTGGATGGGTCCTTTCCACGATGCCATCAAACCGGTAGTGGAAAAATTGTATCACAGTGTGGTAACCGGTAACGAGGCTCAGATATCCATCGATGCCAACTCTCAGCCGGACTATCGTGTGAAGCTGGAAGCCGAATTGAAAGCCCTGCACGATAGTGAAATGTGGCGTACGGCTGAAACCGTTCGTCAGTTGCGTCCCGAAAACAATTGATGCAGCCGGGGGTTCCGGGCCCGCCGACATAATACGAACTGTATTTAAGTTTACGATTTTTCGTAAAGAGGTAAAGAGAACCAGTCATTTAGCAACACTAAATGGCCGGTTCTCTTTAGTTGTTTTTATTTCCTTAATCTAGCTCACGTTATATGGGGGAATCCGACAATCCTTGTTGCAAGGAAAATGCCGGACGAAGCACGTGCATTTACTCTTGTAATTCGATAGAGAGAGAATGTGCTATGTTCAGTCCTATAACCGGTTGAAACAGCTTTGGGAGGCAAAGCAGACCGGCGTAACGGTTCTTGCCAGTGTTAAAATATTGCAGTGTTAGAACAGTGAATACTGTAACAGGTACTATAAAAAAAGCCTCCCTCAACCGCTCAGGTTGAGGGAGGCTTCAGTATAATTTACCGTCGCAAGTTTCTTTTTAGAAGAACAAGTAACGGTTGTCTTTGATATTGGCTTTCTCCTGCAATTCACCGATGAAGCGGCTGAATGCGATGCGGGCATTCATATTGCTTTGCTTCTGCTGCTCTGCTTTGGAATCGAACTTCTCGTCACGCTTGTTCTCGCCGATTACCTGGAAAGCATATACACCACCGTTTCCTTTTATACCGTTGACAAACTGACCTTTGGCCGTTTTGCTGACAGCACCGCTCAGAGCCGGTTCGCTCTGTCCCGTCTTCGAGATAAAGGCGGATGAACTAAAGGTAATGTGCTTGATGGAATCGCTGACGGCATCCTTCAGCTGAGCGACAGCGGATACACTGTTTTTACCGTTCATCATGTCCTGAATCTGCTGAGCCTTTTTGTCTTTGAGTACTTCCTGTTTCAGGAATTCCTTTACATTGGCATCGTCCCAAGCGCGGAAACCTTTGGGGTGGTTACCGGTGAGGATAACTACCATCATGTGGTCGTTGTTGCCGCATTCGTAAAGAGGAGACACACTACCGATTTCCGTATCTTCATTGAAAATCCAACGCATGGCCTCACGTGTACCCGTTACATTCGCCACATAATGTTCGTAATTGGGCAGATCGTTGCGTGTCTGTACCGTATAACCCTTTTTTGCGGCATTAGCTTCGATGTCGCTTTGGGTGGCATTGGCTGCCAGGAACTGGCTGAAGTCGTTGTATGCTTTGGTATACGTATCTTTGCTGAATTCTATAGGTCGTTTGATGATGGCAATGTCGTATTTGTCAATCATTGCCCGGCGATCTGTTACTTGGGTGATGAGCGTGCCTTGGGTTAGCTCTATCTTTTCTGTTGCGTTTACTCCCAGGTTGTTAAGCGTCTGGAAGTATTTACGGGAATCTTCATCAAGTGTCTGTCCTTCGTATTGAGAAGAAACGATCCAGTTCTTGGCGCCTGACTGATTGTATTTCTTAGCGATACTGTCGAAAGGTTCACCGGCATTTAAGGCGGTCATGATGCTGTCTGCCGTTTTGCGCATGGTTGCCTCATCAGCGGCTACTACTTGAATCTGCCGTACCTCGATGGAGTCGGGGGCCGATACTTTGGAGAACAATTTTACGATGTTCATCGTGTTGTCTGTTGCGTTGTAGTACGGACCTTTCTGTGTACCGACAGACATGGAATCCATGTGTATGGTAATATCGCGCGGCAATGCCTTTTTGCTGATCGGCAATGCGGAATAAGCTACAACGGAACCGCTTTCCCGTACCAATTTTGCCGTGTTGTCACCTTCTGCCAACTGCTTGCTGTAGCCGGCCATTTCTTCATCCAGTGCTTTCTTGTCGGCAGAGCTGGCAGTTACAGCCACGTCAATGTATTTGATGTCGCGCGTTTCAACGTCTTGTTTGAAGAACTCCTTCAGTTCCTCGTATTTGGCTTTCAGATCGGAGTCTTCCACAGTGATTGTGTTATCGGCGATGGAAGTATACGGTACGGCTGCCATAACAATGTCTTTCTCGTTAACGCGTCCGTCAAATGCCATCTTGGCCGAAACCGGATTCGA
>CAJUDC010000056.1 GCA_910584955.1 uncultured Paraprevotella sp. | reverse complement strand
TGTTTGTCAAGGACTTGCATTTATAACAAGTAATTAAGCTGCGAATTTAAGGTTTCATAATCTTAGTTCTTTAAGGTTTATTTTCGGGTTAATTATCATGCTTATCATCCGCCGTGAACTTTATCAACAAGTAAAATCATGGCGTCGTTTCTCCTCCCATCCGAATCTCACGACTTCGTTTTTCCGTCCCTCTCTTAATAAGAGATGACGCTAGAGCATAATTTGTTATATATGAAATGACAAAATAGTCTGTTTGTTGACTTTTTGCTGATTAACAGCAACAAAAGCAACATGTAGAATCGAAATAAATATGTTTTTATTTGTTTATAATAAATAAAATACATTATTTTACGACATCCTAGCGTCATCTCTTATTAAGAGAAATACGCATAACTCTATATTTTTCGTTACTTTACTTTTTACCATTCCGCTCAACCTCATTCTTCTATCTCCCGATTCCATTCCATAAAGTCGAGCATACTTACTCTCTGCTTGCTTGAAAAGCATAAGATCCGTTCATCGGCACAAAAAGAAAAGGTGTACACCTTTTCTGATTTTGGTGTAGACCTTTCTAGAAAATGGTGTAGACCTTTCCCAAAAAAGGTGTACACCATTTTATTTCATATTCTTCGCCCCGAAAACAAAGGGAGCCGGCAAACTTCGCTTTTACCGCACGCCCCGTATCCCGGTCCGCGCGATCCCGAGGCCGATTATTCGTGTATCGGGTATTCCCAGTCTTTCAACGCAAAGCCCCAGTTCTCATTGACCAGCTGCACGGTGCGAGGTTTGTATTCGTACTTGTTCTTCTTATAACCGCGCTTTTTATCCACATACGCCCGTATGTCGTTTTCGGCTTCATCCCAGCCGGGGATCTGTAGTTCCCGGTAGATACGGCGGGTGGTTTCCATCGCGTCCGTTTCAAAATCCTCGAATTTCACCTCATACAGATTGCCTTTCGGAATGTACTGCTTCTGCGCTTCGTAAGCCTTATACAGTTTGGCATACGACAGCAGGATGTTGCGCTCCATTTCCTCGTCGCTGAAATGCTGCAACTCCAACGGTTTGATCGTGTTGGTGTAAAAGCTGCGCGTACTCTCGAACACCGTATACGGATTGCGCATCAGATAAATGAACTTGGCGTTGGGAAACAGCTCCGTCAGGGCTTTCACACGTCCGGTGTGGGGCGGATTCTTCGACAGATACTGGGTTCCGCCGGTATTCCACAACGAGATTTTCACCAGTTTGAGGAACGTCTCTTTGAAAATGCGCAACTCTTCGGGCGTGATTCGTTCAAAAGTGAGGTATTTGTCGCAGTACTCCTGCATGTGTTCCGGGAAGAACCAGAAATCGTAATAGGAATACGGCATCATGTTGGACAGGGCGAACTCCTCCTCCTGCGGCAGGTCGGGCGCCAGTTCCATATTGTCGGTAGGCCGATGGTCGGGCATCAGCCATCCCATCGTCTTCTTGAACATCGGTTGTCCGAACATCATCAGATGGGGAAATACCGTCTGATAGGTCGTGGTGTAACCGAAATGCTTGTCCTGTGCGAAGATGTTGTGTACAAAAGTGGTTCCGCTGCGCCAATGGCCCAGAATGAACACCGGATCGTTCTGCAAAGGGCGGTCGGCCAACAGTTTACGGTAACGGCGTTCCTGAATGGGGGTCAGTGTGCTGAGCAACCGGCACACCGCCTTGGTCAGGTAATACTTGCTGCGGTATTTGGCGTCGATGCGCTGTCCACGGGTCATTTCGCGGAACGTATCCCAATCGGCTCCCACCAACGTATTGACAGGCAGCTTGCTAAATTCTATCAGTCCCATACTTATATATCTTGTTTTAGGGGATTCAACGTTATTCTTTTATCAGATTTACAGCCAGTCCCTGACGGGAGAGCTCTTTCACGGCTTTCTCCAGGGCCTCGTAATGTTCGGGACCGATACCCAGCTTGGGCAGATTCAGTTCGGGCAACGGCTCGCCGCCGTATTCCTGTTCGTCCAGCGGAGCCGTGATCATACCCACGGCACTGGTATTGTTCGTGATGGGATCGATCAGAATGAAAGCTCCCGTAGCCCGGTTGTCGCGATAGGCATCGAAAAACAGCGTTTTGGCTGTGGTGATCCGCACCTTGCCGATCTCGTTCAAACGGAACGCGTCGGACGATTTCTGCTCCATCGTGTTCACATCCACCCGATAACAGATTTCGTCCACGGTGGCGCGGGTGGTATTGGTGTTGTGCTTCAAGTAGAATTGCTTGCTGCGGTCCATCGGTTCCTCGTCCATCCACACCAGCATGGTCTCGAAACAGCGGGCCACATGAGGCAGATTGTCGGGCCGCACCAACATCTCGCCGCGACTGATGTCTATCTCATCCTCCAGCGTCAGGGTGACACACTGCGGGCAAAAGGCTTCTTCCTGCTCGCCCTCGTAGGTGACGATGCTCTTCACCCGCGACGTCTTACGCGAAGGCAATGCCATTACCTCATCCCCCCGACGGACAACACCGGAAGCGACCTTGCCGCAGAAGCCCCGGAAATCCAGATTGGGGCGCAACACGTATTGCACCGGATAACGGAAGTCCGTCATGTTGCGGTCGGTATGAATGGGTACGGTTTCCAGAAAATCGAGCAAGGCGGGGCCGTCGTACCAAGGTGTACGGGCGGATTTCTCCACCACATTGTCACCGTCCAGGGCCGACAGGGGGAAACAACTGACATCTTCTATGCCCAACCGGTCGGTAAGGACCCGGTATTCGCCTACGATGGAACGGAACACCGCTTCATCAAAGTCCACCAAGTCCATCTTGTTCACGGCAAGCACAATATGCTTGATGCCCAGCAACGATACCAGAAACGTGTGGCGGCGCGTCTGCGTGATGACCCCCGTACGTGCATCCACCAAGATAATGGCCAGATTGGCCGTCGAACCGCCGGTGATCATATTGCGGGTATACTGTTCGTGTCCCGGGGTATCGGCGATGATGAACTTACGTTGGTTGGTAGAAAAATAACGGTAAGCCACGTCAATGGTAATGCCCTCCTCGCGTTCGGCTTTCAGGCCATCGAGCAACAGGGCGTAGTCGATATGCTCGCCGGCATTTCCCACGCGCTTGCTGTCGCGTTCCAAGGCCTGAAGCTGGTCCTCGTAGAGTTTCTTGCTGTCGAAGAGCAGGCGTCCGATCAGGGTCGATTTACCGTCGTCCACCGAACCGGCGGTAAGCAAACGCAGCAGGTCCTTCTTTTCGTCTTGATCCAAAAATGCTTTAATATCTTTATCTGCCATAATTCATCCTCCGGTTTTAGAAATATCCTTCGCGTTTCTTCTGCTCCATCGACGCTTCTTGGTCGAAATCGATCACGCGGGTGGTACGCTCGCTCTTGGTGGTGGTCATCATTTCCTCCACAATCTCCTCGATAGTGGTGGCATTGCTCTCCACGGCACCGGTCAGCGGCCAGCATCCCAGCGTACGGAAGCGTACCATACGCATCCGTATCTTGTCGCGGTATGATTCGGGCAGACGGTCGTCGTCGGCCATGATCAGGTTGCCGTCCATCTCCACGCAAGGACGCTCCTTGGCGAAATAAAGGGGAACGATGGGAATGTTTTCCAGACGGATATACTGCCAGATGTCCAGCTCGGTCCAGTTGCTCAAGGGGAACACACGGATGCTCTCGCCCTTATGCACGCGGCTATTGTAGATATCCCACAACTCGGGCCGCTGGTTCTTGGGGTCCCACTGCTGGAAACGGTCGCGGAACGAGAAGATGCGCTCCTTCGCCCGGCTCTTCTCCTCGTCGCGACGGGCACCGCCGAAAGCTGCGTCAAACTTATGTTTGGCCAACGCGTCGAGCAAAGCCTTGGTTTTCATCAGGTCGGTATGTACCTTGCTCCCGTGGGAAAAGGGTCCCACACCGGCATTAAACGCTTCCATATTCGACTCCACAATGAGGTTCCACCCGTATTTGCGGGCATATTCGTCGCGAAACTGTATCATTTCCTTGAATTTCCACTTCGAATCGATGTGCATCAGCGGGAACGGCACCTTACCGGGTGCAAAAGCCTTTTCGGCCAGACGCACCATGACGGAGCTGTCTTTCCCGATGGAATAGAGCATCACCGGATTCTCGAACTCGGCGGCCACCTCGCGGATAATATGGATGGATTCGGCCTCAAGTTCCTGCAAATGACTTAATTTATAGTCGGCCATAAATTGTATGTTTATTCGTTAGTATTCAATATCAGGCGGAGCACACGGCGTACCGATTCCTCCAACGTAAGTACGGAGGTGTCGATAGACAACGCCGGATGCACGGGCGCTTCGAACGGCGCACTGATACCGGTAAAATCTTTTATCTCGCCCCGACGGGCACGGGCGTAAAGCCCTTTCACATCGCGTCGCTCGCATTCTTCCAGAGGCGTAGAGACATACACTTCCTTAAAGTCGTCCCGTCCGATAATGTCGGCAGCCATCTCACGATAGGCATGGGTAGGGCTGATAAAGGCAGCCAGGGTAACGATGCCCGTGTCTACAAAAAGACGCCCCACCTCGGCTATACGGCGGATGTTTTCCAACCGGTCCTCGGCCGAGAAACCCAGGTTGCGGTTGATACCGCTGCGGATATTGTCGCCGTCCAGAATCCGGCAAAGGATACCCCGCCGATGCAACTCGCGCTCCACACCGAGCGCCACCGTGCTCTTTCCCGAGCCGGAAAGCCCCGTAAACCAAATCATCACACCACGCTGATGCAGCAGCGATTCTTTGTCGGCCCGCGTCATCATGCGGTCGTATATCGGATAAATATGGGTTGGTTCAGCCATATATAATAAGGTATAGTTAGAAACTCCAGAACATCGGTATCAGGAACACCGACAGCAGAAAGACAATCAGATTGAGCGGTAGCCCGACCTTGACGAAATCGGTGAATTTATATCCGCCCACGCCCTGCACAATCAGATTGGTCTGATAGCCGATAGGCGTGGAGAACGAAGCGGAAGCTCCCATACAGATCACCACAAAAAACGGCGTCGGGTCTACCCCCAGCTGACGGGCTACGGCCAACGCGATCGGAAACGACAGAGCGGCAGCGGCATTGTTGGTGATCAGTTCCGTGAAAAGATTGGTGATGATAAAGATCACGGCCAGCAGGGCATGCGGTCCGAAACGGTCGGTCAGCCCGATAATGTAAGTAGCCATGACACCGGCGAAACCGGAATTGGTCATCGCACGGCTGATGGCAAACGCACAGGCTATGGTAATCAATACATCCCAAGAGATGAACTTCGTGTATTTACGGGGTGAGAACATGCCCGTCCAAGCCATGACAACCGTAGTGACGCAGACGAAGAAGAACATGTCGAGCCGCAAGCCGGGAACCGCCTCACGCACGGCAGGAAGTTCGCCGATGGTGGCGCCCAGAATCATCAGGATGAGCAACACCACGGCAAAATACCGCTTCTTCTTTCCCATCTCCGGCTCGGCATCCATCACCGAAAGCATCAGAAAAACACGGCTCTCGCCCCAGGTGGGGATAAACGTGGCGTCGGCATCCAAAATAAGGGTGTCGTTGGCACATAGACGTGTTTCCGTCCAATTACCCTGTAAACGCACACCGTTGCGGTGCAGACTACGCACATGCGCCCCGTAATGACGATAGAAATCAAAGTCGTGCAACGTCTTTCCGTTACCCGGAAAACGGGCTCCCAGCACGGCTTCCACCCGAACACTCTCCGCCGAGTCCGCCCCTTGCTCTATGTCGTCGTCCTTGGAACTGACATCGGGAAGCAGGTACTTGGAGAAAAACACCAGATAGGCAATACCCACAATCGCTATAAAAAGTCCCACCTTACCCAGTTCGAAGATCGTGAATCCCTCGAAGCCGGCGTCCTGTATCATACCGTCCACCACCAGATTGGTAGAGGTACCGATCAACGTACACACACCCCCTAAAATGGTGGCGTAGGACAGGGGTATGAGGAATTTGGTAGGCGGCAATTTCATGCGACGGGCCCAGTTCTTGATCATGGGAGCAAAAATCACCACCACCGGCGTATTGTTCAAAAAAGCCGAGAAGCCTGCAATTACCGGAAGAAGGCGCAGATTACCGCGCTCTACACTACAGTTCTTCGTAGGCAGCAAATTATAGAGAAGTTGCTCCAGCACCCCGCTTTTACGGATACCCTCGCTCACCAAAAACAACAAGGCAACCGTTATCATGCCCTTGTTCGAGAATCCCTCCAGGCACTCTTTCGGAGTGAGAATGCCGGCACACAAAAACAGCACTACGACAGAAAACAGGATCATACCCGGTCGCATACGGTCGGCGGCCAACGCCGCGACCATTGCAACCAGACACAGAAGCACAAAGACAATCTGAAAACTCATAGTCTCGCTCAACGCCTCCGTTTATTTTATTTGTATTCCGCCCAACTCTTGATAGCCAGGTCCTCCGGGCTGATCGTACAGAACGCCTGAATGAATGCACTGGCCAGCCGGGAATTGGTAATCAGGGGGATATTCAAGTCTACTGCCGCACGCCGGATCTTGTACCCGTTGGTGAGCTCACCGGCAGTCAGGTCTTTCGGAATGTTCACCACCATGTCGATGGTCTTGTCGTGAAGCAAATCCAATGCCTGCGGTTTGCCTTCCTCACTCGGCCAATATACCAACTCGTTGGGAATACCGTTCTCCGTAAGGTAGCGGCTCGTTCCACCGGTAGCATAGAGTTTATATCCGTGGTCGTGAAGCATACGGGCCGCATCCAGCATGCCGGCTTTCTGCTTGGCACCGCCGGTCGAAAGCAGGATGTTCTTGGCCGGGATACGCTGCCCGACGGACAGCATGGCCTTCAACAGAGCACATGACGAATCGTCGCCCAAGCAACCGACTTCACCGGTAGAAGCCATATCGACGCCCAAGACGGGGTCGGCTTTCTGCAAGCGGTTGAAAGAGAACTGACTGGCCTTGATGCCGACATAGTCGAAATCGAACAGACTCTTGTTGGGCTTCTCCACCGGCAACCCAAGCATCACCTTAGTAGCCAGTTCGATAAGATTTATCTTCAATACCTTGCTGACGAAGGGGAAACTACGCGAGGCACGCAGGTTGCACTCAATCACTTTTATCTCATTGTCACGGGCCAGGAACTGTATATTAAACGGACCGCTGATCTTCAGCTCACGGGCGATCTCACCGGAGATGCGCTTGATGCGCCGCACCGTCTCTACATAAAGTTTCTGCGCCGGGAACTGAATGGTGGCATCACCGGAATGCACTCCGGCAAACTCGATGTGCTCGCTGATGGCATAGGCGATGATCTCACCGTTGCGGGCCACGGCATCCATCTCCACCTCCTTGGCGTTCAGCATAAACTTGCTGATAACCACCGGATGTTTCTGGGACACATTGGCCGCCAGTTTCAAGAAGCGCTCCAGCTCTTCCTGGTTGGAACATACGTTCATGGCCGCTCCCGAAAGAACATATGATGGCCGCACCAATACGGGGAAGCCCACTTTGTCGATAAATTCGTTAACATCTTCCATACTGGTCAGCGCACTCCATTCGGGCTGATCCACACCGATACGGTTCAGCATGGCGGAGAATTTCTCGCGGTCTTCGGCATTGTCGATGCTTTTGGCCGTAGTGCCAAGAATGGGCACACGCTGTTCGTCCAGCCGCATGGCCAGATTGTTCGGTATCTGTCCGCCGGTAGAGACGATAACGCCCTTGGGACATTCCAGATCCAGTATGTCGAGCACCCGTTCAAAGGTAAGCTCGTCAAAGTACAGGCGGTCGCACATGTCGTAATCCGTAGATACCGTTTCGGGATTATAGTTGATCATCACCGAACGAAGCCCTTCCTTACGGATGGTATTCAGTGCCTGCACACCGCACCAGTCGAACTCTACCGAAGAGCCGATCCGGTACGCTCCCGACCCGAGCACCACAATACTTCGTTTGTCATCCTCGTAACGGATATCGTGCGCTACGCCGCTGTACGTCAGATACAGATAATTGGTCTGTGCCGGATACTCGGCCGCCAGCGTGTCTATCTGCTTCACAAAGGGAACGATGCCTGCCTGCTTCCGCCGGTTACGGATCACCAGAATAGCGTCATCTATGTCCATCTCGTTCTCCAGACCGATGGCACGCGCCACCTGGAAATCGGTAAAGCCCTGTATCTTGGCTTTGCGCAGCAGCTCGTTGTCCAATACGTTAATGCTCTTGCAGGCATGCAGTTCAATGGCCGTACGGATGATGTTCTGCAATTTCTGCAAGAACCACTTGTCTATCTTGGTAAGCTCATGAATCTGATCGATGGTGTAGCCCTGCTTCATGGCTTTCGAGATAATGAAGATGCGCTTATCCGTCGGTTCACGCAAGGCGGCATCAATATCCGCGATCTTCAATTCCTTATTTTCCACAAAGCCGTGCATCCCCTGTCCGATCATGCGAAGGCCCTTTTGAATGGCTTCCTCGAACGTGCGTCCGATGGCCATCACCTCGCCTACCGATTTCATGGAGGAACCCAGTTCGCGGTCTACCCCCCGGAACTTACCCAAGTCCCAACGGGGAATTTTGCAGACTACGTAGTCCAGCGCCGGTTCGAAGAAAGCCGAAGTGGTGCGTGTCACCGAATTTTTCAATTCGAACAGACCGTAGCCCAACCCCAGTTTGGCGGCCACGAAAGCCAACGGATACCCCGTAGCCTTGGAGGCCAAAGCCGACGAACGGCTCAGGCGGGCGTTCACCTCGATTACCCGGTAATCTTCCGATTCGGGGTCGAAGGCATACTGCACGTTGCACTCGCCCACGATACCGATGTGTCGGATTATCTTGATGCTGAGGGCACGCAGTTTATGGTATTCGGAGTTGGTCAGCGTCTGCGAGGGAGCTATCACGATACTCTCGCCGGTATGGATGCCGAGCGGATCGAAGTTCTCCATGTTGCACACCGTGATACAATTGTCGTAACGGTCGCGGACCACCTCGTATTCAATCTCTTTCCAACCCTTCAGGCTCTTTTCCACTAACACCTGCGGTGAGAAGGAGAACGCCTTTTCGGCCAGTTTGTTCAAATCCTCTTCGTTATCGCAGAAACCGGATCCCAGGCCGCCCAACGCATAAGCCGCCCGGATAATCACGGGATAGCCCAGTTCGGCAGCGGCCTTGCGGGCCTCCCCGATCGTCTCGCACGCCTGGCTCTTGATCGTCTTTACCTGAATCTCATCCAGTTTCTCCACAAAGAGTTCGCGGTCCTCGGTGTCGATAATAGCCTGAACGGGGGTTCCCAGCACCTTGACATTGTATTTCTCCAGCACACCTTCCTTATATAAGGCCACACCGCAGTTCAACGCCGTCTGTCCGCCAAAGGCCAGAAGAATACCCTGCGGCCGTTCCTTCTCGATCACCTTCTCCACGAAGAAAGGAGTGACCGGCAGGAAGTATATCTGATCGGCCACGCCCTCGCTGGTCTGCACGGTGGCGATGTTCGGATTGATCAGCACCGTCTCGATGCCTTCTTCTTTCAACGCCTTCAGGGCCTGCGATCCCGAGTAATCGAACTCTCCGGCCTCACCGATCTTCAATGCACCGGAACCTAATAAAAGGACTTTCTTTATATTATTGTCTATCATGATGGTTTCAATAAGGATTAAAGCAATTTTACAAAATCATCGAACAGGAACTCCGTATCTACCGGACCGCTGCATGCCTCGGGATGGAACTGGGCGCTGAACCAGGGACGGGTTTTATGACGCACGCCTTCGTTCGACCCGTCGTTCATATTGATGAACAACGGCTCCCAATCGGCTCCCAACGTATCGTTGTCTACGGCGTAGCCGTGGTTCTGACTGGTGATGAAGCATTTCTCCGTGCCCACCATACGCACCGGCTGGTTGTGGCTGCGGTGCCCGTATTTCAGTTTGTATATGCTGGCACCGGCCGCTTTGCTCAACAACTGGTTACCCATACAGATGCCCATGCAGGGCTTCACCACGGGGCTGTTCAGGAACTTACGGATATTCACCACGGCGGCCTCACACGTATCGGGATCGCCGGGGCCGTTGGCCAGGAACAGGCCGTCGAACTCCATATCGTTGAAATCATAGTTCCAAGGCACGCGAATGACCTCCACTCCCCGATTGATCAGGCAGCGGATGATGTTGTGTTTCACACCGCAGTCCACCAGCACCACTTTCTTGCCGGCCCCTTCGTTGTAGCGGATGATCTCCTTGCACGATACCTTGTCCACAAAATTCACACCGCTGTAATCCGCTGTGGGAATATGCTCGGGCTCGTCGTCGAAGACAATCTTTCCCATCATCACGCCATGTTCGCGCAGCACCTTAGTCAACTGACGCGTATCGATGCCGGTGATACCGGGCACCTGCTCGCGTTTGAGCCAGTCGGCCAGGCTCTCCGTTGCATTCCAGTGATTGTATTCAGCGCTGTAATCGCTCACGATGATGGCCGAGGCATAGATCTTATCACTTTCCATGAACGTCGCCAAGCCGTTCTCCTCCATCGTAAAAGGGGGAACGCCGTAGTTACCGACCAGCGGATAAGTCAGTGCCATCAACTGCCCGGCATAAGACGGGTCGGTCAGGCTCTCGGGGTATCCCATCATCGCGGTGTTGAACACGACTTCGCCTGCCACCGGCTTCTCATAGCCAAACGACTTGCCCTGAAAACGGCTCCCGTCGTCGAGGATTAGTGTTACATTTCTCATTACGGATTAACAGTCTTATTTTTATTGTTTACTTTTTCGTTCAGATATACGGTCTCATAATAGTGAATGAAGGCCCGGTTCACGAGCTTTGTCCCGCCGGGAGTGGGATATTCGCCGCTGAAATACCAGTCGCCCGGATGATTCGGGCAGGCCTTGTGCAGTCCTTCCAGCGTCTGATACACGATCTCGATCGGAGCAGACACCCCCTCCGGGCGCAGCATCTCCACCATTTTCCGCGAGATGTCCTCGTCGGTAAAGGGAGCATAAATGCCCGTCACATAGTTCACGATCTGTTCCTTGGGCCGGTCTTTCTGCTCCACGCATTTCTCGTACACCTCCGTTATCACGCTCTCCATGCCCCGTTCCTTCAACAGTTCGATAGCCGCCCGGAAGGCGATGAACTCGTTCATATTGGCCATGTCGATACCGTAGTAATCGGGATAGCGCACTTGCGGGGAGGAGGACACGAGTACGATTTTCCGGGGGTGCAGCCGGTCCAGAATACGGATGATGCTTTCTTTCAGCGTGGTGCCGCGCACGATGCTGTCGTCGATAATCACCAGATTGTCCTCGTAGGGCACCAGGCTGCCGTAGGTGATGTCGTACACATGCGCCGCCAGATCGTTGCGGCTGTTGCCTTCGGTGATAAACGTGCGCAGTTTGATGTCCTTGATGGCCACCTTCTCACTGCGGATATACTGGCTCAGAATGCGTTCCAGCTCTTCATGCGTGGGTTTATGGTCCAGCGCCGCAATCTCCTCCACCTTCTGTCGGTTCAGCCGGTGCTTGAAGCCCTCGAGCATACCGTAGAAGGCCACTTCGGCCGTATTGGGTATAAAAGAAAACACGGTATGGGCCAGGTCGTGACCGACAGCCTCCAGAATCGGATCCACCAGTTGCTTGCCCAGCGCCTTGCGTTCCTTATAAATATCCTTGTCGCTTCCGCGACTGAAATAAATGCGTTCAAAAGAGCACGCCTTGTTGCCCCGGGGAGGCAGAATCTGCTGCAAGGCCACTGTTCCGTTTTTCCTTACGGTAAGTGCCTGTCCGGGCATCAGTTCGTTTATGCAATCGGCCTCCAGATCGAAAGCGGTCTGAATGACCGGGCGTTCGGAAGCCACCACCAGCACCTCGTCGTTCCGATACCAGAAAGCCGGACGTATGCCCCAAGGGTCGCGCATAGAGAACATTTCGCCGCTTCCCGTCAGGCCGCAGATCACATATCCTCCGTCCCACAGCGGAGCGGCGGTACGCAGCACGTTGTTCACGTCGATACGTTCCTCGATATACCGGGTGATGTCCATCCCCTGCAGCCCGGCGGCCTGCGCCAGCGCATACAGGCGTTCGCTCTCACGGTCGAGCCGGTGGCCCACCTGCTCCAGCAGGATATAGGTGTCGGCATACACACGGGGATGCTGCCCCTTGGCCGTGATGTCGGCAAACACCTCGTCCACGTTCGTCATGTTGAAATTGCCGCACAGTGCCAGATTCTTGGCCCGCCAGTTGTTGCGGCGCAGAAACGGATGCACAAAAGAAAGGCCACTCTTTCCGGTAGTCGAATACCGAAGGTGGCCCATATACATCTCACCGGCAAAAGGAAGCTGGCGCTTGGCAAAAGAGGCATCCGCCAACCGACCGGGGGCGAGATCCCTGAAACGTTCCTGCACGGCGGAGAATATTTCCGTAATGGCACCGGAACCCAGCGCCCGTTCCCTGAACATGTATTCCTCGCCCGGATCGGCTTCAAGCTTCACGCAAGCCATGCCTGCGCCTTCCTGCCCACGGTTGTGCTGCTTCTCCATCAGCAGATACAACTTGTTCAAGCCGTACATCCATGTACCGTACTTCTGCTGATAATATTCCAGCGGCTTCAGCAGGCGAATCATCGCCACACCACATTCGTGCTTCAATCGCTCCATCATAATAGCTGAAATTCCGAGATTCCTTTTAGGGGACAAAGATACAAAAAATACCCCGTAATCCGCACAAAAGTGCGGGTAATTTACAAAAACAACCGTGTTTTCGTGTCGCCCCGAAAACACAGCCCCCCGGACCGTCCGGTTTCACAGGACGAAAGCATCACTCCGAAAAATACCACCGGATACGCCCCTGCGTACGGTCTTTTTCCCATCCTTCCGCCATCCGTTCCTCCCGAACCGGCGCCCAGCCGTACCCGGCACCCTACCGGCAGTTTCCTGTGTTGCCGCCCCATTCTTCCCGACCGTGTCATGTCTCTTCACAGCGCACAGTTTACAATACACGTTTTCAACTCATAAAGAAAGAAAAGGGGCCTCCGGTCCGGCAAGCGCCCGACACGACGAGCCGGCATCGGAGACAGGACACGATCGCGGTTTCCGCCCGAATGAAAAAGCCCGTCTCCGCCGCTCCCGATGACAGGCGCCGGCAAAAAAAATGCACACCGCGACTTGGTTTATACAACTCAAGTCGCGGTGTGCATGCTTCACGGTTCGGTCTGTACAAACCGTGTTTTGATTTACACTTTTCGGGAAGAGAAAAGACGGTTTACCGGTCCGGCAAGCGGAATATGCTTCTCGTACTCCTCACTTTTCAGCGCTCATTGCACCGTGACATGCTCCACGAACGCATTGCGTTCAAACAGTTCGTCAGCCGTCTGGCGCCGCCCGTCAACCGTCAGGTTCTCCACCCGTACGTTGCGCACGCCGTAGGCCTCGCTGAATCCGCGCAGCCGGGAGGGATACATCGTTCCCGTCCCGCTACGGTAAGACACGTTGCGGAACGTCACCCCGTCGATACCGTAACCGGGCGCACGGTTGTACTTTTCGTTATAGCATACGGTCAGATCGATCAGACGGGCCTCTTCGCAATCTTCCACGCGGATGTCTTCGAAAAGGACGTTACGCACCCGGTTCTTGTCGCCGCAACCGATGGCCATGACACCCCGGTAATTATCGTCGTCCTCGTCCACATTCAGCACGTCGATGTCGCGAAAGGTAACGTTCTCGATAACCTCGCCGTCGGTACTCATATCGTCGCCGTGCCCGCCCACATTCATGGCATGGGCCACGTCGGCCCAGAGCACGGAGCGCTGCACGGTGAGATTCGACGAGCCTCCCCAATACCACCAACGGTGATTGTAAAAGGCCAGGCAGTCGTCGCTGGTGCGCAGGAACACATCTTCAATCAGCCAGTTGCGGCAGCACATCAGATCGATGCCGTCGCTCCAGGGTTTGCTGGAGAAACTCTTGATGTTGCGCACGGTGACATTTTCGCTGCTGCCTCCGAACACCGTATAGTGTTGCGGATTGATCACGGTGATGCCCTCAATCAGTATGTTGCGCGAATGCGTCACTTCGAAACCGCGCAACGGCTGCAACAGGATGCCGCGCCCCAGGATGCGTACGTTTTCCACGTGGTCCAGCCGCAGCCGGGCCTTCACCACGGCACCGGGTGCCAGATAGACCGTACAGTTCGAAGGGATGACAATTTCGTTATTAGGCAGGTCCTTGGGCTGGTGCACGCCCGGCCCGAAATAAATCAGTTTGCAATGTTTCCGAAAAATATCACGGCTGCCCGACGTCCAGCAGACCGTTTCCGTGTCTTCCTCCCTACCGTCGTACACCTCCGTCTCCACCGGATTGGCAAAAAGATGCAGGTTATGAAGAATATCCCCTCCGAACTCCACGCTGAGCTTGGCCGGACGGTGCAACGTGAAGAGGCAGGTGTGCGGATCGACCCGCTGCGGATGAATCTCACGGGCCGACGGGCGTACCCGCACCGAAGCTGGAGCGTCACCCGTCACGCAGACTTTCACCTCCACCGGACCGTCCATATCGAAGTGGGCCATCGCCGCCTTCTGATGGGTGTCGCCGTCTACCTCAACCTGATACACGGACAATTCCTGCCAGTCGGAAGCCGCTGGCGCACCCTGCTCACGCACATATACGCGATACCCTTGAAAAAGCGTCAACGCCTTGTCGCCGTCCTTGGGATACACCTTAACGCCCGCTGACAGCGACAAAGACAGCAGGCACATAAAAACTACCAGTATTTTTCTCATTTTCATCTGTTGGTTTAACTGTAATATATACGATCCGGGCATTTGAAATCCGCAAAAATAAAGAATAAAAATAAAATATACATAAAAAAGGCGTTTCGTTTTTCGGAACATCGA
>CAJUDC010000055.1 GCA_910584955.1 uncultured Paraprevotella sp. | reverse complement strand
ATAGCATAAAGCCACGGACGGGGAGAGTTTCGTATGAAAAACAGGCTTGTCGCCGCCCCAAGGCAGCCGCCGTTACTTAATCAGGCATTTACCCGTCATCTCATCCGGTTGTTCCAGCCCCATGATATGCAGTATGGAGGGAGCCACGTCTGCCAGAATACCGTTCTCCACCTGTGCCTCCTTGTCGGCCGTTACATAAATAAAAGGTACGGGATTCAATGAGTGTGCCGTATTGGGCGTGCCGTCACTGTTCACGGCATTATCGGCATTGCCGTGATCGGCAATGATAATGGTTTCGTAATCGGCCTCTTTTGCCGCCTCTACCACCTCTTTCACACACTGATCCACTGCCTTCACGGCTTTCTCAATGGCTTCATAAATGCCCGTGTGGCCCACCATATCACCGTTGGCAAAATTCACCACGATGAAATCGTATTTATTTTCCTTGATAGCCTCCACCAGTTTATCTTTCACTTCGTAGGCACTCATTTCCGGTTTCAGGTCGTAGGTAGCCACTTTGGGCGAAGCCACCAGGATGCGGTCCTCATTCTCGTAGGGAGTTTCCCGGCCACCGTTGAAGAAGAACGTCACATGCGCATATTTTTCCGTCTCGGCCGTATGCAGCTGCTTCAAGCCCTTGGCACTGATATACTCGCCCAGCGTGTTCTGCACGTTCTCTTTCGGGAAGAGGATGTGCACCCCCGTAAAGCTGGCGTCATAAGGCGTCATGCAGTAATATTGCAGACCGGGAATCGTGTGCATGCCCTGTTCCGGCATGTCCTGCTGGGTCAGCACTACGGTAAGTTCCTTGGCACGGTCGTTGCGGTAATTGAAGAAAATCACCACATCGCCTTCCTTAATGGTGCCGTCTACGCCCGCGTTGTGAATCGGCTTGATAAACTCGTCCGTCACTTCCTCGGCATAGCTTTCCTCCATAGCGGCCACCATATCCGTAGCCTGCTTGCCCACGCCGTCGACCAACAAGTCGTAAGCCACCTTCACACGCTCCCAGCGTTTGTCACGGTCCATGGCATAAAAACGTCCCACGATGCTGGCAATCTCACACCCCGTCTTGGCACATTGTTCCGTCAGTTGGGCAATAAATCCCTTTCCGCTCTTCGGATCGGTGTCGCGCCCGTCCATGAAACAATGCACGTAGGTATGGGCGATGCCGTATGTCTTCGAGATCTCGCACAAAGTGAACAGATGATCCAGCGACGAGTGCACACCGCCGTTGGATGTCAGTCCCATCAGATGCACGCTCTTCCCGTTTGTCCGGGCGTATTCATACGCTGCAACCACCTCGGGATTCTTCAAAATACTGCCGTCGGCACATGCCCTGTTGATCTTGACCAGATCCTGATATACGATACGACCGGCGCCGATATTCAGATGCCCCACCTCGGAGTTGCCCATCTGTCCGTCCGGCAAACCCACATTCTCGCCACTGGCCTGTAGTTGCGAGTTGGGATAATTCTTCATCAGTTCGTCCATATAGGGCGTGGGTGTGTTAAAAATCACATCTCCTTTTCCGTGATTGCCGATTCCCCATCCGTCGAGAATCATCAACAATGCTTTCTTTGCCATAATTTTTTATGTTTAAAATGTTTGTCTTCTCATTTCCGTGCAAATTTACGAATTTCCAACGGGAGTTAAGCGCACAGCAAGGGGATATTTTTTATTTACGCCCACAAGCGACTGGCAAAAGGAAGAACGGCGTATATCCTCATACGGAAGATCGGGAAAGAACCGCACGGGAAGAGCGCTGACAGCGAAGCAACACCAACGCGAACCACAAGCAGAAAAGCGCACGTACCGCCAACGGAAAAGGCCACGGAAAGACGAGCATAAGAAAAGCCAGCTGCGCATGAATCAGCCGCAGGGTGTGAAGCGGCGTCACCTCTTCGCCCAGCAACCGACTGTAATACCGGGACAGATACAGCACCGGAAGCGTGTGGGCGCACCACAGGCGGCACATCGCAAACACGGTAAAAAGGGAACCTGCGGACTTGGCTGGACGAGAAGCAGGTGCGGGTAGAATCATTTCTTTTTTCATAGCCGTAGACAATTATATGTTTAACTTGACACGGCAAAGAAACGTCGCCATCGTGTCAATCTACGACACTAGCCCCATTTTTTTGTTAAATTCTGCGCCTTCTCACGTAAAAATTGCACGAAATCGGGCGAATCCACCACTTCTATATCTTCAAACAACCCCCATACAAAACGACCTATACCCTGAAAACTGCACACTTCGGTGGTGAACAGCCAATGGTCCGGCCCGTCGGCCACCAGCGCCAAACCGGCACGGGGATATTCCTCCTTGAGCAGATTACAGGCCAGACGCCCGATGCGCAAGGTAACCGTATGCCGTTCCGGCCCGCTGAACTGGAACAGATCGGTAAAAACCGGGGCATGCTCCTCTTCGTGGCTCCATAGCAAATCAAGCAGTTCCACCCGCCCGATCCGGCTCACTTTAAACGTTTTGTTTTGCCTGCTCCGCACTTCAAAGCAACGCACTTCGTTGTGGTTCTGCAAAAACATATACGGTTCCACCACCCGGTCGCTCGTCCGGTTGCTGCTGGCCGAGCTGTAGTCGCGAAGCACCACCTGCCGGTGCTGCTTCATCGCCTCGTACAAGCCTTGCAGGTTATCCGCCATCCCTTTGTCGGCATCCATTACGTTCAGAATGCCGAAGTCGTAGATCCGTTCCAACTTGCGACGCAACTGACGGGCCCGGACATCCGTATCCGAAAGGGTGTCCAGCACGTAGCGGAGCGTCAGCGCCTCCTCGTCCGTAAAATGAACCAGCTGCGTAATCTCGCGAAAAAAAGGCGACTCCTTGTCCAACCGGTAACAGTCTCCCTGTTTCTTCACCACGAACCCCGTATCGCGGAACAGCTCGATATAACGATAAACCGTGCGACGGCTCATATCCAACTTCCGGCACAGCTCGTCCACCGTGTAGGCCCGGTTCTGCGTCAGCAGCACCATCAGTCGCAACTGCCGTTCAAACGTTCCCAGTTCCATCAGCCGTTCTCCTCCAACGTTTCGGGGCCAAAGAGTTCCAGTTGCCCGTCACCCAACAGATTGAAAGTCATACGATGATAAGGGGTCGTCCCCCACTCCCGTATAGCCTCACGATGCGCTTTTGCCGGATACCCCTTGTTGGCACCCCAATGATACTGCGGATACTCCTCGTGCAGACGGCGCATGTAATCATCGCGGTACGTCTTGGCCAGCACCGAAGCCGCCGCAATGCTCATGTATTTACCGTCCCCCTTTACCACCGTAGTATAAGGCACGTCGCCATACGGACGAAACCGGTTGCCGTCCACCAGCAATGCCTGCGGACGCATCTTCAATCCGTCGAGCGCCCGGTGCATAGCCAGAAACGAAGCATTAAGGATATTGATCCGGTCAATCTCCTGCGGAGAGACAACCCCGACAGCCCAGGCCAGCGCATCGCGCTCTATCTCCTCGCGCAAACGATACCGCTTTTTCTCGGACAATTGTTTGGAATCGTTCAATATCTCATTCCGATAGTCTTTAGGCAGAATCACGGCACCGGCAAACACCGGTCCCGCCAAGCACCCGCGTCCAGCCTCGTCGCATCCGGCCTCCACCACATCGGCATTCAAATAAGGTAACAGCATAGGACAAAAAATCTCTTGTACAAATGTACGTTTTACTTTCGGCCCATACAAGGAGACGGCGGATTTTATTTTTGTGCCCTCCAGCCGTTTATTTGGCATGTCGGGCGATGCAAACCTTCGGCAACGGCCCATAAAGTGCATTGCAAAGTTCGGTTTCTCCGTTTCAAACCTTGATCCGTACAAATCATGGCACGGTTTGTACAGATCATACCTTGAAATAAACATGGGACCGAAAGGCCGTAAACTTCAAGGCGGGCAGAAAAAACATTTCCCGGACGGTATTTGCAAAAGAAAGTAACGGAGTGCGAATGCAACGTTAAGGATTCGGAAAGAGCGTGAAAACGGCCTTGTCTTCATAAAGTTGAAGCCGGGAAATACTTATCTTTACACCGGAGAGAACATCCCTCCGGCCCGACGATATTCAGCGGGCCTGTTTGTCAAACCTTTTAAAATACGCCTATTTATGATGAGATTCTTATTATCCCCGAGCCTCAGCGACCCGAAATATTTTTCTTTGCTCGTATTAGGGTTGCGCCTTCTGTTCGGCATCCTGTTGATGACCCACGGTATCGACAAACTTTCCCATTATTCCGAATTATCGGCCACCTTCCCCGACCCTTTGGGCATCGGGAGCCAATGGTCGCTCCGCCTGGCCATCTTCGGCGAAGTGGTGTGTTCCGTCGCTTTCATCGTCGGCTTTTTGTTCCGGCTGAGTGTTATCCCTATGATTATAACCATGCTCACTGCTTTCGCCCAGGTCCACCACGGCCGCATTGCCGAAGGCGAACTGGCGTTCGTGTATCTGGCCGTATTCATTTTGCTATTCGTCAGCGGACCGGGCCGGTATGCCGTCGATTCGTTGCTGTTCCGTGTCAATAAGGACAAGGCTTTCAACCTGTGAAAAATGAAATTCGATCTTCCATAGAAACAACAGGGAAAAGAAGAATAAAACGATTCCGACAAAAAAAAGATGCAGAACCTTGTTACATATCCGAAAAATGTGTAATTTTGCAAGCGTATGATGAAGTGAGGGGCTGATTAAGTTCCTCACTTTGCATTTAATAGTATTTGCATGATAGACAAAAACGTTGTAAAACAATTGGTAGAAGAGTGGTTGCAAGGCAAAGACTACTTCTTGGTGGACATTATGGTCAGTGCGGACGACAGAATCGTAGTAGAGATAGACCATGCCGAAGGGGTCTGGATCGAAGATTGCGTGGACTTGAGCCGCTTTATTGAAAGTCGGCTGAGCCGCGACGAAGCCGACTACGAGCTGGAAGTAGGCAGTGCCGGTATCGGCCAGCCGTTCAAGGTAAAACAACAATATATCAACCATATCGGCAAAGAAGTGGAAGTACTGTCGGTCGACGGCAAAAAATCGCGCGGCATACTGACGGCCGCCGACGACGACTGTTTCACGGTCACTATCCGAACCAAGGTCAAGGAAGAAGGTGCCAAGCGGCCCAAAACGGTAGACCAAGAACACGTGTTCAGCTATAACGAAATCAAATACACAAAATATTTAATCAGCTTTAAATAAAAACTATGGCAAAGAAAGCAGAAACGATTAATCTGATCGATACTTTTTCTGAATTTAAGGAGACCAAAAACATAGACCGTGCCACATTGATGAGCGTGCTGGAAGAAAGCTTCCGCAACGTAATTGCCAAAATGTTCGGCAGCGATGAGAATTATGATGTTATCGTGAATCCTGACAAGGGAGACTTCGAAATTTACCGGAACCGCACCGTAGTGGCCGATAACGAAGTGAAGGACCCCAATTTCGAAATTCCGCTCTCCGAAGCCCGGGAGATAGATCCCGACTATGAAATCGACGAAGAAGTAAGCGAAAATGTAGACTTTGCCAAGTTCGGTCGCCGGGCCATCCTTACGCTACGGCAGACACTGGCCAGCAAAATTCTGGAACTGGAGCATGACAGCCTGTACAACAAATACAAAGACAAGGTAGGCCAGGTGATCAGTGCGGAAGTATACCAGATATGGAAAAAGGAGATATTACTGGTCGACGACGAAGGCAACGAACTCCTTCTGCCGAAAAGCGAACAGATTCCGGGGGATTTCTACCACAAAGGGGAAGCAGCCCGCGCCGTTGTGCTCCGGGTGGACAATACCAACAATAACCCGAAAATCATCCTGAGCCGTACCTCCCCCGCATTCCTGCAACGACTGTTGGAAGCTGAGGTTCCCGAAATAAACGACGGACTGATCACAATCAAGAAAATCGCACGTATGCCGGGAGAGAGAGCCAAGGTGGCGGTAGAGAGCTACGACGACCGCATCGACCCCGTAGGCGCCTGCGTGGGTGTGAAGGGAAGCCGCGTACACGGTATCGTACACGAACTGCACAACGAAAACATTGACGTAATCAATTATACAGCGAACACATCACTCTTTATCACCCGCGCCCTAAGTCCGGCCCGTGTCAACAGCATCCATCTGAACGAAGAAGAACGCAAGGCGGAGGTTTATCTGGATCCCGACCAGGTGTCATTGGCCATCGGTAAAAGCGGTCTGAACATCAAACTGGCCAGTATGCTTACCGAATATACCATTGATGTGTTCCGGGAAGTGCAAGGTGACGAGACGGAGGACGATGATGTTTATCTGGACGAATTTTCCAATGCCATAGAGCCTTGGATCATCGACGAGTTGAAGAAAATAGGAATGACCACTGCCAAGAACGTGTTAAATGCACCGAGAGAAATACTGGTGCAACAGGCCGATTTGGAAGAGGAAACAGTGGATGAGGTTTTACGAATATTAAGAGAAGAATTTGAGGAGTAATCTATGAGTATCAGACTGAACAAAGTAACCAAAGAATGCAATGTAGGACTTCAGACGGCCGTGGAGTTCTTACAAAAGAAAGGCTTTACGGAAGTAGAAGCCAATCCCAACACGAAAATAACCGATGAACAATATAACCTGCTCGTTTCCGAATTCAAAAAAGACAAAGGGCTGAGAAAAGATGCCACAATCCTTAGCCGGCAGCGTCAGAACAAAGAGAAGAAAGAAACGATAGCCATACCGGAACAGAAACCGGCCGACATACCGGTTCGGGCTACCCTCGACAAAAAACCTAAAATCGTAGGACGTGTCAATCTGGAAGCCCTGAACAGCGGAAAGGCCGTTGTACCTCCTGTGGAAAAACCGGCAGTAGCGGCTGAACCGGCTCCCCAACCGGAAACAAAGGAGACACCGGTTGTTCCCGAACCACAGCCGGTACCGGCCGAACCGGTAGTGGGAACAGTGCCGGAACCGATTGCCGAAAAGAAACCGACCGAAACCAAGGCCCCTATAGGCACCGAGGTCGACGGCGTATTCCGTCTGTCCCCTTCACACACCAATACTCCCCAGCTCACTGTAAAAGGACATATCGACCTGGCCAGCCTGAACCAGTCTACCCGACCGAAGAAGAAGAGCAAGGAAGAAAAGCGCAAGGAACGTGAAGAAAAAACACGCCAACAGCAAGATACCCGCAAAACCGCCGGAAACGGAACGACCGGAAGCGGAGAAAAGAAGAAGCGGGTGCGTATCGGAAAAGAACGTGTTGACGTTGCTGCCGTAGGCACCCAGAATCAAGGCAACGCCAACGGGAACAGAAAAAACAACAATCACGGGAACAGTGCAAACAGCCATCCAGCACCTAACGGAGGAGGGAAGCATAATAAAAAAAGAAACCAGCCTGTGGTGTTGAAAGCCGAAGTATCGGACGAAGACGTAGCCAAGCAGGTAAAAGAAACACTGGCCCGCCTGACCAGTAAGAACAAGACGAGCAAGGGTGCCAAATACCGTAAGGAAAAACGTGACAGCATCCGGGCCAACATGGAGGAACAGCTTGAAGAAAGAGAAGCCGAAAGCAAGATCCTCAAGTTGACGGAGTTCGTAACAGCCAACGAATTGGCTTCAATGATGAACGTACCCGTTACGCAAGTCATCGGAACATGTATGAGCATCGGCATCATGGTCTCTATCAACCAACGTCTGGACGCAGAGACCATCAACGTCGTTGCAGATGAATTCGGTTTTAAAACGGAATACGTAAGCGCCGAGGTTTCCGAAGCGGTAACCGAAGAAGACGATGACGAAGAAGATTTGGTTCCGCGCGCCCCGATCGTTACGGTAATGGGACACGTAGACCACGGTAAAACGTCTTTGCTGGATTACATTCGGAAGACAAACGTCATCGCCGGCGAAGCCGGAGGTATCACGCAGCATATCGGAGCCTATAACGTGAAGTTGGAAGACGGACGTCACATCACCTTCCTCGACACACCGGGCCACGAAGCCTTTACGGCCATGCGTGCGCGCGGAGCACAGGTGACGGACATCGCCATCATTATTGTAGCCGCCGACGACGACATCATGCCCCAGACCAAGGAGGCCATCAACCATGCCGTAGCCGCTAATGTGCCCATCGTGTTCGCCATTAATAAAATAGACAAGCCCGCAGCCAACCCCGACCGAATCAAAGAAGGACTGGCCGCCATGAACTTCCTGGTGGAAGAATGGGGCGGGAAATACCAAAGCCAGGACATTTCGGCCAAGCAGGGTATCGGCGTTGCCGATCTGATGGAAAAAGTGTTGCTGGAGGCCGAAATGCTCGACCTGAAAGCCAACCCCAACCGCAAGGCAACGGGGTCCATTATCGAGTCTTCGCTGGACAAAGGGCGCGGTTATGTAGCCACCGTACTCATCTCGAACGGAACATTGCGCATCGGTGATGTCATTCTGGCCGGTACGAACTTCGGACGCGTAAAAGCCATGTTCAACGAACGAAACCAGCGTGTGAAGGAAATCGGTCCGGCACAGGCTGCAACCATCCTCGGACTGAACGGAGCACCGACTGCAGGTGATACCTTCCATGTAATGAATACGGAACAGGAGGCACGTGAGATTGCCAGCAAACGCGAGCAGTTACAGCGCGAACAAGGTCTGCGTACCCAGAGAATGCTTACACTGGACGAAGTGGGCCGCCGCATAGCACTGGGAGGATTCCAGGAACTGAATGTCATTGTCAAAGGTGATGTGGACGGTTCTATCGAAGCTTTGAGCGATTCGTTGATCAAGTTGTCTACGGAAAAGATTGCCGTAAACGTCATTCACAAAGCCGTAGGCCAGATCTCCGAGAGCGATATTGCACTGGCAGCCGCTTCCGAGGCCATCATTATCGGTTTCCAGGTCCGTCCGTCCGCTACGGCCCGCCGAGCAGCCGAATCCCAAGGCGTGGACATTCGCTTGTATTCTATTATATACGATGCCATTGAGGAGGTGAAGGCCGCTATGGAAGGTATGTTGGCCCCCGAATTGAAAGAAGAAGTGACGGCCACCCTCGAAGTACGCCAGGTTTACCACATCAGCAAAGTAGGTACGGTAGCCGGTGCGTTTGTCATGGACGGTAAAGTATTCCGTTCCAACAAAGCCCGCCTGATACGCGACGGTATAGTGGTACATACCGGGCAGATCAATGCCTTGAAACGTTTCAAAGACGATGTGAAGGAAGTGGGCGTGAACTTCGAATGCGGTATCAGCTTGGTTAATTACAATGACATACGCGAAGGCGACGTTATAGAGACTTATCAGGAAATTGAGGTAAAAGCCAAGCTTTAAACAGCTCTTTATCTTCTTGTCTTACTTTAAATCCGGGGTTGAATTCGTTTCAATCCCGGGTTCTTGCAAGACAAAGGGGCCTCGTAAAAAAGATTGTTTTAATTAAAAGGAGACTTTATACAATGAACGGCATGGACATCGTTATCCTGTGTATACTGGCATGGGGAGCCTGGAAAGGCTGGCAAAGCGGCCTGTTGCGGCAAAGCTTCTCTCTGGTCGGATTCTTTCTCGGTCTGTGGCTGGCCAGCAGACTTTACCAATCGTTCGGTTGCATGTTGGCCCCTCACTTGGGCAGTTTTCGCGGCATAGCCATGTTGCTGGCGTTCCTGCTGATCTGGATCGGTGTCCCGATGGGACTAAGCATCGTGGCAGAAATCCTCACCCGCTTGTTCCATATCGTCAAATTGGGTTGGCTCAACAGCCTGACGGGTGCTTGTCTGGGCCTGTTGAAATACGGCCTTGTGTTGAGTTGTTTTTTCAATATATTAAGCTTTACCGACATCATCGAGACCTCTTCCTGCCAGGGATCCGTTTTATACACTCCCCTTAAAGCCCCCGCCGCCTTCGTGTTCCAGGGATGCAGGAAACGAATTTCCGAACATTTACATTGTGCATCCGATTTCAAACCAATTCCCAATTCCCGTTACAGCGGTGCCTGACCGTGTTGTCTGCCTCTTTGGATAAGGACATACGGACAGGAAAGATATGAACCCTATAGACTTGACCGAATGGAAGAAAAAAACAAGTTCGTAAAAGAAGTAGCCGAGAAGAAATACGAATACGGTTTCACAACAGATGTGCAAACCGAAATCATAGAAAAAGGACTGAACGAAGATGTCGTCCGTCTCATTTCATCTAAAAAAGAAGAACCGGACTGGTTGTTGTCCTTCCGGCTGGAAGCCTTTCGTTATTGGCAGACCCAGACCATGCCGACCTGGGGCCATCTGCAAATGCCTCCGATCGACTACCAGGCCATTTCGTATTATGCCGATCCCACCACAAAACAGAAGAAAGACGGCCCCAAAAGTCTTGAAGAGATAGATCCCGAACTGATGAAGACATTCGACAAACTGGGCATCCCGCTGGAAGAACGTCTGGCACTCAGCGGGACTGCTGTGGACGCCGTAATGGACTCCGTTTCCGTAAAAACAACCTTTAAAGAAAAGCTGGCCGAGAAAGGGATTATATTCTGCTCCATCAGCGAAGCCGTCAGGGAACATCCCGACCTGGTGAAAGAGTACTTGGGATCTGTCGTTCCTTACCGGGACAACTATTTTGCCGCATTGAACTCGGCCGTCTTCAGCGACGGTTCCTTTGTCTATATTCCTAAAAACGTACGCTGCCCAATGGAGCTATCTACGTACTTTCGCATCAACGCACGCAATACGGGACAATTCGAACGCACCCTTATCGTATGCGAAGACAATGCTTATGTATCTTATCTCGAAGGATGTACGGCACCGATGCGCGACGAGAACCAACTTCATGCCGCCATCGTAGAAATCGTTGTAAAAGAGAATGCGGAAGTAAAATACAGTACGGTACAGAATTGGTACCCAGGCGATGCCGACGGACAAGGCGGAGTGCTGAACTTGGTAACCAAACGTGGACATCTGCGCGGAGCCAATAGCAAACTGTCCTGGACCCAAGTGGAGACAGGATCAGCCATTACTTGGAAATATCCCAGTTGCGTACTGAGCGGAGACAACTCGCAGGCTGAATTCTACAGTGTGGCCGTAACGAACAACCACCAGCAGGCAGACACGGGTACCAAAATGATCCATTTAGGCAAAAATACCCGTAGCACTATTATAAGTAAAGGTATCTCGGCCGGGAAAAGCCAGAATTCCTATCGCGGACTTGTACGTGTGGCACCTAATGCCTCCCAAGCACGCAACTATAGTTCGTGCGACTCACTGCTGTTAGGCAACCAATGCGGCGCCCACACATTTCCGTACATGGACATACACAACGATACGGCTGTAATGGAACATGAAGCCACTACCTCAAAAATATCCGAAGACCAGCTCTTTTATTGCAACCAACGGGGTATACCGACAGAAGAAGCGGTGGGCCTGATCGTAAACGGTTATGCCAAAGACGTCATCAACAAATTACCGATGGAATTTGCGGTTGAGGCACAAAAATTGTTGAATGTCTCATTGGAAGGAACAGTCGGTTAATCAGAAAAATATACAGCTATGCTAGAAATAAAAGACTTACATGCCAGCATCAATGGCAAAGAGATATTAAAAGGCATCAACCTTATCATTAACGCCGGAGAAATTCATGCGCTTATGGGACAAAACGGGGCCGGTAAAAGTACATTGAGTAATGTGCTAGTCGGACATCCTGCTTACGAAGTCACCCAAGGAACCGTCCGCTTCAATGGAAAAGATCTGCTTGCCCTGAAACCGGAAGAACGAGCCCACGAAGGTCTGTTTCTGTCCTTTCAACAACCGGTGGAGATACCGGGAGTATCGATGATCAACTTCATGCGAGCCGCCCTTAATGCCAAGCGCAAATATCAGGGACTGGAACCAATGAACGCCGGCGACTTCCTCAAATTAATGCGTGAAAAGCGCAAAATCGTGGAACTGGATAACAAACTGGCCAACCGTTCGGTCAATGAAGGATTCAGCGGCGGAGAGAAAAAACGCAATGAGATATTCCAAATGGCTATGTTGGAACCGCAACTCAGCATTTTGGACGAGACGGATTCCGGTCTGGATGTAGACGCGTTGCGCATTGTCGCTGAAGGTTTCAATAAGTTGCGCACACCACAAACCGCAGCATTGGTCATCACACATTATCAACGCTTGCTCGATTATCTCCGCCCGGACATCGTACATGTCCTGCTTGACGGGCGTATCGTAAAAACAGGCGGCCCGGAACTGGCACAAGACATAGAGAATCGGGGGTTCGACTGGATCAAGGCCGAAAATACATATTAAAAGGAGGACATGGCCATGAAGAGCGAACAACAATACATTGATTTGTTCACCCGGTTCGAAGATACTATAAACAAACATAGCACAGCGTTGCTGAATACCCCACGCAGACAGGCTTTCGAAGATTTTCGTCGCATGGGATTTCCATCACGCAAAGTCGAGCGTTACAAATACACGGATATATCCGCTGCTTTTGCTCCCGACTTCGGCTTGAACCTGAATCGTCTGGACATACCGGTAAATCCTTATGAAGTGTTTATATGCGATGTCCCCAACCTGAGCACATCGCTCTACTTCGTTGTCAATGACAGCTTCTGTAACAAAGTACAACCCTCAGCAACACTTCCCGAAGGGGTCATCGTATGCTCGCTGGCAGAAGCTGCCGACAAATATCCCGACCGCTTAGCCCCTTATTACAGTAAACTAGCCCACACGGAAGAAGATGCGCTCAATGCACTCAACACTATGCTGGCACAGGACGGATTGTTCATCTACGTCCCCCGCAATATCGTAGTAGAGCGCACTATACAGGTGGTAAATATATTAAGAGCGGACGTGAACCTCATGGCCAACCGCCGTGTCCTCATCGTCCTGGAACAAGGAGCACAAGCACGTATATTGCTGTGCGACCATGCAACAGACGACCGCGACTTTCTCACCACTCAGGTAATAGAAACATACGTGGGGGAGAATGCCCGGCTGGAACTTTACGAACTGGAAGAGACGCATGCCAGAAACCGGCGCTTTAGCAACCTCTATCTACAACAGGCAGCCTACAGCAACGTATTGCTCAATACTACAACGCTAACGGGAGGAATGACAAGAAACCGCACCGATGTATTACTCAACGGTGAGGGGGCAGAAACAAACTTATACGGCTGCGTTATCGCAGACGGATGCCAACACGTAGACAACAATACATTGATTGACCATCGCGTTCCTCACTGCACCAGCAACGAACTCTATAAATATGTACTCGACGAACGGGCAGTAGGCGCTTTTGCAGGACGTATTCTGGTACGTCCCGACGCACAACATACCGTATCCACAGAAAACAACGCCAACTTATGCGCTACGCCTGAGGCTCATATGTATACACAACCCATGCTGGAGATTTATGCCGACGACGTAAAATGCAGCCACGGTTCTACGGTAGGACAACTCAACGAACAGGCCCTCTTTTACATGCAGCAACGCGGTATCGAACCGGCGGAAGCCCGCATGTTATTGAAGTTCGCCTTCGTCGGACAAGTACTCGACAGCATTGCCATGGAAGCCTTGCGCGACCGCCTGCATTATCTGGTTGAGAAGCGCTTCCGAGGCGAACTGCACAAATGTGAAGGATGTAAACTACGTAAATAAAACATGATGTACGACATACAGAAAATTCGCGAGGATTTCCCTATCTTAGACCGCCAGATTTATGGACATCCGTTGGTCTATCTTGACAATGGCGCTACCACACAAAAGCCCAAAGTTGTAGTAGACGCTTTGGTGAACGAGTATTACTCCGTAAATGCCAATGTTCATCGCGGTGTACATTTTCTATCCCAGCAGGCTACCGAATTGCACGAGAACAGCCGGGAGACCGTCCGCCGTTTTCTGAATGCGCGCAGTACCTCTGAAATAATCTTTACACGGGGAACCACCGAAAGCATCAATCTGGTAGCTTCCTGTTTCGGTGAAGCCTGTATGAATGAGGGAGACGAAATTATCATCAGCGAAATGGAGCATCACTCCAATATTGTCCCCTGGCAATTGTTGCAATCGCGAAAAAACATCAAGATACGGGTAATACCCATCAATGACTGCGGAGAACTTTGTCTGGACCGTTACGAACAACTTTTCAACAAACGTACACGGCTGGTAAGCATCACCCACGTAAGTAACGTATTGGGTACCGTAAACCCCATTCGCCAAATGATACAGACCGCCCACGCACACGGTGTTCCCGTACTGGTGGACGGCGCACAAAGTGCTCCCCATTTCGCTGTCGACATGCAAGAACTGGACTGCGACTTTTTCGCATTTAGCGGACATAAGACATACGGCCCTACCGGTATCGGCGTTCTTTATGGCAAGGAAAACTGGCTGGACCGTCTGCCGCCTTATATGGGAGGTGGCGAGATGATCAAGAACGTAAGTTTCGAACGCACTACTTTTAACGAGCTCCCTTTCAAATTCGAAGCAGGAACCCCCGATTACGTGGCTTCCACCGGCTTATCCCGTGCTTTGGACTACCTGACGGATCTGGGGATGGAAAACATCTATGCTCACGAGCAAGAGTTGACCCGTTATGCCACACAACGAATGAACGAAATCAACGGTATGCGCCTTATCGGCCAATCCCCGCACAAAGATGCCGTTATCTCCTTCCTAGTAGGTGATATACATCATCTGGACATGGGCACACTGCTGGACCGTTTAGGCATTGCCGTACGCACAGGGCATCATTGTGCCGAACCCCTTATGCACCGCATGGGGATCGAAGGAACCGTAAGAGCCTCCTTCGGCCTTTATAACACCAAAGATGAGATTGACTCATTGGTGAACGGAATCGAACGCATACGCCACATGTTTTAAAAGCGTTGTCTCCTATATAAAAGAACCCGCCCGCTTTTTTGAAGCGGGCGGGTTCTTTTATAAGGAATCACGAAA
>CAJUDC010000054.1:2383-14956 GCA_910584955.1 uncultured Paraprevotella sp. | reverse complement strand
TGCCGAGGTGAATGAGGATTTATGTACGGCTTGCGGGGCATGTGTGAAAACCTGTCCTCGTAAGATTATCGAATTGCGTCCGAAAGGGCCTAAGAATCGTCGGATGGCTGTGTTGTGTGTCAACCGCGACAAAGGAGCTGTGGCAAACAAAGTATGTAAGGCGTCTTGTATCGGATGCGGTAAGTGCGTAAAGACTTGTCCTTTCGAGGCGATAACCTTGGCTAATAATCTGGCGTATATTGATCCAGAAAAGTGCAAATTGTGCCGAAAGTGCGAAGAAGTTTGCCCGAAGGGTTGTATTCATGCCATCAACTTCCCGCCTCGTAAACCTAAGGTTGCGGCAGAAACTGGAGCAACGGGACAAGCGCCTGTTAAGGAGACAAAGTCAGCGGATCCGGCTTCCGTTTCCGAAAGTGCCGTAAAAAGTGATAAGTAACAGATAAGTATAAAACATAAAATAACGAGTAAAAGTGAAGACATTTAAGCGGGGCGGGGTTCATCCGTCCGAAAATAAATTGTCTGCCCAAAGCCCGATCAGAGAAGCCGGTTTGCCCAAGCAGGCTGTGTTTTCCTTGTATCAGCATATTGGTGCTCCGGCAAAACCGGTGGTAGTTAAGGGGGATTTGGTAAAAGTCGGCACGATGCTGGCCGAGGCAGACGGATTCGTGTCAGCACCCGTATTCTCTTCTGTTTCAGGAAAAGTGTCGAAAATCGATGCCATCGTTGATGCCAGCGGCTATCGTCGTCCGGCTATTTTCGTGGATGTTGAGGGAGACGAATGGGAAGAATCCATAGACCGAAGTAATGATCTGGTGAAGTTGAAAGATCGTCCTGAACTCACAGCCAAGGACATTGTCTCTAAAATCAAGGACGCCGGTATCGTCGGTATGGGTGGAGCTACGTTCCCCTGCCATGTGAAGTTATCGCCTCCTCCGGGAACGAAAGCGGAGTGTGTGATCATTAATGCCGTAGAATGCGAACCTTATTTGACGGCCGATCATCGTCTGATGTTGGAGAAACCCGAACAAATTCTGGTAGGAGTAGATCTGATCATGAAAGCGGTGGGAGTGACCAAAGGTTACATCGCCATTGAAAATAATAAGCCGGACGCCATTCGTCTGATGACGGATAAAGCCGGGATATACCCCCACATAGAGGTCGTCCCCCTACAAGTGAAATATCCGCAAGGAGGCGAAAAACAGCTTATCGACGCCGTAATCGGTCGCGAAGTACCTGCCCCTCCGGCTATTCCTATTCATGTAGGTGCGGTGGTGCAGAATGTGGGAACGGCTTATGCTGTATATGAAGCCGTCATGAAGAATAAGCCGCTGTTTGAGCGTATCATCACGGTGACGGGAAAGAGCGTGAATAATCCTTCCAACTTCCGGGCACGTATCGGCACGCCGATGAGCCAGTTGATCGAAGAATGCGGCGGTCTTCCCGAAGATACGGGAAAGGTGATTGGCGGCGGTCCGATGATGGGAAAAGCTTTGCTTCATTTGGACATTCCTGTTTGTAAGGGATCATCGGGCTTGTTGATCATGAATAAGAAAGAAGCCCGTCGCGGTGAGGTTCAGCCCTGCATCCGTTGCGCCAAGTGTGTGGGTGCATGTCCCATGGGGCTGGAACCCTATTTGCTGGCTACGGCTTCGGCGCATAAAAACTGGGATCTGGCAGAGAACAATGATGTTGTTTCTTGTATAGAATGCGGTTCCTGTCAGTTTACCTGTCCGTCTTACCGTCCTTTGTTGGATAACATACGTACGGGAAAGAGTACTGTAATGGCGCTTATCAGAGCGCGTAATGCAAAAAAATAAGAATTTATAACTATGGCAAATAAATTAATCATTTCACTTTCACCGCATGTTCACGGTCGCGACAGCGTTCAGCGGAATATGTATGGTGTGTGTATAGCCTTGGTGCCGGCCTTGCTAGCCTCCTTGTTCTATTTCGGTTGGGGAGCGGCCATTGTCATGGCTACCTCCGTGCTGGCCTGTGTGTTTTTCGAATGGGCCATCACTCGATTTATTTTAAAGAGCAACAGGCTGACGATTGCCGACGGATCGGCTGTACTGACCGGTCTGTTGTTGGGCTTTAACCTTCCTTCCAACCTGCCTCTTTGGATTATTATTATCGGTGCTTTGGTTGCTATCGGGATCGGGAAACTGACGTTTGGCGGCTTGGGATGCAATCCGTTCAATCCGGCTTTGGTAGGGCGTGTCTTCCTGCTTGTGTCCTTTCCCGTTCAAATGACTTCTTGGCCGGTGAGCGGACAACTGACAGCCTATACCGATGCCACAACCGCCGCCACTCCGCTGGCTATCATGAAACATGCCGTCAATGGCGGAGGTGTACAGGCCCTTGCGGAACTTCCTTCTTCTATGGACTTGTTTTTGGGACAGACCGGGGGATGTCTGGGTGAGGTTAGTGCGCTGGCATTGTTGATCGGACTGATTTATATGTTGGTGAAGCGCATTATTACCTGGCATATTCCCGTATCTATTTTGGGAACGGTAGCGATTCTTTCCGGTTTGTTCCATCTGGCCAATCCGGTATATGCCTCTCCCGAGCAGGTGCTCTGTACCGGTGGTTTGATGTTGGGCGCCTGTTTCATGGCTACCGATTATGTCACATCACCCATGACAGCGCAAGGACAGCTTGTTTACGGTGTATCAATCGGTCTGCTTACGGTAGTTATCCGAATGTTCGGAGCATATCCAGAGGGTATGTCGTTCGCCATTCTTATTATGAATGCCTTCACGCCGTTAATCAATACGTATTGCAAACCTAAAAGATTTGGGGAGGTGATGAAAAAATGAAGAAACTGAAATCGTCATTGGTGAATATGGTTGTAGTTCTTACCGCCATATCCGTTATAGCCGGCGGCGCGCTGGCGTATATCAACAAGATAACCCAGGATCCTATTAAAGCCATCAACGCTAAAAACTTGCAGGATGGAATCAAGAAAGTCATTTTGGGTTCTGTCCAGGGAGAACTTCAGGTGGAAGCCCCCGACAGTATCAATGAAAGCACTGTTGTCTATCCTACGGACAAAGGAGTGGCTGTAGAAACGGTTGCCGGCGGTTTCGGCGGTCCGTTGAAGGTGCTGGTAGGCTTTAACGAACAAGGAGCCATTATGGGGTATACGATTCTGGCTACGCAGGAGACTCCCGGTCTGGGTGTGAAAGCCGAAACGTGGTTCCAAAAAGGGCAGAAGGGCGATATTATAGGTAAGAATCCCGGAGAGAAGGAACTTGCAGTAAGCAAGGATGGCGGTGAGGTGGATGCCATTACAGCCTCTACCATTACCAGCCGTGCTTTTCTGGGAGCGGTCAATGCCGCCTATGCCGCTTACAAAAACCGACAGGAGGGCGGAACAGCGGATGTTGCCAGCGGAGCTACGCAGTCAAGCCGGCAAGAAAATGCGGAAATCCCCGCTGCTTCAAACGATTCTATTAATTCATAAAGAAAAGGAGTGTATGCTATGAATAACTTTAAAGTGTTGATGAACGGAATCGTCAAGGAAAATCCCACTTTTGTACTTCTTTTGGGTATGTGTCCTACGCTGGGTACCACCTCGTCGGCATTGAACGGTGCATCCATGGGATTGGCCACTACATTCGTTCTGATTTGTTCCAACGTCGTTATTTCACTGATCAAGAATTTGATTCCCGATATGGTGCGTATCCCTTCTTTCATTGTGGTGATCGCTTCGTTTGTTACGGCGCTTCAGATGTGTATGCAAGCGTTCGTACCGGGAATATATGCCTCACTGGGTCTTTTCATTCCTTTGATTGTAGTGAACTGCATCATCCTGGGACGGGCGGAAGCCTTTGCTTGCAAAAACGGTGTCTTCTCTTCGTTCTTCGACGGTCTGGGCATGGGACTGGGCTTTACGATAGCCTTGACCGTGCTGGGAGCCGTGCGCGAGATCTTGGGGACCGGTCATCTGTTCGGATGGGAATTGTATTCTGAGAATTACGGTATGCTCATGTTTGTATTGGCCCCTGGTGCATTCATTGTATTGGGATATCTGATAGCGATTGTAAACAAACTCAAAAAAGCATAATATATAGAGGAGAAAAAAATTATGGATTCTGTATTTGAATATTTGATTGTATTTATATCGGCTATCTTTGTCAATAACGTCGTTTTCTCACAGATTCTTGGCATCTGTCCGTTTTTGGGCGTGTCGAAAAAGATTGAAACGGCAACAGGTATGGCAGGTGCCGTGGCATTCGTTTTGGTATTGGCTACGCTGGTGACTTATTGCTTGCAGAAGTTTGTGCTTGATCCGTATGGCTTGGGCTATTTGCAGACTATAGCCTTTATTCTGGTGATTGCGGCTTTGGTGCAGATGGTTGAGATCATTCTGAAAAAAGTGTCTCCGGCCTTGTATCAGGCATTGGGGGTTTTCCTGCCTTTGATTACGACCAACTGTGCGGTGCTTGGTGTTGCCATACTGGTTATTCAGAAAGACTTCAATCTGCTGATGGGTATCTGGTATGCGCTGAGCACGGCATTAGGCTTCGGACTGGCCTTGATCATTTTTGCCGGTATCCGCGAGCAGCTTTCCATGACTGCCGTTCCCAAGGGGATGCAAGGGATGAGCATTGCTTTGGTTACGGCCGGTCTGCTGGCAATGGCCTTTATGGGCTTCAGCGGTGTTGACAACGGCTTGCGGGCCTTGTTCGCTCAGTAAGAGCCGATCTGTTTTTGGTATATATAAAAAGCCCGGACAAAGCTCCGGGCTTTTTTCTGTAATATTTTTTAGCTTTTTTATTCGGAATATCTATTTATTTCTTATATTTGCTTTTTTAAAGAACCTTACAACAAATAAAAGAAATGAAAGAAACAATTTTGGTTACAGGCGGTACCGGTTTCATCGGATCGCACACTACCGTAGAGCTTCAGGCTGCCGGTTATGATGTGGTTATTGTAGACAATCTTTCTAATTCCCGCGAAGACGTTATCGACGGTATCGAAAAAATTTCCGGTATCCGTCCGGCATTCGAGAAAGTGGACTTGCGCGATTATGAGGCTACGGAAGCTGTGTTTAAAAAATATCCCAAGATAAGTGGAATCATTCATTTCGCCGCCAGCAAGGCTGTCGGTGAAAGTGTTGAAAAGCCTTTATTGTATTATCGTAACAATATCATATCTCTGGTGAATCTGCTGGAATTGATGCCTAAGTATGATGTGAAAGGCATTATCTTCTCTTCTTCCTGCACGGTTTACGGGCAGCCGGACGTATTGCCCGCTACCGAGGAAACCCCGATCAAGAAAGCGGAAAGCCCTTATGGAAATACCAAGCAGATCAACGAAGAGATTATATACGACACCGTAAACAGCGGCTCGCCTATCAAGGCCATTCTGTTGCGTTATTTTAACCCCATCGGCTCGCACCCGACGGCTATTATCGGCGAGATGCCCAATGGCGTGCCTCAGAATCTGATTCCGTATCTGACACAGACGGCTATGGGTATCCGTGAGAAACTGAGTGTGTTCGGTGATGATTACGACACGCCCGACGGTTCTTGTATCCGTGACTACATCTATGTAGTAGACTTGGCCAAGGCCCATGTCTGCGCCATGACACGTATTATGGAAGACAAGACGGAGGAGCCGGTGGAAGTTTACAATATCGGAACCGGAAAGGGTACCAGTGTATTGGAGCTCATCAATGCCTTTGAGAAAGCTACCGGCGTGAAATTGAACTATCAGATCGTAGGACGCCGTGCCGGTGACATTGAGAAGGTATGGGGCAATGTGGACAAAGCCAATAAAGTGTTAGGCTGGAAAGCCGATACTCCGTTGGAGGAGGTGCTGGCTACGGCATGGAAATGGCAGTGCGCTCTTCGTGAGAAAGGCATCATGTGATTTTGAGATAAAGATTATTAATAAATAAAATTTGCCGGCACTTTCACGGTGCCGGCCTCTATGACCGGATTCGGTGATTCTCTTACTATGTGAATACCAGGAGAATGTGTCAGTCCGAAAGGATTGAACGAGCCGGTACATACGAGATTTGTCGTGTTTTATTTTGTGTTTGTGTTGTCGCTCTCCTCCGACGTGAGTCGGGGGAGAGCTTTTTTTGTACGCTCGGCATGGGCATACGCTATAGGGCTGTATGCGGGATTCAGAGCAGGTAGGGATTTTCTCTCTTCTCTTCGCCGATGGTGGTTGTCGGACCGTGGCCGGGATAAACCGTCACGTCATCCGGCAGTGTCAGGATGCGGTTCGTCAAGCTTTCTATCAGCGTCCGGTAATCTCCTCCCGGCAGGTCCGTCCGTCCGATGCTGTAGCGGAACAGCGAGTCGCCGCTGAACAATATCTGTTCTTCCTTGCAATAATATTCCACGCCGCCCAGTGAATGGCCCGGTGTATGGATGACTTCAAAAGTGTGTGTGCCGAAGGTGATCCGGTCCCCGTCCGTTACATAGCCTGCCGGCGGCGGGAGTATCCGGTCGTAGGTAGTACCGATAAAATCCCTTACCTGCGAAGGCATGCTGTCGTACAAGGGGCGGTCGGCTTCGTGGAAAACGGGGTTTACGTTATATTTTCCGGCTATGAACGGCACTCCGAATATGTGATCAAAGTGTGCGTGTGTGCATAGCAGATGTTTGATTTGCAGTCCTTCTGCCTGGATATAGTCCGCTATGGTTTTTTCTTCGTGTGCGGAACTGGCGCCACAGTCTATAACGACGGCTTCGCGCGTGTCGTCGCTCACCACATAGCAGTTCTCACCAATCATGTTTACCTGGAAGGTTTTGATGTTCAGCATGTCCGATGGATTTTATAAAGATACGTGAATGACTTTTTTGGTTTCGAAGAACTCCTCTTTGAAGTAATCGCTCAGGGAGAACAGGCTGGCCCGGTGCTTTACCGGCATCGTTTCGTTCTCCAGCTCTCCGCCTTTCAGGCAGATCAGTCCGTTGGGCAGTGCATTGTGCTGCGCTTCCTTTCGTATGTTTTTCCGTACGATCTTGATCAAGTCCATCAGGGGCATTACGGCCCGGCTCACCACGAAGTCGAAAGTCTGTTTTTCCTCTTCCGCCCGGCAGTGACGGAACGTCACATTGTCCAGTCCGATGGCCTGGGCCACTTCGGTACATACTTTTATTTTTTTTCCGATACTGTCTACCAGGTGGAAACGTGTTTCCGGGAACAGGATGGCCAAGGGAATGCCCGGAAAGCCTCCTCCCGTGCCTAGGTCCATGATTTCGGTGCCGGGACGGAAACGGATGATTTTGGCAATGCCCAGCGAATGGAGCACATGATGTTCGTACAGGTTGTCGATGTCTTTGCGTGAGATGACGTTTATTTTGGCGTTCCAGTCGTGATAGAGGGCATCCAGTGCGCGGAAGCGTTCTTTCTGCCGGTCTGTCAGATCGGGAAAATAAGCAAGTATTTGTTCCATCGTCGTGCTTCTATTTTTCTTTTTTGAACAAGTCGGTCAGCAGGGTGTAGGGCACTTCCACAATGATTTCCTCCTGTTCGGAGGGAGCGATTTCGGAAGGCTGGTAGATAAATTTCATTTCACGCTTACCCATGCGGAAGTTCTCTGTGGCGTACATGTCCGTGAGCAGCAGGAAGCCCTGCTCCTGCAGTTCGGCCTTGGTGTTGCAGCCGTACTCCTGCATCAATGCTTCCAGAAGCAGGGCGTTTAGGGCCGCTTCGCTTCCGGGGATGAAGAGATCTTTTAAATACACTCTGTCACCCGTCCGGGCATCGAAGGTCAAGGCGTAAACGTTGCGCAGGCTCTGTGTGCTGCCTTCGTAGCGCTCCAATTCCAGTTCGTAGCATACGAACCCTCGTCTTTCTCCCTTTTCGCTTCCTTTCAGGGTGTAGGAATAGTCATACCAGTCTGCTGTTTCCGGGTCGTGCTCTCTGTCGGCTTCGTAAATGGGCATGACCTCCTCCCGATAGTTGCGGATATAATGACGCGCGAACGAGTCGACGACCGTGCGGAGGGGCAGGCCTTCGTAATGGAAGATATGTCTGATGATCTCGGCGTTGATCTTACGCGCGGTTTCCTTCGGAACGGTAGCATATTCCAGTTCGATGTCTATCTTGCAGTTCGGTTTTCGCCGAGGAGGCAGCAAAGATGCTTTCTTTTCGTATTCCAGCTCTTTGAAAGCCACTTTCTGAGAGATCATCGTATCGCAGGCTCCGCATAAGGCCCCCCATGCGATAATGACGCCTATCTTTCTTATACTTGTTCGTTTCATACCCATTGTTTATTTCTAATAAGATGACAAATATACGCAAAAACGGTGGAATAAACGAACGGAAACGGATTTATCGGAAGAACTCGACGGAACGATATGTTGCCGATCGTTTTTCGTATTTGCGGTGTCTGTTTTTATTTATTTGATAGTTAGTTGTTTGCGTTTATCTGGGCTGCGTGAAAACGTGGTGCTCGCCCCGATGAAATGTGGCCTAGGCCACGATCGAACGTGGTGAGCATCCCGTTTTATCGTGGCGCTCGCCCCGTTTTGCGGGATTCCCGATGATCTTTTCATGTGGGGATAAACGGTTGATACGTAGTAGGATAAAGTCTCTATAACCTTTCCTCCTGACGGAATAAGAAATCAATGCCCCGTTTTATGTATTCGCGTTCCATTTCGTTCGGCTTTGTCCGGTAATCGCCGTATTGCATCAGGTCGATGTCTATTTTAATGCACCCCCTTTGTTTGTCTTCCGGCGTCCGTCCGCATTTCCGTTCGATGTCTTTCAGCTGCGTGTTGACCTCTTGCATCTGTCGGGCAGTGGTGAACACCGCCATTTGGTTGACAAACTGCGTGGGCAGAGGGAAGTTGACAGGGAGCGTTGTTTCCTCGGGTGCAAAGCGAATGTCGGGAAACGTTTCTTGTAGCAACCGTCGTGCGGCGGGCAGATAAACTTCCGGTTTCGTGTTTGTTCCCAGGCATAACAGACATTTTGTTCTCATCGGCTTTGCGAAATATGATGATGCAAAGTAAGATAAAATAAGGACGCCTTGCAATTTTTTCAAAGGAAGAGTGGGGCGGGATGGAGTGATTTTTATTTTTAATTGCTATCTTTGTCAGAAGTAAATCATAAAAAGCAAATGCAGACAATGAAATTTATCGGTATCATTCCCGCCCGTTACGGTTCCACCCGTTTTCCCGGAAAACCGTTGGCCATGCTGGGCGGGAAACCTGTTGTGCAACGGGTATACGAACAAGTGGCCGGAGTACTGGACGACGCCGTGGTGGCCACCGACGACGAGCGAATCATGAACGCCGTGCAGGCTTTCGGCGGTAAAGCCGTCATGACGGGAACGCATCACAAGAGCGGTACGGACCGTTGTTTCGAGGCCTACGAAAAAACAGGAAGTCAGGCCGGAGTGATTGTAAATATACAAGGAGACGAACCTTTTATCCATCCCGAACAGCTGGAAGCGGTGAAGGCCTGTTTTGACGATGCGGAAACCCAAATCGCCACGCTGGTAAAACCTTTCACGGAAGCCGAAGGCATCGAAGCTTTGGAGAATCCCAACAGTCCGAAAGTGGTGGTAGACAACCGGATGCGGGCTTTGTATTTCAGTCGCTCGGTGATCCCCTATCTGCGCAACTATCCCCGTAGTGAATGGATGATGCACCATACTTATTATAAACACATCGGTCTGTATGCCTATCGTTCCGAGGTGCTGCGCCAGATAACGGCTCTGCCACAGTCTGATCTGGAAATAGCCGAATCGTTGGAACAGTTGCGCTGGGTGCAGAACGGCTATACCATCAAGGTGGGAATCAGCCGTATAGAAACCATCGGCATCGATACGCCCGAGGATTTGCAGCGGGCCGAACAGTTTTTAAAGCGTCGTTCCGAATGATGTGCGACGCGTTCAAAAGCCTTAAAGAATTTTAAAGAGTTTGTGTATATGCGCCTTTTGTTATATTTTTGAAAGAAATTACATAAAGCGTATATACATGACTTTTAGATATATTTTTGTTTCCCTGTTATCTTGCTTTTTTACGTTGGCGGTCCGGGCCCAGCAGATACGTATCGGAAATTATACGTTCAAGAACGGAGCCGAATACCAAGGTGAACTGTTCAAGGGGAAACCTTACGGAAAAGGCGTAACCGTTTATAAAAACGGCGATCGGTATGAGGGAAATTATGTCAAGGGGAAACGTGAAGGCTACGGTGTTTACCTGTTTCCCGACGGGGAAAAGTATGAAGGCGAGTGGTTTCAGGACCAGCAGCACGGCAAAGGCACGTACTATTTCATGAACAACAACCGGTATGAGGGATTGTGGTTCCGTGATTTCCAGCATGGGCTGGGGACGATGCGCTATTACAACGGAGACGTCTATATCGGTAACTGGGTGGAAGACAAACGCGAAGGTTACGGTACTTATACCTACGCCAACGGCGCTTACTATCGCGGAGAATGGGAGAATGACCAAAAAAACGGGAAAGGAAAATTCGACTGGAACGACGGCTCCAGTTACGAAGGGACTTGGAAAGACAACCGGCGTAGCGGAAAAGGGACATTCACTTATGCCGACGGAGACGTTTATGTGGGCGACTGGACGGACGATGTGCAAAACGGTAAAGGTATTTACACGTTCCACAACGGCGATAAATATGAGGGAGATTATGTGAACGGCGAACGTACCGGTGAAGGCATTTTCACGTTTGCCAACGGCAATAAATATGTAGGCCATTTCAGAAACGGCGAACAGGACGGTCCGGGAATCTTTACCTGGCACAACGGCGCTTCCTATAACGGCACGTGGAAGAACAATAAGCGCGACGGACAGGGGAAGTACGTCTGGAGCAACGGGGATGTGTATGAGGGACAATGGCGCAACGGCCTGATGGACGGCGAAGGCGTGCTGCGGATGGTAGACGGAACAAAGTTCAAGGGCACTTTTAAGAACGGTGAGAAGAACGGTCCCGGCATCATGGAAAACAAAGACGGAGTGCGTTTCGAAGGATCGTTCAAGGATAATGAGAAGCACGGTAAGTTTGTAGAGAAAGACCGTAACGGAAACATTATCCGTCAAGGCTCATATACGCGTGGAGTGCCTGATAAATAAATGAATATGAAGTGGGAAGATCTGATAGAACCGGTGAAGGAACTGGCGGTGGAAACCGGTGAGTTCCTGCGGCGGGAATGCCGCTCTTTTGAGCGTGGCCGGGTGGAGAAAAAACGGGCGCATGATTACGTGTCGTATGTAGACAAGACGTCCGAAAAACGTATCGTAACCCGTTTGCACGAGTTGTTGCCGGAGGCGGGTTTTATTGCTGAAGAAGGAAGCGGCTCCCATGGCGACGAGGATTTGTGGTGGTTGGTGGACCCACTGGACGGAACGACCAATTTCATTCACGACAATGCACCTTATTGTATAAGCATAGCCTTGCGGAACCGGGAGGAAATATTGTTGGGAGTGGTGTATGAGTGTTGTCGCGACGAATTATACTGGGCATGCAAAGGCGGGAAAGCATATTTGAACGGAAAGGAGATACGGGTGAGCACGGTGGATCGGCCCGATGACGCTTTTATCGAGTTGGGCTTTCCGTACAATTCCGATGCCTATCGTTCGCTGGCTGTACCCTTGGTCGACCGGTTATACGGCAGTGTGGGAGGGTTGCGCCTGATGGGCGCCGCCGCAGCGGAGTTATGCTATATAGCCGCCGGGAGGTTTGAGGGACGCATCGAAGCTTTTCTGGGGCCGTGGGACATAGCAGCCGGTTCGCTGATTCTGCAGCAGGCCGGCGGTCGGGTCACGGACTTTAGCGGGGGAGCGCATTGGGACGACGGCAGGCAGGTATTGGCCTCCAACGGTTTTTTACACGATTATTTGCTTGAAAAAATAAAAGAGACTAATTTTTGATGTGGTTTTTAGTTAGTTAATGACTTTTTTTATTTATATTTGTGGCACATGTAGATTAACCTAATTGTATATGCCATGATTATAGATACGATTGAAAACCTGTGCCGTTATGAGGCCTTGAATCCCTTGTTTTCACAAGTTGTTGCTTTTGTCGGTACGCATGACTTGCAGGCGCTACCCTGTGGTAAAATAGAGTTGTCCGGTGATGATTTGTTCGCCAATGTCGTTCAAGCCGCTCCCAAAGGGAAAACGGAAGCCCGTCTGGAAACCCATCGGCAGATGATAGATATTCAGATTCCCCTTACGGCTGAAGAGACAATCGGATACGCACCGTTGAACGGTCTTTCCGAAGCGCCTTATGACGAGGCGGACGATATTTCGTTTTATACCGAACCGGCACAGCAATATGTCACCATGAAGCCCGGAATGTTTGCGGTGTTTTTCCCCGAAGACGCCCATGCACCGGCGATCTCTTCCGACGGGCTTCGGAAAATTATATTCAAAGTCCGGGTATAGCATTGGCGACAGATAGAAACACCAATCTCTTTTAATACATAACGATATGGCTAAGAAAGAAAAAAGAACGGAGGGAAGACCGGTTCTGAAATTAATAAAAAACGATCCGTGGCTGGCTGATTATGCGGAGGCCATTAACGGGAGGCATCAACATGCGCTGGATAAAATAGCAGAACTTACCGGTAACGGG
>CAJUDC010000054.1:0-2349 GCA_910584955.1 uncultured Paraprevotella sp. | reverse complement strand
TTTGTATTTCGGATTGCACCGTACGGACAAAGGATGGGTTTTCCGGGAGTGGGCTCCTAATGCTACGGATATCTATCTGATAGGTGACTTCAACAACTGGGAGGAAAATCCGAAGTATCGGTTGAAACGCCTTAAGAACAGCGATAACTGGGAGATAAAGCTCCGTGGAGGTGCTATGAAGCATGGCGATCTGTATAAACTGAAGATCCATTGGAAAGGAGGACAGGGCGAACGCATTCCGGCTTGGGCCAACCGGGTGGTGCAGGATGAAAACACGAAGATATTCAGCGCACAGGTTTGGGAACCGGAAGTGCCTTACAGATTTAAGAAAACGAAGTTCCGTCCTTCCGTTTCGCCTTTGCTGATTTATGAATGTCATATCGGAATGGGGCAGGATGCCGAGAAGGTAGGTACGTATAATGAATTCAGGGATAATGTGCTGCCCCGTATTGCCAAAGACGGTTATAATTGCATTCAGATCATGGCTATACAGGAGCATCCGTATTATGGCAGTTTCGGTTATCATGTGTCGAGCTTTTTTGCCGCTTCCAGTCGCTTCGGCACTCCTGAGGAGTTGAAACAACTGATTGACGAAGCTCATGGGATGGGGATAGCGGTCATTATGGACATCGTGCATTCGCATGCGGTGAAAAACGAAATGGAAGGGCTGGGCAATTTTGCCGGCGATCCCAACCAGTATTTTAACCCGGGCGACCGGCATGAACATCCGGCGTGGGACAGCCTTTGTTTCGATTATGGCAAGAACGAAGTCATGCACTTCTTGTTGTCAAACTGTAAATACTGGCTGGAGGAGTATAAGTTCGACGGCTTCCGTTTCGATGGTGTCACGTCCATGCTCTACTACAGCCACGGTCTTGGAGAGGCTTTCTGCGGATATGGCGACTATTTCAACGGCGGGCAGGACGACAATGCCATTTGTTATCTGACATTGGCCAACCAGTTGATTCATGAGGTGAATCCCAAGGCCATAACCATTGCGGAAGAAGTGTCCGGTATGCCGGGCCTGGCAGCTCCGTTTGCCAGTGGCGGTTACGGTTTCGACTATCGTATGGCGATGAATGTTCCCGATTACTGGATCAAAACCATTAAGGAACTTAAAGACGAAGATTGGAAGCCCAGCAGCATGTTTTGGGAAGTAACGAACCGTCGGGCCGATGAGAAGACCGTATCGTATTGCGAAAGTCACGATCAGGCTCTGGTGGGCGACAAGACGATTATCTTCCGTCTGATAGATGCCGATATGTATTGGCATTTTAAAAAGGGAGACGAGAACTATACGGTAGAGCGTGGCATAGCCTTGCATAAAATGATACGTCTGTTGACGGCATCCACTATCAATGGAGGGTATCTGAATTTCATGGGAAATGAGTTCGGACATCCCGAATGGATTGATTTTCCTCGTGAAGGCAACGGATGGAGCTATAAATACGCCCGTCGGCAGTGGAACCTGGTAGATAATAAAGAGCTTTGCTTCCATTATCTGGGAGATTTTGATGAAGCCATGATCAAATTGATAAAAGGGGAAAAGAATATTCAGAAGTCCCCTGTTGTCGAGATTTGGCATAACGACGGAGATCAAGTGCTGGCCTATCGCCGCAATGATCTGGTGTTTGTGTTTAACTTTAGCTACAACCGTTCCTATACCGATTACGGATTCATGGTCGGGCAGGGAGCGTATGATGTAGTGCTGAATACCGATGCTGTGGCTTACGGCGGACGCGGACTGAATGATGATTCGGTTCGTCACTTTACAAATTTCGATCCGTTGCTGGCCCGGGATGGGAAAGGTTGGCTGAAGCTTTATTTGCCGGCTCGTTCTGCAATGGTATTAAGAAAAAAGAAAGAGGAGTGGCTTTAGTGTGTGGCAGGTCGCAGTCGATGTGAATCGTAAAAACAAACGTTGGTGATGTATATCAATTCTTATAGAGAGAAGACCGCACAAGTGTTTCGGCTTGTTTGCGGTTTTCTCTTCGTGCTGTTCAGTTTTTTATATTTATATTTATTTCAGGCCGATCTGCTGGCGCTGACACAACGCGTACTTTCGCAGGGACAGACTGCCTATGCCCCTTTGGGAGGCGCCGTGCTGATTACCTTGTTTCTGCTATTGGTGCAGATACTGATCAGCCGATGGCTTGTGTTCCCTTTGCGTTTTCAAGCCCTGTCGTTTTTTCCTTCCTGTATGTTATTGGCTCTGTGCACCGACATTCATCTGGAAGCGTTCGATGAAGCAACAGACGGATGGGGATGGTATCTTTATTTGCTGATCGCTCTTCTTTATACCTCAAATTCGCAGCCAATCCGTTTGCTCGAACCGATTTAATTGTTACG
>CAJUDC010000053.1 GCA_910584955.1 uncultured Paraprevotella sp. | reverse complement strand
ATAATAAGGTAAGGAGGTATTTATGAAAAAAAGTATTCAAAGCATACAACACTTCTTCTCCGAAAGCCTGTGGCGTATCGACGAAAAAAAACTCCCGTTATTCAAGAAATGGGGCATCGGCCTTTTGAAACGCAGCGTACTGGCCGTAGATTCCTACCTGGAAGGCAACGTCTCCAACCAGGCGTCTTCTCTCACCTACTCTTCCATTCTGGCTACCGTTCCCATTCTGGCCATTATCTTCGCCATCGGACGCGGCTTCGGCTACGGCACCCTGATCGAGAACGAAATCAGGGAACGGCTTAGTATGAACCAGGAGTTTGTCAGCATCATCCTGGATTTCATCAACTCGTATCTGGAGCACACCCAAAGCGGCATCTTCGTAGGCGTAGGGCTGCTGCTGCTCCTCTACACGTTGATCCAACTGACCAGCAATATCGAATATTCCTTCAATTCAATATGGCAGGTGAAAAATTCGCGCAACATCTACCGGCGCATCACCGACTATCTGAGCGTGTTTATTCTGCTGCCCGTACTGATTGTGGTCACCAGCGGTTTCTCCATCTTCATGGTGACCATAGCCAAAAGTCTGCCGGACTATCTGGTGCTGAGCTCCACCGTACGTGCCATCCTCACCTACAGCCCGCACCTGCTCAGCGGCCTGGCTTTCACGGCTCTCTACATGTACATGCCCAATACTCAGGTGAGGTTCACCTGCGCCATAGGACCGGGGCTGCTGGCCGGCATGGCCTTTCAGTCCGTCCAGTATTTCTACATTCATTCGCAGATATGGGTGTCGAGTTACAACGCCATCTACGGTTCGTTTGCCGCGCTGCCCATGTTCATGCTCTGGTTGCAGATCTCATGGAACATCTGCCTCATAGGAGCTGTGCTCAGCTATGCCAACCAACACGTAAAGGAGTACGGGGCCGCCCGCAGCGTACGCAATATCAGTCGCCGGTACCACGACTTCCTGATGATTCAGATCGCCTCCAAAGTGTGCAAACGGTATGAAAAGGGCATCATTGCCTACACCCCCCAGGGACTGGCCGCCGAATGCAGCATACCGGCCTATCTGGTCAACAACCTGCTGGGCGAGCTATGCGACATACACATCCTCACGGAGATTCACGATCCGTCGGCCAAACAAACCGGCTACATGCCGGCACAGGACATCAACCGCCTGACCGTAAACACGGTGCTTTCGCGCATCGACGCATACGGCAACGAGCGTTTTGCCACACGCCCGGAAGGCACCCGGGAAATCTGGGAACGCGTCAACGCATTACGTTCCGGCCCGGCGTTTCTTTCCGAAGATCTGTTGCTTAAAGATTTATAACGGGGATACAGCCCCTAAAAACCATGCGTGGCGGCCTTTCGAGACCGCCACGCATCTTTTTATTCCTCCGCCTGCTTTTCCAAGGTATGGCAACTGCTCCCGTCGAAGCAGTGCGTACAGATACGGCATTTGGGTAGTCCGATGGCTTCTACCAGATTCTCCAGCGTGTTAAACTGCAACGACGACAACCCGAAACGTTCGGCAATCGTTGCCACCATCCGTTTGTATTCGGGCGAATCCGTCGTGGCATACTTCTCCAGATTGGCATTCTCGTCGCCCTCGAACTCCTTGATAAGCCGGCGCGTGATCAGTTCCATGTCGCTCTTCGACGACGTAAAGTTAATAAAAGGACAACCGTAGATCAGCGGCGGACAGGCGATACGCATGTGCACCTCGCGCGCGCCCTCCTCAAACAATACTTTCACATTGTCGCGCAACTGCGTACCGCGTACAATGGAATCATCACAGAAAAGCACCCGTTTGTCCTTCAGCAACGCCCGGTTGGATATAAGTTTCATCTTCGCCACCAGCGAACGCATCTCCTGGTTGCTGGGCATAAAACTGCGCGGCCAGGTAGGCGTATATTTCGAGATAGCGCGCTGATAGGGCACTTTCATGCCGGCTGCATAACCCAATGCCATCCCGATTCCCGAATCGGGAATGCCGCACACACAATCCACCCGATTCGTATCTCTGCTACCCATCTTCTCTCCACAGGCAAAACGCACCGCCTCTACATTACGGTCTTCGTAACAAGAAGTCGGGAACCCGTAATACACCCACAGGAAAGAGCACACCTGCATCTTCTCGTTGGGCTTTCTCAACTGCTCCATGCCGTCGGGGCGCAACCTGACAATCTCACCCGGCCCCAGATAATACTCCGTGGAATAGTCCAGATTCGGGAAAGCGGTCGACTCACTCGTAGCGGCATACGCCCCGTCTTTCTTCCCCACCACGATGGGCGTCCGCCCCCAACTGTCGCGGGCGGCAATAATGCCGTCTTCCGTAAGCAAGAGCATGGAACACGAACCTTTTATATGACGGAACACGTTTTCAATACCGTCCGTAAACGTTTTGCCCTGAATCAGAAGCAGGGCTATCAACTCCGTCTGGTTGGTCTTGCCGGAACTCAGTTCGGCAAAGTGCATATTTTTCTGCAACAGCATGTCGGTCAGCTCGTCGATATTTACAATCTTGGCGACGGTGACGATGGCAAAACGCCCCAGATGCGAATTGAGAATCAACGGCTGCGCATCCGTATCGCTGATGATGCCGATACCGGCATTCCCGTGAAACTTGTCGAGCGTAGGTTCGAACTTGGTGCGGAAATATGAATTTTCCAGATTGTGGATGGAACGGATAAAGCCATGTTCCGGGCTGTAGGTAGCCAACCCGCCGCGCCGCGTTCCGAGATGAGAATTATAATCTGTTCCGTAAAACAGGTCCGCCACACAGGAGCGGGTGGAAACGGTGCCGAAGAAACCTCCCATAAGTCGTATAATATTGGTTTGTCTTTGAGCCTGCAAAATTATAAAAACAAATTCAAATATCCGTCCGATTCGTTCGTTTTCTTTTTTCGGTCCTACGGAAAACCGCCCGTTTTTCCCACCGCCTCAATCTGCCTCATCCCGCCCGCAAACCTATATTTCCCACCCAACAAAAAACGGATCTATCCGTCGAAAAATGCAGACCGCGAGGCAATTTGCACACAACAAACCGTGATTTATAAAAAACAAGCCTTGATCCGTACGGTTCAAACCGTCATTTTCATTATCGCCGCACTTCGCTACATTTTTTCGTCCCGAAATATTGTAAAAATTACACTCATCATTATGGTTATTCCATTGAAAACCGTTACATTTGCACTGACTATCAACCTTATTTATAGCTTATGAAAATCCGTCTTTACCTGAAAAGCCTGACCCTATCGGCGGCCTTGTCTGTTTCAACCGCCGGCCGGGCCGTACCAACCGCCTCCGGGACCGACAGCATACAAATTTCCTCCATCGAGGCGTTTAACCTGTACAAGACTGTAAACAACGCATGGACCAGCGTACACGATCCCTCGGTCGTATACGATCCCGCAAGCGAACAATATTACATTTTCGGCTCTCACATGGCCACTGCCAAGAGCACGGACCTGCGCAACTGGACGTGGGTAACGGGACAGGAACCGACGAGCGGCCTGTTCGGCATCGTAAACGACAAGGGACAGACGGTGAAGGCGAGCTACAACGAAGCCTTCCGCACCCAGCAGATCCGACGGGTAAAGGCGCGCGTCAACGGCGAGATCAGGGAAGTGGATTTCGGAAACTTCGACGCTGCGGCATGGAACTGCGCCTTGCCCGATCCGGAGACCCAAGCGCCCTGGAGCGTGGCCGGCAACATGTGGGCCCCCGACGTCGTGTACAACCCCGCGCTCGGCAAATGGTGCTACTACGTGAGCCTGAACGGGCCGGTATGGAATTCCTGCATCGTACTGCTCACCGCACAACACCCCGAAGGACCTTACGTATACCAAGGACCGGTGGTCTTTACGGGATTCAACAACGATACGGACGAACGCGTCTCTTACCGTCACACCGACCTGGAAATCGTGCTGGGAACACAGGCTTCCCTCCCCGCCCGCTACAACAAAGGCAGACAATGGGGCACATTCTGGCCGCATGCCATCGACCCGTGCGTGTTCTACGATGAAGAGGAACAGTTGTGGATGGCCTACGGTTCGTGGTCGGGCGGTATTTATATGTTACGGCTCGACAACGAGACGGGACTGAGAGACTATACCGTGACCTACGGCAGCGACTACGACGGCAAGGGAGCCTCCGTAACCGTCGACCCGTACTTCGGAAAGAAGATCGCAGGCGGATATTACGTGTCCGGCGAAGGGCCTTACATACAACACATCGGAAAGTATTATTATCTGTTCCTCTCCTACGGCGGATACGCCCCCGACGGCGGTTATGAGATGCGCGTGTTCCGCTCCCTGCGCCCGGACGGCCCTTACACGGACGCCAAGGGAACCAACGCCGTGTATACGGGCTGGCAGAAGAACTTCGGAACAGACGCCGCCACCAACCGGGGCGAAAAGATCATGGGCAGCTACAAATGGGGCGGTATGACCGTAGGCGAATGCGCACAAGGACACAACTCGGCCATTACCGACAAGGAAGGACGGACATTCGTGGTGTATCACACCAAATTCAACGACGGAACGGCCGGCCATCAGGTGCGTGTGCACCAACTGTTCACCAACAAGGACGGCTGGCTGGTATGCGCCCCCTACGAATACAAAGGCGAGCGCGTCACCGACAGCGACATCGCCGCCACCGAGCGTTTCTCACCGCAGCAGATTCAGGGAGAATACCAGTTGCTGTGGCATAAATACCGCATGGATCACACGAACTACGAGGAGATACATCCCGTCACCGTCACCCTGCACGCGAACGGAAGCATAGAGGGGGCGTACAAAGGAAGCTGGAAAACGGAACCGGGTACGTCGTACATCACCCTCACACTGAACGGCAGCGTGTTCAAAGGCGTAGTGACGGAACAGATGATGGACCCGACCACCATAAAGACACTCTGCTTCACGGCGGCTAGTGCCGACGGCGTAAACGTATGGGGGAGCAAGATGGATCCGCAATATGCCGTGGCTTACAACGTGAACAACACCGTACTGCCGGTGAAGAACGGAGCCGTCGTGAGCCGCAACCTCGACCTGTACCTCCCCATGCGCTACGGAGCCACCATCGAATGGGGCTCCAGCAGACCGGACATCATTTCGAACACCGGCAAATATGCTCCCGCCGAAGAGAACGTGCCGGTGGACCTGACCGCACGGATCGCCTGCGGCCCTTATTTCTGGCAAACGACCTACCACGTGACGGCCAACCGCGAGATCATCCCGTCCGGCGACTACCTGAGCGGCATCAAGGCATACTATAACTTCGATGACGAGAAGTTCGTCAACGCCTACAATACGGCACAACAGGGCGTAATGTTCCGCCAGCCCAACGGCACGCGGCCCTCGCTGACGGAAGATGTGGCGCGCTTCGGCAAAGTGATCCATCAGTATTTCGGTTATCCGGGGGCCAACTCATGCAGCTACACGCGCTTCGTCAACCCCCTCCGGGGAACGGAATGCCCCGACGGTTTCTCCATCTCCCTGTGGGTGAATCGCACGGACGACAATGCCTGGGATGCCATCTGGTGTTTTTACAATCCCACGGAACCGGCCAACAGCGGCAGCCGTCTGTACCTCACGGGTAACTCGTACATCGGCTACAACGACGGACGCGGCAACTATTTCGACGTGAATCATCCCTCCAAAGCCACGTGCGACTATATCCCCGTGGGACAATGGACACTGGTGACGCTTACCTTCTCGAAAGAGAACGGTTGCAAGCTATACGTCAACGGCATACGAAAGAACAACATGGCTTTCGACGCCAGCACGGGCGGCACGCCGAAGAACTTCGACTACAGCGGTATGCTCGACTTCGTCCGAAAGGCTCCGTATCTGTATCTGGGCTACGGCTCATTCTGGGGATCGGCCGATGTAATGATGGACGATCTGCTGGTATACGACCGGGAACTGACATCCGCCGACGTGCGTGCGCTGAATACAATGAGCAACCGCGTGACCGACTTCACGCTAGGCGAAGACGGAACAGCTGTGGATCACATCACGACCGACGGGACAATCCGCCCCCAGACCGGCACCATCTACGACTTGACCGGTCGCAAAGTGACCGCTCCGAAAAAAGGCCTGTACATCGTGGACGGCCAAAAAGTAAGGTTCGGACACTAACGGCGTTCTTCCGCCGGGCCTATAAAAAGATCCGTCCTGAGGGGGTAGCTCTCAGGACGGATCTTTTTATAGGCTTAACCGCTATCCGGCAGCGTATATATCAGATGGACAGAATGCCCAGCACGTCGATAAGTTCCTTTTTCACGGGCTTGTTGCTCTTGATGGCATTCGAGAAAGGCACATAAACCACTTCGTCGTTGCGGATACCGATCATCACATTGCGCTGTCCTTCCTTCAAGGCCTGGACGGCACCTACCCCGAGCCGGGAAGCCAGGATACGGTCGTTGGCACTGGGCGAACCGCCTCGTTGCAAATGACCGAGGATAGACACCCGCACATCGTACTCGGGATATTCTTTCCTCACCCGCTCGGCATAGTACATGGCACCGCATTTAGGACTTTCCGATACCAACACGATACTGGAGTTCTTACTCTTGCGGATACCCCGACCGATGAACTGTTCCAACTGATCGGCATTGGTGGAATCTTCCGGTATAATAGCCGCCTCGGCTCCGGTGGCAATCGCACTGTTCTGAGCCAGGAAACCGGCATCGCGTCCCATAACCTCCACAAAAAAGATACGCTCGTGCGAAGTCGCCGTATCACGGATCTTGTCCACACATTCCATAATCGTGTTCAACGTCGTATCGTAACCAATCGTTGAATCCGTGCCGTTCAAATCATTGTCTATCGTACCGGGCAGTCCGATACAGGGCACATCGTATTCTTCGGCAAAGATGCGCGCACCGGCCAGCGAACCGTTTCCGCCGATAACCACCAGTGCATCGATATTCTGCTCCACCATGTTATCGTAAGCCCGTTTCCGTCCCTCCACCGTCAGAAATTCCGTACTGCGCGCCGTCTTCAGTATCGTACCGCCCCGCTGGATGATGTTGCTCACATTCTCCGTTGTAAACTCCTTGATTTCGTTATTAATCAAACCTTCGTATCCTCTGTAGATAGCTTTCACCTGAAGACCGGAGGCTATGGCCGAGCGGGTTACGGCACGTATGGCAGCGTTCATCCCCGGAGCGTCTCCTCCCGAAGTCAGTATCCCCACACACTTAATCTTTCTCATTGTATATTCGCTTTATTAGATTATTCCAAGGCAAAGATACAAACAAAAAACAAAGTCCGGGCCATTTTCCACTTATTAAATTATCCCGGGAAAAGCATTTTCACAACAGAATGACACCCCGGCAAACCGTTGCCCCCGTACCGGAAAACCGTTCGAACGGACTACTTCGGAAATGCCCGCAAAACGCCCCTTCCCTATCGCTCTCTGTGCAGAAAAGCAAGCTTCCTTACGCTTTTCCCAAACAGTTTTCCTCTTAACAGAGGAACTATCAAAATATCACCAAATACACAATTTACCAAAACAAAAAGAAAGAAATAATTTGATTATATTATCTTTTTATCTACATTTGCAAAATAAAACAAGACAAAAGAATTTAAACATAAACAAAAACATAACTTATGTGTGGCATCGTAGGAATTTTTAATATCAAGGAACAAAACGAAGACTTACGCCGGAAAGCCTTGAGAATGTCGCAGAAAATACGGCATCGCGGTCCCGACTGGAGCGGCATCTATTGTGGAAAAACCGCCATACTGGCCCACGAACGTCTTTCCATTGTCGATCCTCAATCCGGCAAGCAACCTCTGTTCAGTCCCGATCGGAAGCACATCCTGGCCGTAAACGGCGAAATATACAATCACCGGGACATACGGGAACGTATGAAAGATCGCTATTCGTTTCAGACCGGTTCGGACTGTGAAGTGATCCTGGCCCTATACCGGGAAAAAGGCATCGGCTTTCTGGAAGATCTCAGCGGCATCTTTGCCTTTGCTCTGTACGACGAGGAAAAAGATGAGTTTCTCATTGCACGGGACCCGATCGGCGTTATTCCGCTGTACATCGGCCGGCATAGCGACGGCACCCTTTGCATAGCCAGTGAACTGAAAGCACTGGAAGGATTCTGTGACGAATATGAACCGTTTCTTCCGGGACACTATTACCACAGCAGGGAAGGCGTGATGAAACGCTGGTACACCCGCGACTGGTTCCGCTACGAGAACGTGAAAGACAATCCCGCCTCCACGGACGAACTGCGCGTGGGACTACAGGAAGCCGTACGCCGGCAACTGATGAGTGACGTCCCTTACGGCGTACTGTTGTCAGGCGGTCTGGACAGCTCCGTGATCTCGGCCATCGCCAAGAAATTCGCTACCCGACGTGTGGAGACCGACAGCACCAGCGAAGCCTGGTGGCCGCAATTACATTCCTTCGCCGTAGGCTTGAAAGGAGCGCCCGATCTGGCCAAGGCCCGCGAGGTGGCCGATCATATCGGGACCGTCCATCACGAGATCAACTATACGATAGAGGAGGGCCTGGACGCCATTCGGGATGTGATATACTTCATCGAAACGTACGACGTAACAACGGTACGGGCCAGTACGCCCATGTATCTGCTGGCCCGCGTCATCAAAAGCATGGGAATTAAAATGGTACTCAGCGGGGAGGGCGCCGACGAAATCTTCGGCGGGTATCTCTACTTTCACAAAGCACCGGATGCGAAAGCTTTCCATGAAGAGACTGTGCGCAAACTGGGCAAGCTGCACTTATACGACTGCCTGCGTGCCAACAAAAGCCTGTCGGCATGGGGCGTGGAGGGTCGTGTGCCTTTCCTCGACAAAGAATTCCTCGACATTGCCATGCGCACACAGCCCGCAGCCAAAATGTGTCCGGGGAAGAACATCGAGAAACGCATCGTGCGCGAAGCATTTGCCGACCTGTTGCCCGAAAGCGTAGCCTGGCGGCAGAAAGAGCAATTCTCGGACGGCGTGGGCTACAATTGGATAGACACACTGAAACGGATTACCTCCGCACAGGTCAGCGACGAACAGATGGCACACGCCGCCGAACGCTTCCCCGTCAACACCCCGATGAACAAAGAAGAATATTACTACCGCAGCATCTTCGAAGAGCACTTCCCCAGCGCCTCGGCAGCGCGATGTGTGCCCAGCGTGCCCAGCGTAGCCTGTTCGACCGCCGAAGCACTGGCGTGGGACGCGACCTTCAGGAACATGAACGATCCCAGCGGACGGGCTGTGAAAGGAGTGCACGAACAAGCGTATTGAACACACGACACAACTCAAACACAAAATAACACACGATGGCCTCCTCCCGCCGCCGCGCAGATTCGTCCTGCAACGCGGCAGGAGGAGTTTTTTTCAAGCCATTACAAAAGCGGCAAGATCTTACAAAAACGGGGTGCGCACCACAGATTTTCGGGGCGAGCATGACGTCAAACCGTGGCCTAGGCCACATTTCAACGGGGTGCGCACCCCGTTTTCAAGGAAGCGGGCACCCCGTTGACGAGCGCTATTTCTTCCGTTTCGCTCTCTTCTATATAATAATATAATGTACGCGCGCGAGGGGACCGCCTCCCGAATAGCAGCCCGAAAACCTATTTTCAGCCATTCTCCAAAAAAACGAGGTAATCGGATGGTTTTATGAAAAAAAAATCGTATTTTTGCGGCGATTTACAATCAACATAATGTCCAACATTATTAATTATTTTATTCACAATTAATTAACTGAAATGGCAGATTTCAAAAACGTTGCACCTCTAGCCGATTTCGATTGGGAAGCATACGCTTCAGGTGATGCCAAAAGCGAGGTAAGCCGCGAATCTCAAGAACAAGCTTACGAAAGCTCGCTGAACAATGTAAATGACCACGAAGTTGTTGACGGAACGGTCATTGCAATGAACAAACGCGAAGTTGTTGTTAACATCGGCTTCAAATCCGACGGTATCATTCCGATGAGTGAGTTCCGTTACAATCCCGATTTGAAAATCGGTGACACCGTAGAAGTGTACATCGAAAATCAGGAAGACAAAAAAGGACAGTTGATACTGTCGCACAAGAAAGCCCGCGCAACCCGCTCTTGGGACCGTGTAAACGAGGCTTTGGAAAAAGAAGAAATTATCAAGGGCTACATCAAGTGCCGCACCAAGGGTGGTATGATTGTAGACGTATTCGGCATAGAAGCCTTCTTGCCGGGTTCGCAGATCGACGTTAAGCCTATCCGCGACTACGACGTATTCGTAGGCAAGACTATGGAATTCAAGGTTGTAAAGATCAATCAGGAATTCAAGAATGTCGTTGTTTCCCACAAGGCTCTTATCGAAGCCGAACTGGAACAGCAGAAGAAAGAAATCATCAGCAAACTCGAAAAGGGTCAGGTACTGGAAGGTACGGTCAAGAACATCACTTCTTACGGTGTATTCATCGACTTGGGTGGTGTTGACGGCTTGATCCATATCACCGACCTCTCATGGGGCCGCGTAAGCGATCCGAAAGAAGTGGTTGAGCTTGACCAGAAGATCAATGTGGTTATCCTCGACTTCGACGATGAGAAAAAGCGTATCGCATTGGGTCTGAAGCAGCTCACTCCGCATCCTTGGGACGCATTGGATCCCAACCTGAAGGTGGGCGACAAAGTAAACGGCAAGGTTGTGGTCATGGCAGACTACGGCGCCTTCATCGAAATCGCTCCCGGTGTGGAGGGTCTGATCCACGTATCGGAAATGTCATGGAGCCAGCATCTGCGTTCCGCTCAGGATTTCATGAAAGTGGGCGACGAAGTAGAAGCCGTTATCCTGACCTTGGATCGCGAAGAGCGCAAAATGTCCTTGGGTATCAAACAGCTTAAGGAAGATCCGTGGGAAAACATCGAAACCAAATATCCGGTGGGTTCTCAGCACACAGCCCGCGTTCGTAACTTCACGAACTTCGGTGTGTTCGTAGAGATCGAAGAAGGCGTAGACGGCTTGATCCATATCTCCGACCTGTCATGGACGAAGAAGATTAAGCACCCGTCCGAATTCACGCAGATCGGCACGAATATCAATGTAGTAGTACTGGAGATCGACAAGGAGAACCGCCGCTTAAGCTTGGGTCACAAGCAACTGGAAGAGAATCCTTGGGATGTGTTCGAAACCGTGTTCACACAGGATTCCATCCATGAAGGTACGATTGTGGAAATGCTCGACAAGGGGGCTGTCATCCAGCTGGAATACGGCGTAGAGGGCTTCGCCACTCCGAAACATCTTGTTAAAGAAGACGGAAGCCAGGCTCAGTTGAACGAGAAGCTTCAGTTCAAGGTAATCGAATTCAACAAAGAGAGCAAACGCATCATCCTGTCTCACAGCCGCATCTTCGAAGATGTTCAGCGCGCAGAGGCTAAAGAGGCAAAGAAAGCGGCTACCGCAAAGAAGTCGAACAAGAAAGACGAGGCTCCGGCTATTCAGAACCAGGCTGCTTCCACCACATTGGGCGACATCGACGCATTGGCAGCTTTGAAAGCTCAAATGGAGAAAGGCGAATAATCGCATATCATATCAGGAAAAAGAGCGGTGAATGTTTCACCGCTCTTTTTTTATTTGTACATTTGCCGGCGGAAAGAACGAACGATCCGATTTCTTTTCCCGTCTTATACCAATCATAACATACCGTAACCGTTACTCCGAAACCGGACAGATCATGGAAAAATTCGAGATAAACATCTTAGGATGTGGGTCGGCTCTGCCCACTACCAGGCACTTCCCCACTTCGCAAGTCGTAAACGTGCGCGACAAACTCTACATGATAGACTGCGGAGAAGGGGCGCAACTCCAGTTACGTCGTTCACGGCTGAAATTCAATCGGCTGAACCATATCTTCATTTCCCACCTGCATGGCGACCATTGTTTCGGCTTACCCGGATTGATATCCACTTTCAGTCTGCTAGGCCGTACGGCAACCCTGCACATACACGCTCCGGCTGCATTGGAGACCTTTCTGGATACCCTACAAAAATCCTTTTGCCAGAATGTAGGCTACCGGATAGCACTGCATGCCATTGATACCGAAACCCACTCGCTCATTTACGAAGACCGCTCCGTCACTGTCCACAGCCTCCCGCTCCGCCATCGCATCCCCTGCTGCGGTTTTCTGTTTACGGAGAAACAGTCGCTCCCCCACATCCGGCGCGAGATGATTGACTTCTATCACATACCGGATTATGAAATCAACCGCATCAAGGCCGGGGCCGACTGGACGACGCCCGACGGCACAGTCATAGCCAATAACCGACTCACACGTCCCGCAGCCCCCGCCCGTTCCTACGCTTATTGCTCGGACACGCTTTACAGCCCTCAGTTGCTTCCTTATATAAATAAGGTGGATTTACTGTTCCACGAAGCCACCTTTACGGAAGAACACGCCTTGCGTGCCCAAGAGACATGCCACAGCACCGCCCGACAAGCAGCCATACAAGCCCGCGATTGCGGGGCCGGCCGATTGTGTATCGGGCATTTCTCAGCCCGTTATGAAGACGAAACACCCCTCTTGGAAGAGGCCCGTTCCGTCTTTCCGCACACCCTTTTGGCCACTGAAGGCATGGTTTTGACATTATAATCAAAGAAAAAAGATTTTTTCACACGCCAATATTTGGGATTTCTGTAAAAAAGCACTACATTTGCTTGGTATAGAAAAGAAAATACGATTATGGTAAAAAAATTAGGTCTTTTAGCTCTTGTCGCTACCTTGTGGGGAAGCCCGCAGGCCGTATGCGCACAGGCTGAGAAAGACGGCATTGAGGCCGAAGTGTCCGATGTCACCATAGTTGTAAACGGGCCTTCAGTCCGCGTGACAAACGCCAGTAATTCCGTGCTTGAAATATACAACCTCACGGGCGTGAAAATCGCCTCTTACCGTATCGACAGTGCAGATAAAAGAATCAGTTTATCTTTACCCAAAGGATGTTATATCTTGAAGGTGGATAGAGTGGTGCGCAAGATCTCCATCCGGTAAACGGTCCCATGAAATACGGTTTCTACATCACATTTCTTATTGCTTTATGTCTGTTTGTCGGTTGCCGTAAAGAACAACACGAACAGATACGGGAATTCTCAGCGGAAGACTTCAAGGCATGGAAAGTCTCCGAATATATGCTGAACAGCGCTCGTATCCGTAGCGAAATACATCGCCTGAGCGCCCAAAAGGGTATCCGCATGTATGCCGATGCCTTTACCCGCAACTATTATAACCGGCACGGCGCCTTTCTCTGGATAGACCGGATGGGAGCCGGTTCCCGAGCCGACACCCTGTTGTCGTGGCTGGCACAAACGCCGGCATTGGGGTTGAAAAAAAGCAGTTTCCACGTAGACGAAATTACCGCCGATCTAGAAAAACTCCGTCGTTTGCGATTCTCTCCCGACGAAAGCATCAACACCGTCGCCGCACGGGTGGAGTTCAACCTGACACAGGCTTATCTCCGCTACGTATGCGGCCAACGATTCGGTTATGTCAATCCCTACACCTGTTTTAACCGGCTGGAACGGACCGATACCACCCGAAACGCGCCCTATCGTCGTTTGTTCGACATCCCAACAGAAACGGCGACCGACTCGTTTGTTCATGTAGCCCTCCAACAAATCCGTCAAGAACGGTTTACCAACTTTCTGACCGGCATACAACCCACCCATCCCGTGTACCGACGTCTGCTGCAAGCCTATCAATCCGGCAGCGACACCCTCATACAATCCCAAAAGCTTTTGGTTAATCTGGAGCGTAGCCGATGGCGCACCCCCCAGCCTTCCGGGAAATATGTATGGGTGAATATAGCAGGCTTTACGCTTACGGCCGTAAACGAAGAACAGGAAGAAATACTCCGTATGCGCGTATGCGGAGGAGATCTCCGTCATAAAACGCCCTTGCTATACAGTCTTATCGACCGAGTTGAGTTCAATCCTTATTGGATCATTCCCACCAGCATCATCAAGCGGGAGATTGCTCCACGTCATGCCGGCAGCAGCACCTACTTCGAACGAAACCGCATCCGCATCCTCAACAAAGCAACCGGAGAAGAAATGGATCCCACCGAGCTAAGTGCAGCCCAGCTGAAAAGCGGGAAGTATACCCTACGGCAAGATAGAGGAGAAGGCAACTCACTGGGACGCATGATATTCCGTTTCCCGAACAATTTTTCCGTCTTTCTGCACGACACCAACAATCGTTCGGCTTTCACCCGAAAAATACGGGCGATAAGCCACGGATGCGTACGGGTGGAACGTCCGTTGGATCTAGCCATATTCCTGATGAACGAGCCTCAGCCGGACGTCATCGACCGGATGCGGATCGCCATTGACCTACCTCCTCTGACAGCACAGGGACGGCAAGAGCAGCAAGATCCCGACCGAAAAAAAATCAGCGTATATCCTTTCTCACCCACCATACCCGTGTTCATTCACTACTACACCGTATATCCCTCTCCCAACGGCGCACTAGAAACATTCCCCGATTCATACGGATACGATGAAGTATTGCAACAAAAACTGAACGCCTTTTAAACCATCCGGCAAAATATTCATCCAAACCATGAACCGGCATGCAGATGGACCGTTACAACGAAGCACATATTACCGAACTCTTACGACTACCCGAACGGCAAAAAGAAGCCTTCGAGAAAATCGTCTGTCAATATAACCAACAACTATATTGGCAAATACGCCACATGGTGTACTCCCACGACGATGCAAACGATGTGCTTCAGAACACTTTTCTCAAAGCATGGACCCATCTGGAAGACTTTCGCGGCGACGCCAAACTGTCCACATGGCTCTATCGCATCGCACTGAACGAAACCCTCAACTTCCTTCAAAAACAGAAACAGACGGTGAGCCTGGATCAAGATGCCGAACTACCGGCCCTATCCCACCTTACCGCAGATAAATATTTTGACGGAGACGAGACCGAACGACAGTTTCAGACGGCAATAGCCCGACTGCCCGAGAAGCAACGGCTGGTATTTACACTGAAATACTTTCAGGAAATGAAATACGAAGAAATGAGCGAAGTACTACAGACCAGCACCGGAGCGCTCAAGGCCTCGTATCATC
>CAJUDC010000052.1 GCA_910584955.1 uncultured Paraprevotella sp. | reverse complement strand
AACGCTTGAGACTGCGATGTACGAAAACAGAATGTACTTCCCTCTGATATTATTAAACGTGGGACGCATAGAAATGAATGCCAACTGGAACTTCCCGCGCCTTTGCAGCCCCTTTCTGCGCATCTATTACGTAGAACACGGACAGGCTACGGTAAACCTGCAAGGTGTGGAGCACACCCTCAAGCCCGGCCATCTGTATATGATTCCGCCTTTCACCCAACACAGCGACACCTGTACGGGCGTCTTTACACATTATTACATACACATCCTCGACCAGACCATACAGGGACAGAACATTTACGAGCAGCATATCTTTCCTTTCGAACTGGAGGCCGACGAAGAAGCGGTCCGACTGATTCGCCGGCTGACAGACATCAATCCGCACAGTCAACTACGCCAGTCGACACCTTCGACTTACGACAACAAACACGCCATCAACGAGGCTGTAAACCGCTTCATACAGAAAAGCAACCGGCAGCAATACGAAACACAGGCAATCCTCATGATGCTGATCTCAAGATTCTACAACCAGGCCATATTGCAGAACACAAGCAACGATGACCGTCTCATACGCGTACAGCGTTACATACGGCAGCATCTGAACATCCCGCTACCGCTGGACGAACTGGCGAAGCAGGCGGCAGTATGTAAAGACAGTCTCATCCGTCTGTTCAGACGGGAACTGGGCATAACTCCATTGGACTACATCCTGAACAAACGCATCGAACAGGCACAACTCCTGCTTCTGACCAGCTCACTGTCTGTGAAAGAAATCGCCTCACAAATCGGATTCAGCAATCAATCCTACTTTACCGCACAATTCAAACGCATCACCGGACTGACACCGCTGGAATACCGCAAACAACAGCAGCAGGTGTAAGCAGCGCCTCACAGCACTGTCCTGATTCTATTCCTTGTAAACGCGCCATTCCCACACTCCCGGTACTCCCTGTGTGATATTCACCCGCAGAAAACGGAAATCACGCCCGATCCCATCGGTATGGGGCGACTGACGGCGTGTGGCCTCCTGTCCGCCGCAACGCTGCCAATGCAGACCGTCGACGGAACCTTCCAGCACATAGGCATGACCTTGTGTGGGACGCACGAAACAAAGTTCACTGCTGCCCACATGTGTCACCGTCCCCAAATCGGCCATAAGCCAGCACGCCGAATCGTTTTCGGCAGCCATCCAGCGCGAACCGTTGGCACCGTCGAAAGCAAACTCCGGCATAAAATATTCCGTACGCCGGCACCGCTCGTCCTTGAAATGCCGGATCGACTGCGGAGCACAGACGGAAGAAGCCGAAGACCATTTTACCGATACGGGCGAACGTTGCGCAACAGGCTGCAACGCCCCCACCCCGTCGAGGGATACTTCTACGGGACGAATCGTTCCGTCTTCGTTAAACAGCAGACGGTTCACGTAGGTCTGCCGATTGGTGCTGTTACGGCCAAACTCCAGAAAAGCAAAGTAATAATCGTCGCCCACGTTGAACACACAGCCATGCCCCGGCCCGAACACACCACGCGCCACGCTGGTGGTTGAGACACGGTCTTGTGCCGGTGTCTCGTAGGGGCCGAAGGGCGAATGACGGCTCATCATGTAATAATATTCATAGCGTTCGTCGCCGCCGATGGTATAAAGGTAGTAATAAATACCGTTGCGCTTAAAGAAAATCGGACCTTCGGAGTACTCCTTGCGGCGGGTCTCCAGCGTACGGATGGAATCGGCCTTCAGCATATCGGGAGTAAGACGCGCCGCATGACGCCGCCCCCAGAAGACATAGGCCTGACCGTCCTCGACAAACACTTCGGCGTCGATGCCCTGACGGTCGCCCTCCTGAATCAGTGTGGATGCCGCAGCATACGGAAGCACGAATTTGTCCTCGCCGCAAGCCAGCCGGAACGGACCTTCGGGCCGGTCGGCCACGCCCACGTGCATGATACCGTTTACGGTAGGATAAATGTACCAGCGACCGTTGGCGGCAACGGCCTTGCTGGGCGCCCAATATTTCTGCCCGTCGGCCGACGGAAAACAGGTACCGTCGAACTGCCAGTGCACAAAGTCCTTGGACGTCCATACCACCGGCGGCCCGGAAGTCTTCAGCCCCTGGCCATACCCGTCGGTGGTAGCGTAGCAATAAAACAGACTGTCCGTCCATTGGATGCTGGCATCGGCAATCATATCGGGCACCAAGGAATGCCCGAAAGGATTCTCCGGGCGTTGTTTTTTCATATCATAATGCAGATAATCCACATCTATATAACCGCTCTCCGACCGATTGTTATAACAATATATCCCGATACGGTCGCCCCGGTAGAAGCCCCACGACAGCGTATAATCACCAAAAGGCGTAAAACTCCGTCCATCGGTACTGTAAGCAAAATGAGACAAGCCGTCGAGCCCCCACGTAGAGCGCAGCCAGAGATACGGACCTGTAAGCAACGGACCCGGCTCGGTACGATCGTCCCGCCGCAGCTCCAGACGGACCTGTCCCCCTTCGTGCACCACACCGAGCGCCCCGGAATGCTGGGCGAAATGACAAAGCCCGGCATGCTGTCCGTCGGCCATACGGCTGATATCCATACGAACAACCACCTCGTTCCACGCACTGCGGAACACGCGCTGCGTCAACGTATTGCCCGCCTTCAGCAAACGGTCGTCGGCCAACGGACGGAAAGCATAGAGGCGAAGCCATCCCGGTCGTTCCGTCAGACTGAATTTATCCGCACGGGGCTGATAGTTCCACTGCCAGCAGGAAGCCAGCGAGGAAGATTCAAAGTCATCACCTCGCTGCATACCAAGTTTTTCCTGTAACAAGGCAGGCATCGGTGCTCGCCATACCATCGTTCCGGGCACTCCTCCGCCCGTATCGCCCATCAACGGCCATCCGTTGCGCCATTCCACCGGTAAAAGACTGATTATGCGACCGCTCCAGTCGCCCGAGCCGTGATGTGTAAGGAAATACCATCGACCGTCCGGCCCTTCTACAATACCTCCCTGATTGGGTTCGTTAGCCTCGCGACAAGGCAACAACAACTGCCGTTCTTCCTTGAAACGCCCGGTGATGCGTTTATCGCGCCGCGCCATGACATAGCGGCCTATGCCGTCGCGATGTTCACTGAAAATCAGATAGTAATATCCATCATGATACAACAGTTTGCTGGCCTCGCGATGGTTTCCTTCGTTGATGAGCCGGGCACTCCGCCGGTCGATGCTTCGTCCGTCCTCGGCCATACGGAAAAGATACGTCTTATAGCCGTCGGCAAAATGTGTACCTACAAACCATCCGCGCCCGCGCTCGTCCCAAATAGCCGAACAGTCGTCCCACCCTTTTTCGGCCAACAACGGAGTAAGCGGCTCCCACGGCCCTTCGGCGGCAGGGGCCGAGGTCATGAAAAATCCTTCATCGGGCGTTCCGAAAAAGACGTAGAACCGCCCTTTGTGATAACGCAACGATCCGGCCCAGATACCGCGCCCGTAACGATCCATCCGCTGCCATCCCATAGCCGGCGAAATCTGCGTAAGATCGGGCACGGCATGTCCGGCAATCTCCCAATTCACAAGATCGCGTGAGTGAAGTACAGTCATACCGGGTGAAAATTGCATGGTAGAACTGATGGCATAATAATCGTCGCCTACACGGATGCAGTCCAGATCACTGTAATCGGCAGGCACCACCGGATTGCAATAGGTTCCGTCCGTCTGCTCGCCCCACGCTTCCCATGCGCCCCATCGTATCTGCGCAGTAGTGGCCAGCGAACAAATTAAAAAGCTGGTCAAAAGGCTTATTTTGCTCTTCATTCGTCTGTTTTTCATTAAAAGGTGAACAATGATAGGCCACAAATATACCCCTTTTTCCGCTATTCTTCCGACAATATTTATGATTTTTTCGAAGCGGAAAAGCTCAAACAAGGTGATCGAAAAACGGGATGAGCAAGAAAAATTATCGGGGTGAGCAACACAGTGAAACGTGGTGAGCACCGGAATAAAACGAGATGCGCACCACAAATGGTGCTTTCATACATGAAAAAACAAAAAAATCCCGCCGCAGTTCGCAAAGGACTTCGCGGCGGGAGTGATTAAGGAGTATCAAACTCCCGGAGCCTGCACCCCGCAGGCTCCGGGCATGGACTTAATCGTCCAGTTTAGCCTTGATAAATTCACGGTTCAGACGGGCGATGTTGGCAATGCTCTCGCACTTGGGACATACAGCCTCGCAGGCACGCGTATTGGTGCAGTTACCGAAGCCCAGTTCGTCCATCTTGGCTACCATCGCCTTGGCACGACGAGCGGCCTCGGGGCGTCCCTGAGGGAGCAAAGCCAGCTGGCTGACTTTGGAAGAAACGAACAGCATGGCGGAACCGTTCTTGCAGGCTGCCACACAAGCGCCGCAACCGATACAGCTGGCACAATCCATCGCTTCGTCGGCATTCTGCTTCGGAATCAGAATGGCATTGGCATCCTGCGGCTGGCCCGTACGTACGGTAACGTAACCGCCGGCCTGCATGATCTTGTCGAATGCCGTACGGTCCACCATACAGTCCTTGATGACGGGGAAACCGGCCGAACGCCAAGGCTCTACCGTAATCACGTCACCGTCCTTGAAACGGCGCATGTAGAGCTGACAGGTAGTGGCACCGCGTTCTGTCTTTCCATGCGGCGTGCCGTTGATATACAGTGAGCACATACCGCATATACCCTCGCGGCAGTCATGGTCGAACACAAAGGGTTCCTTGCCTTCATTCACCAGCTCCTCATTCAATATATCCAGCATTTCAAGGAATGAAGTGTCGCCGGGAATATCTTTCATCTCGCGCTCGTCAAAATGACCTTTGTCTTTCGGTCCGTTCTGACGCCAATATCTTAACTTAAATGAAATGTTCTTATCCATTGTTTTATTCTTTTATCGTTGAACAAACCGGTTAATTAGTTCTTGTAGTTACGTGTCTGCACCTTGATGGCTTCGTATACGAGAGGCTCTTTATAAAGTACGGGAGCCTTTTCGTCGCTTCCCTGGTACTCCCAGCATGCCACGTAGAAGAAATTCTCGTCGTCGCGCAGGGCTTCGCCTTCGGGAGTCTGGTATTCTTCACGGAAGTGTCCGCCGCAACTTTCGTTACGGTTCAGGGCATCGTAGGCAATCAGTTCTCCCATCGTGATGAAATCGTTCAGACGAAGGGCTTTTTCCAATTCGATGTTCACGCCTTCGGCAGCGCCCGGAATGAAGAGCTGGGTCTCGAACTCCTTACGGATCTCCTTCAGCTTGGCCAGACCGGTCTTCAATCCTTCCGCCGTACGCCCCATACCGACGTATTCCCACATCACGTGTCCCAGTTCCTTGTGAATGGAATCCACAGACTTCTTGCCCTTGATATTCATCAGATGGTCGATACGTGCCTGAACGTCTTTCTCGGCAGCTGCAAACTCAGGCAGGTCGGTGGAGAAACGAGGCACAGTAATCTGATCGGCCAGATAGTTCTGAATGGTGTAAGGCAGCACGAAGTAGCCGTCGGCCAATCCTTGCATCAAAGCGGAAGCACCCAGACGGTTGGCACCGTGATCGGAGAAGTTACACTCACCGATGGCGAAGAGACCCTTGATGGAGGTCTGCAATTCATAGTCCACCCAGATACCGCCCATCGTGTAATGGATAGCCGGATAGATCATCATGGGGTTATAGTACTTCACGCCGTTGATCTCCTTGGCCAGTTCACCGGGGTTTACATCGGTGATTTCTTCATACATGTCGAACAGGTTGCCGTAACGCTGCAAAACAATGTCAATGCCCAAACGGTTGATGGATTCGGAGAAGTCGAGGAACACGGCCAGACCGGTATTGTTCACACCGAAACCGGCATCGCAACGCTCTTTGGCTGCACGCGAGGCCACATCACGGGGCACCAGGTTACCGAAAGCCGGATAGCGGCGCTCCAAGTAGTAGTCGCGGTCTTCCTCGGGTATATCGCTACCCTTGATTTGACCGGCTTGCAGTTTCTTGGCATCTTCCAACTTCTTGGGCACCCAGATACGACCGTCGTTACGCAATGATTCGGACATCAGCGTCAGTTTGGATTGCTTATCGCCGTGTACGGGGATACAGGTGGGGTGAATCTGCACGTAGGCAGGGTTGGCAAAGTAAGCGCCCTTACGGTAGCACTGCATGGCGGCGGAACAGTTGCATCCCATTGCGTTCGTAGAGAGGAAATAGGCGTTGCCGTAACCGCCGGTGGCGATCACCACAGCATGGGCGGCAAAGCGCTCCAGCTTTCCGGTTACGAGGTTACGGGCGATGATACCGCGTGCACGACCGTCCACAATCACCAGTTCCATCATTTCATAGCGAGTATACAATTTCACCGTTCCGGCGTTCACCTGACAGCTCAATGCGGAATAAGCTCCCAGCAAAAGCTGCTGACCGGTCTGCCCCTTGGCGTAAAACGTACGGGACACCTGCGCACCGCCAAACGAACGGTTGGCCAACATACCACCGTATTCGCGGGCAAAAGGAACTCCTTGGGCCACGCACTGATCGATAATGCTATTGGAAACCTCGGCCAAACGATACACGTTGGCCTCGCGGGCCCGATAGTCACCGCCTTTTACCGTATCGTAGAACAGACGATACACGGAATCGCCGTCGTTCTGATAGTTTTTAGCAGCATTGATACCGCCTTGTGCAGCGATGGAGTGCGCACGGCGCGGGGAATCCTGGATGCAGAAGTTGAACACACGGAAACCCATTTCGCCCAACGACGCAGCGGCCGAAGCACCGGCCAGTCCCGTTCCTACCACGATGATGTCCAACCGACGCTTGTTAGCCGGATTCACCAACTTCTGATGAGCTTTATAATTGGTCCACTTTTCGGCCACGGGGCCTTCGGGAATTTTTGAATCTATTGTAGCCATAATACTTTTTTCTTTATTGAGGATTCATGAATTGATACTAGCAGCAACTGCCGCAAAGAGCAAACTTGAGCACTACAACCAGGAACATCAGCACCAGTACGGTGGAATATACCATACTGATCACGTGCCAACGACAGAACCAGACCTTACCGTTCCAGCCCAAAGTCTGTACGGCACTCCAGAAACCGTGGGTCAGGTGGAACCACAATGCTCCCAGCCAGATGATGTAAAGAACGGCATACACCGGATTGCCGAATGTCTGCGCGATGTAACCGTAGCCGTCGGTAGCGTGAAGACCGCCCATCTTAGGCTGTTCCAACAGTTCGGCAAACATCATGTTGTACCAGAAGTTGAACAGATGCAGCAGCAGTCCCAAAACAATAACCACTCCGAGGGCCAGCATGTTCTGCGACGCCCATTCCACCTTGGCCGGTTTGTCCGTCACATCGTAACGATCCTTACCGCGCGCCCGATAGTTCTGCATCGTCAGCCAAAACGCATAGAGAATGTGAATGACAGCCAAAGCAGCCAAGCCGAGCGTTGCCGCAACGGCATACCAATTGGCGCCCAAGAATTCACAAATCATGTTGTAGCCTTCCGCCGAAAAGAGGGCCACCAAGTTCATTGACGCATGAAACGTCAGGAACAGGATCAGGGCTAGGCCCGTGAGGGACATCACCACTTTCCTACCAATAGATGAATCACATAACCACATAAATGATTGAAATTAAATTATTAAATTGATTTATAAAGTTTTTTATATTTATGTACGTTAATTAATATTGTGCAAATTTAAACGAATTCCATGATTGAGCAAAGAAATACATGAATATATTCCCAAAAATACACTACTTTTGCAACAAGAAATCAACAAGAACAAAATTGGATATGGATTTTAAGTACGACGTAATCGTCATTGGCGGAGGCCACGCCGGATGCGAAGCGGCGGCGGCGGCGGCAAAGATGGGCGCCAAAACCTGCCTGATCACGATGGACATGAACAAAATCGCTCAAATGAGTTGCAACCCGGCCATAGGCGGAATCGCCAAAGGGCAGATCGTACGCGAAATCGACGCACTGGGCGGATACACAGGATGGGTGACCGACCGCACCACCATCCAGTTCCGCATGCTGAATCGCTCCAAAGGCCCGGCCATGTGGAGTCCGCGCGCTCAGTGCGACCGCAACAAGTTTATCTGGACGTGGCGTGAAGTGTTGGAAAACATTCCGGGGCTGCACATCTGGCAGGACCAGGTGAAAGAGCTTTTGGTGGAGCACAAAGAAGTGACCGGAGTAAGAACTTACCTCGACGTGGACTTCCGCGCAAAATGTGTCATCCTCACCGCCGGTACTTTTCTAAACGGCCTCATGCACATCGGGCGTACCCAGCTGCCGGGAGGGCGCATGGCCGAACCGGCCTCGTACCACCTTACCGAATCCCTCACCCGGCACGGGCTGACGCAAGGACGGATGAAGACGGGAACCCCCGTCCGCATCGACGGACGCAGCGTTCACTTTGAAGACATGAACATCCAGGAGGGAGAAAACGATTTCCACCGTTTCTCCTACATCAGCGAACCGAGAAGACTGAAGCAACTGCCCTGCTGGACGTGCTACACCAATCCCGACGTACACCAAACTCTCCGTAACGGACTACCGGATTCACCGCTCTACAACGGACAGATTCAAAGTATCGGACCGCGCTATTGCCCGAGCATAGAGACCAAGCTTGTCACGTTTCCCGAGAAAGAGCAACACCAGCTCTTTCTCGAACCGGAGGGCGAAACCACACAGGAATATTACCTCAACGGTTTCTCGTCAAGCCTGCCCATGCACATCCAGATCGAAGCCTTGAAAAAGATTCCTGCTTTCCGCGACCTTGTCATCTACCGCCCGGGATATGCCATCGAGTACGACTTTTTCGATCCTACCGAATTAAAGCATTCGCTGGAATCAAAGAAAATCGCAGGTCTGTTCCTCGCCGGTCAAGTCAACGGAACCACAGGATATGAAGAAGCGGCGGGCCAAGGTGTAGTAGCCGGTATAAACGCAGCGTTGAAATGCAGCGGAAACGATCCTTTCATCATGCACAGAGACGAATCATACATCGGCGTACTGATCGATGATTTGGTGACCAAAGGTGTGGACGAGCCCTACCGTATGTTTACATCCCGGGCCGAATATCGCATCTTATTACGTCAGGACGATGCCGACGCCCGTCTCACCGAAAGATCCTACAGGCTCGGACTGGCCGACAGCGTACGCTACAACCAATGGACTCGAAAAAAGGAACACATCAATCGCCTGCTCAGTTTCTGTGAAACCTTCTCCGTAAAACCCGCATTAATCAATGACGGACTTGAAAAACTGGGAACCGCCCCTCTCGCACACGGATGTAAGTTGATCGAACTAATCAACCGACCGCAAGTCACCCTGGAAGGACTATGCCCTTACATCGTGCCCTTGAAAAAAGAGATGGATGCCATCGAACAGCGAAAAGAGGAGATTACGGAAGCTGCCGAGATACGCATCAAATACAACGGATATATTGAGCGCGAACGAATGATAGCCGACAAGATGCAACGATTGGAAAACATCAAGATAAAAGGAAAGTTCGACTATGCCCATCTGCACTCCCTTTCCACAGAAGCCCGCCAGAAGCTGGAACGGATCGATCCCGAAACGCTGGCCCAAGCCGGACGCATCCCGGGCGTCTCACCAAGCGACATCAACGTATTGCTGGTACTTCTGGGACGCTGATCGGGTATATGCGTTCCACGTGAAACAATACTCAAACTATAAGTAATTAATCGACTGGTTATGAATAACGAAACATTATTGAAAAATTTGCGAAACGTGCCGGACTTTCCTATTCCCGGCATACAGTTCAAAGACGTGAGTACCTTGTTCAAGAATCCAAAATGCTTGAAGATTATGGTCAACGAACTCTATGACATTTACAAGGACAAAGGAATAACCAAAGTGGTAGGTATCGAGTCGCGAGGCTTTGTCATAGGTGCCGCACTGGCTTTGAAACTGGGCGCGGGATTTGTGATGTGCCGCAAACCCGGCAAGCTACCGGCCGAGACGCTTCAGGAAAGCTATATGAAGGAATACGGCAAGGACACCATCGAAATCCACAAAGACGCCATCGGCGAAAACGACGTCGTCCTGATTCACGACGATCTGCTGGCAACCGGCGGTTCCATGAAAGCCGCCTATAACCTGGTTCAGCAATTCCATCCCCGCAAAACCTATATAAACTTTATTATCGAACTGACCGGCGAAGGTCTGAACGGACGCGAAGTATTCGACCCGGAGACGGAAATAAGCATCTTGCTGAAAGTATAAAAAAGCGCCTCCGACCGACAGAATAAGCTTTCCGGTTCACGCTCCCGATCCCTATCCGGCACCGGAAATCCGTATCACATTCCGCATCCACCGTTATGCCCTCCGCCACATAACAGCGGATGCGGATTCTTCTTCCCCAAAGAATATGGAAACAAAATCAAAAGACGAGCTTCAAAACTATTTAAAGGGTATCGTACTGAATCTGCCCGACTGCCCGGGATGCTATCAGTATCTGGATGAAAAGGGCGAAATCATCTACGTAGGCAAAGCCAAGAACCTGCGCCGCCGCGTATATTCCTACTTCAGCAAGGAGCATCAAAGCCGGAAAACCGCTATGCTGGTGAGCAAAATCCGCGATATAAAATACGTTGTGGTGAAGACGGAGACGGATGCACTTTTGCTGGAAAACAACCTGATCAAACGGTATAAACCCCGCTACAACGTGCTGTTGAAGGACGACAAAACGTATCCTTCCATCTGCGTTACCAACGAATATTTCCCCCGCATTTTCAAGACAAGACAAACTCCCCGCAACGGTTCCACCTACTACGGACCGTACAGCCATTACCCTACGCTCCAGTCGCTGCTGGAACTTATCAAACGCCTCTACCCGCTCCGCACCTGCCACCTGCCTCTCACACCGGAGAATATCCGAAACGGCAAATTCTCCGTGTGTCTCGAATACCACATCAAGAACTGCATGGGTCCCTGCATCGGTCGCCAAAGCCACGAGGAATATATGAAAAACATACAGGAAGCCAAAGAAATCCTGAAAGGGAATACGGGGGACATCGAACGAAGGATACTCGCCGAAATGCGCTCATTGGCCGAAGAAATGCGCTTTGAAGAGGCGCAACTGCTCAAACAGAAATACGATCTGCTTGAAAATTATCGGAGCAAGAGCGAGGTGGTAAGCAATATCCTGCACAATATCGACGTATTTTCCATCGAAGACGACGAGCAGAACGCTTACATCAACTACCTGCACGTGACGAACGGGTGCATCAACCAAGCCTTTACTTTCGAATATAAAAAACGGCTGAATGAATCGCCCGAAGAGCTGCTCACACTGGGCATCGCAGAGATGCGCAACCGCTACCAAAGCCAGTCGCGAGAAATTATCGTGCCCTTCCCCGTGGACTTGGATCTGGAAAATGCGGAGTTCGTCATACCGCAGCGAGGCGACAAGAAAAAACTGCTGGAGCTGTCGCAACTGAACGTCAAACAATACAAGGCCGACCGCTTGAAACAAGCCGAAAAACTGAACCCCGAACAGAAAAGCGTACGCTTGATGAAAGAGATACAGAACCAGCTGAAGCTAGAGAATCTGCCCCTGCAAATCGAATGTTTCGACAACTCCAACATCTCGGGCAGTGACGCTGTAGCGGCCTGTGTCGTCTTCAAAAAATGCAAGCCCAGCAAGGCCGACTACCGTAAATACAACATCAAAACGGTCACGGGCCCCGATGACTACGCCTCGATGCAGGAAGTCGTACGCCGCCGCTACACCCGCGCGCTGGAGGAGCAGTCGCCCCTGCCGGATCTGATCATCACCGACGGCGGAAAAGGCCAGATGGAAGTGGTCCGCCAGGTGATCGAGAACGAGCTGCATCTGCATATTCCGATAGCCGGCCTGGCCAAGGACGACCGCCACCGCACCAACGAACTCCTGTTCGGATTTCCCCCGGCGGTGATCGGCCTGAAAACGGACAGCCCCGTGTTTCGCCTCCTCACCCAGATCCAGGACGAAGTGCACCGCTTTGCCATCTCCTTTCACCGCGACAAACGCAGCAAGCACCAGATCGCATCGGAACTGGACAGCATAAAAGGCATCGGTCGGGTGACCAAAACCACCCTGCTGCGTAAGTTCAAAAGCGTGAAGCGCATCCGCGAGGCATCGTTTGAGGAACTGGCAGAACTGGTAGGCCCCTCCAAAGCCAAAACTATACAAGAAGCCCTCACAAAAAGAATTGAATAACAATCGATTAAGAAAACATCCATTCAAAAATCCGCTCCCCATCATTCCCCAACAGGCCTTCGAGACCTCCACACCGGAGAGCGGAAGACGTTCTCCAGTCTCTTGATTTTTATGGAAAACGACTTGCATATATGCGTTTTTTTCCCGAATATTGTATAAAAATACACCGAAAGCAAACGAACCATGAGAACGGTCATACAGCGTGTCAGCCACGCCTCCGTAACCATCAACGGGGCACGTAAAGCCGGTATCGGCCCCGGGCTCCTTATTTTATTAGGCATCGAAGAGGCCGACACCCTGGAAGATGCAGCCTGGCTGTGCCGTAAGATAGCCGGCCTGCGTATCTTCGACGACGAGGCGGGAGTAATGAACAAAAGCATCGTAGAAACGGGCGGAGAAATCATCGTAGTGAGCCAGTTTACCCTAATGGCATCGTACAAAAAAGGCAACCGCCCCTCTTATATCCGGGCAGCCGGCCACGCCACTGCCGTTCCGCTCTACGAGGCGTTCTGCCAACGCCTCGGCACGGAAAGCGGACGCCCGGTACAGACCGGAGAGTTCGGCGCCGACATGAAAGTGGAACTGCTCAACGACGGCCCCGTAACCATTTGTATGGACACTAAAAACAAAGAATAAAATGACACTCGACGAAGCCCAGCAACACGTAGACCAATGGATACGCACCTATGGCGTGCGTTATTTCAACGAACTCACCAACATGGCCTGCCTCACCGAGGAAGTGGGCGAACTGGCACGCGTCATGGCCCGAAAATACGGCGACCAGAGTTTTAAACCGGGCGAAAATACCGATCCCGAAGAAGAAATGGCCGACGTGCTGTGGGTACTGATCTGCCTGGCCAACCAAACCGGCGTGAACCTGGAAAAGGCGCTGCTGAAAAGCATCGAAAAGAAAACCCGACGCGATAAAGAACGACATAAAAACAACATCAAACTGCAATAACACTATGTGCGAACATCATCATCACCCTCAGCACGAGGAAAAAAACAAGTACGAACAGGCTTTGTGCAAGTACAATACCGAAGTTGACGACGAGCAGGTAAAGGCAGCCGTGGCCAAGCTAATTGCTGAAAAAGTACCCGAAAACGACACTCCCGAAGTGAAGAAATTCCTGATGGGAAGCGTGGAACTCACCACCCTGAAGACCACCGACAGCGAAGAGAGCGTGCTCCGCTTCACCGAGCGTGTGAACGAATTCGAATCCACCTACCCCGACCTGCCGCACGTGGCCACCATCTGCGTATACCCCTGCTTTGCCTCCATCGTCAGCCAGTCGCTCGAGGTAGAAGGCGTCGAGGTAGCCTGCGTATCGGGCAGTTTCCCGTCGTCGCAAGCGCTCATCGAAGTAAAGGTGGCCGAGACGGCACTGGCCGTTCACGACGGAGCCACGGAGATAGACATCGTCATGTCGGTAGGAAAATTTCTCAGCGGCGACTACGAAACGGTATGCGATGAAATCAGCGAACTGAAGGCCACCTGTGGCGACAAGAAGATGAAGGTGATTCTGGAAACAGGCTGCCTGAAGACGGCTTCAAACATCAAGAAAGCATCCCTGCTGGCCATGTATGCCGGCGCAGATTACATCAAGACCTCCACCGGCAAGGAAAGCCCGGCAGCCACACCGGAAGCCGCCTACGTGATGTGTCAGGCCATAAAGGAGTATTACGACCAGACGGGCATACAAATCGGATTCAAACCGGCAGGCGGACTGAACACGGTACACGACGCGCTGGTGTACTATACTATCGTGAAAGAGGTGCTGGGCGAACAATGGCTCACCAACCAGTGGCTCCGTCTGGGCACCAGCCGGCTGGCCAATCTGCTGCTGAGCGAAGTTGTGGGACAGGAAACGAAATTCTTCTAATCCGCCCGCTACCGAAAAAAGCTACACGGCGTTCGTCTGTCAAAAATCGGGCGAACGCCGTTTTTTTTATGCTGTGAAATTATTTTTACACTCTCAACATCCCCACCCTACCGTCTCCTGCTACCGACAAGAAAAATCGTCGGCAACCCCTCTTTTTACTCCTTTTCAGAATCGCGCAGAGCCATACCGGAGGCAAGGAAAAAGAAAATATCAGAATCTCAGACGGTAAAAATCGACTTACATCATTATTATTCAGAATGATAAGCGTGTTTTTCCTGTCTGAAAAACAAATCCATCCAGATAAAAACAAAGACCAAAGAGGAAAAAGTGCCCGAATGGTGCTCACGAAAAATTTACGAATAGCTCATGACTTTTTTTCGGGGCGCGCATCGCGTCGATTTGTGGCGCACGCCCCCTTTTCGCCTCCCCGGCATAAAATTGCTTTTCTTCCCTCGCCCTCCTTCCCGAAATCGGGAAAGGAGAACAAAGAGATGCGCAACTCATGCTCCCGGGATCCGCTCCGCCGACAGACGGCTCCTTGTCCGAACACATATTTCATCACGAAAAAACTTTTATCCGGTATACGCAAAAAACGAAATCTTACCAAATCCGACGAAAACCGCACCCTCAAAAAACCTTCCCGGCAAAGCGGACGGCATGCCCGAAAGGGAGCATCCCTTGCAAAGGTTGCCTAAAATATTTTACAAAATAGTCCGGTCACGCTTTCCCGCTTCCGACTACTCACAAAAACCCAGATGATAAACATCACCTCGCCCGGCGCCGGAAAACAAATGCTATAGTAATAGCAACGAAAATAAATTTATATCATCCTTTTTTTCTCGTCATTTCTTGCTATCTTTATTGCCGAGTTCATTTAATTAATAAACGAAGCACCCTAAACCGCCCTGCTATGAACAACACCAAGAGAATAGTCCTGATACTGGGCATCCTGCTGTCTGCAAGCGGCAAAGCCGCCACAGACACGATTCCGACCAACCGTCCGGAACCAACCACCTACCTGA
>CAJUDC010000051.1:455-15168 GCA_910584955.1 uncultured Paraprevotella sp. | reverse complement strand
CCGTTCGGAGGGTTTGCCGGCATGGTGATGCAATGCGAACCCATCGACCGCTGTATCTCCGCACTGAAAGCGGAACGGGACTACGACGAGGTGATCTTCACCACACCGGACGGCGAACAGTTCGATCAGCCGATGGCCAATACGCTGTCGCTGAAGAAGAACCTGATCATCCTGTGCGGGCACTACAAAGGTATCGACTATCGGATCCGCGAACATCTCATCACCAAGGAAGTGAGCATCGGCGACTTTGTGCTCACCGGCGGTGAGCTGGCGGCAGCCGTCATGGCGGACGCCATCGTGCGCATCATCCCCGGTGCCATCGGCGACGAACAGAGCGCCCTGTCCGACTCGTTCCAGGACAACCTGCTGGCCGCTCCCGTCTACACCCGACCGGCCGACTACAAAGGATGGAAAGTGCCCGACATCCTGCTCTCCGGTCACGAGGCCAAAATCAAGGAATGGGAACTGCAACAATCGTTCGAGCGCACCAAGGCATTGCGTCCCGACCTACTGAAAAAAGAATAACGGCATACCTTTTATATACGTTTCTCCCCGAACCGCGCCACCGCAGTTCGGGGAGAAACGTATATACCGACAACCTCAACCGGCCTTCTATTCCTCAACTGCCGGCTCCAGCTCCGCATTTTCCTCCTCCGGTTCCGTAAGTTCCGGCTCTTTTTCCGGTTCAGAGACCCGTTTGGGCTTGCTCTTCTCTTTCTCCCAGAACCGCTTGAAAGCCTCCCGATAAGCTTTGCTGAAGTATCCATCAAAAGCCAATCTAGTCATTACAAAACTCTCATCAATACGAGCACATTCCACCATAGGGTAACCATAATCCTTGCGTTTCTCTTCAGAGACATCTATTCCCTGTCTTTTCAGCATCTCCAGCCCTTCCTCAAATCCTTCTTCATAAGTAAACATACTCATTATCTCCGCATCCGTATATTGTTCTTTTCCCCTGTTTCCTTCCAACCGGAAACGTAACTGTGCCTGCATATATTTCACCTTTGGATCCCGCTGATCAAGTTTGGTACTATCCTGCAACATAGCCAAAGCTCTCCTATGAAAAAACTCAGCCTCACTGGGATTTCTGTCTTGAGCTGCATACACTACCGCATAATTCATATAAGAAGTTTTTGCCACGCTGTCACGAACTTTTTCTTCATTCCAGTAACCATTCAAACATTTCAGCATTGTACGCATCATGGCATAACGCTCCTCATTGGGTAATAGATGCGACAACAACAAAGCACGACGGGCATCTTCACATTTCACACACATGGCAATTTGTGTGCAGATAATGCTCGGGTCATTATACCAACCTTTTGAATTCCCGTCCATGTCTTTCTCTTCCCACAAAAAATTTATAGCATAATCATTCTTTATATAAGGTTGCAATAGCAATGTATCTATATAATCACGTTTTAAATAACAATTCGCTAAATAATAAGCTGCCAAAGGCCATTTCCGGGAAGGACAATGAGGATCCGCCACATTCTTGTAAGCAGCCGCAGCCTGTATCTCCAATTCCTTAGGACGATCTTGCAAATAATCGAACAAAACGTAATACTCATAAGGCATAATGTTTTTAGAACCATCCCGATAACCGGGATCAGTATTATACATTTTAATGATTTCATCCCTCGAACGTACCTTCCGAGCCACATAAGAGAAATCCATATTAACCACACGGAGACGGGGCATAATCGTATCCAAAATATAGCTGTAATAAGGCTGAGAACGTACAGACCGATACTGCGCATTCATGTCGCGTGTAGAAGCAATAATTTCACGCAAAGAAGCAGCATAGCTCTTTGAAACCGGATGTTTCAAAGAATCTTTTTCCAACTCGTAAGCCACATCTTCCCACGTAGACACATCAGATGAAATCTCTACATTTCGTACACCAGGCATCCATTCCCTCACCATATCTGATAAATACCTAGAACGCTTTAAGGCCAATGCCTTATTAAATTCATAACCACCTTCAGGAGATGCTTGTCCGTGAATATGAATAGCATCCAACTGGGCATTAGGATCGTTGTAATACCGCTCCATCATAGTCCGCCGTTCGCTCAGTTCCCTCATGCCTACACTATCAGCCGGATTTATCTCCGCTTTACCTGTCACAAAATTCAAATGCAGTTCTCCTTTGTCTTCTACGGGCTCCACTGTACCCGGTATCTTATAACGCAACGTATCAATAGGCACGCTAACCACATCAAACTCCAAGAACTCCATAGGTTGTTGGTCATATCCCTCATCCATGCAAACACTGTCTTCAAAATAGATGGTGTTATAATCCTCGTACCACGCCGTACCGTAAACCGGATAAGCATGCCCTTTCTTTAACGGATAGAGGTGGACCTCTTTAATAGCAACATCATATTTGCGTGTCTGCATCCACGAAGTAGTATCACAATATTTTGCTAATAGATCATGTTTTTTTATCTCATAATTTTTTCGTCTATTCTGCGTACGATAATAAGCTTGACCGTCTTTTATAAGCGGAGATAGATTAGCCCATAATTGCATTTTCCCTGCTTCCATCGAGCCTACCGAACTCGCTTCCATAACCCTGACTGCTAAACCGAAACGCGCGTTATTCCGCGTATATTCAGGAAACATGGGATAAGGATACTTAAACCATTTTTCACCCGGTATTCGTGTGCTGACGACCGGTTCCGGTTTTGCTATTCGCGATTCTTTAACCACTACCGAATCCTGTATAGCATTTACTTTGACTAAACGCACTTCCACCTCTAACGAGAATTTTTCATTGACATCCGCTATAGCCAATTCCCCCGAAAAGAGAGAAACAACGATCGTACTATTAGGTGTTAATTGCAACGTTATCCGACCGTTTTTATCTGTCTTGCCTTCGGTTGCAAACTCATCTGCAATCTTATCTGCCGTGTAATACGTCTCGCTTTCCATTTTACGATATAGTTTTTCAGCACCTTGACGGGTATAAAAACCATATACGGTTGCTTTATTTTGCAATTGAGTATCTTGCAACTGTCCTTTCTCATCAACGATCATGCCCTTCACTGTAATGTCGATATTCTTCAACTGGGCATAACCGGATGTGGCTACACATAACAAGCCTATCACAAGGCCTAAAAAAATTCGTTTGCTCATATTTTATCCATTGATTAGTACATGCGCTAAACTTCTCTTCCGAAGAGAAATTTCCAACGGCTTGCAAAATTACATAAAAGCTTAATATCAACCAAATGAATAGTACTACAATATTACTATTTACCTTGATTTAGTAAATAATACTTTTCCATCTACAGAATTCATATTCATATACAACCCTGTTTTTCATAGTATTTACAATTTGCTGTACATCTCTTCGGAAGAGAAGTATTTCCCCTACTTAATAAACTAATTATGAATCTTGTAATTAACAAACGAAGTATATAGGATTCTATTTTCTGCTACGGTATAGCAAACGACAACGCCCGATAACAAAAAGACATCACATGCCGCCTGTATAGTAGCACAAAGATATTTCTACCCTTTTTTCACAAGCAGCATGGCTGTCCGTCGGCCTGCAAAAAACGGTTTATCAAGGAGAAAAAACAGGCTTTTTTCCACCAAAAACAGCTTTTGCGACGGTAGCGGAATGCTGCGGTGCGCATCGGATACAAACGGCTCGGGCATCCCATGGGATAATGACGCCCAACCGGACGCAACGTGGTGCTCGCCCCGTGACAGACGGTGGAACAAAAGGCTTTTAAAAAACGGGGTATACCGGATAAAAAAGGGCCGGACAAGCCGTTTTAACATCTGCATACTCTTTTCTCGTTGTAAAGGATAAATCAAAGATTTCCGTGCAAACCACTTATAATCAGACTTATGCAAACAAAGCAAAACTCAGGGCATCCGCTGAGAATCGCATATAGGCTGCGACATCACCCCCGAGGCTGAAAAACGCCAGCCACGGAAAGCCTTCTATAACAAAACGTCACTACGACAGCCGGAAATGAAAAAGTCCGTGCGGCACGACCTCCGCACGGACTTTGTACAATATCGGAAACGAAACGGCTTATCGGGCACCGGCTGTCAGTTTCAGCCTAGCCACGGGCAAGCCCGGCGAAGAAACCTTCAACGTGATGCCGCCCCGCTTGCGGGTAGTCTTCACCACAGCCATAGCACGCCCTTTCCAGGCCGCCCGCTCGGCACTTACATAAGACACGGTATCTTTCAGATCGGCACTGCACGTAGCGGCCAGACGGGCCGTAGAACTTACCGAGAATTTCAGTCTGTTGTCGGCATTGGGACACACATTACCGTCCTTATCCAGCACTTCCACGGTAACGAACGCCAAGTCCTGTCCGTCGGCGACCAGGCGGGAGCGGTCAGCCGTCAGACGCAGGCGCGCAGGCTCTCCGGCTGTGCGCAGTTCGGCCACGGCGGCTTTATCCTCCACCCCGCCGTTCACTCCTACGGCACGCAGCGAACCGGTAGCATAGGGCACCTTGAAAACGGCCTTGAACTCCTGCGGACGGCCCGTAGGCAACTCACCCAACAAGCGATCGTTCAGATACAGGCGCACGGCCTCGCAACGCGAATATATCTCCACCTCTATCTCCTTGCCCTCGTGGCCGGGCCAGTTCCAGCTCTCCCACGTGGGCCACACCGACCACAGCGTCTCCCTGATCTTTCCGTAATAACCGTCCGGCTCTTTTACGGCCATATACAGTTTCCGCGACGGGTTGTGCAACAGTTCTCGATAATACGAAATGGGCTTGCGCCAACCGGTCAGGTCGATGTCGCCGCAATAGGCACCGTGCCACGGGTATTGGTTGCGATGATAATGCTCCCCCTCACTCTCTCCGACGTAATAAAAACGTCCGATACCCGATTCGCCCAGATAGTCCATTGCCGTCCATACGAAATCGCCCACTATATAACTGTAGTCGTTCACCTTGGCCCAGTTTTTAAAGGCCTCGCGAGGATAGGACTCCGTCTGCCACATCACCCGTCCGGGCACGCGGGCGTGATCCGTTTCCGACTTATGTATCATATAGTTATATCCCACAATATCGTGCTGTGCGGCAAGGGGGTCATAGATTTCCCAATCCGAATCCCAGGCGGCGAGGGCTGAGGTGACGGGCCGTGTGGGGTCGAGCGCACGGCAGGCTTGTGCCAGGTTGCGGGCTGTGGTCACGACTTCGATTTTCTTACGTTCGATCACCTCGTTTCCGATGCTCCAGCAGATGACGGACGGATGGTTGCGGTCGCGTAGCACCATCGCCTCGACATCCCGTTTCCACCAGGCGTCGAACAGCGTGGAATAGTCGTGGGCGTTCTTGCTTTCGCGCCAACCGTCGAAAGCCTCATCGATCACCAAAAGCCCCAGACGGTCGCAGGCATACAGAAACGCCTCGGAAGGCAGGTTATGCGAGGTGCGCACGGCATTGAACCCGGCTGCTTTCAGCAGTTCGGCCTTGCGCTCTTCGGCCCGGTCGTACGCCGCAGCTCCCAATGCACCGTTGTCGTGATGCAGGCAGCCTCCGTTCAGAAGAATCGGTCGTCCGTTGAGGGCCATGCCCTTCTCTGCCGAATACGTCAGTGTGCGGATACCGAACGGCTCCTGCACGGCATCCCGTTCTTTTCCGTCCTCCAGCACGGACAGACGTGCCTCATACAGGCTCGGCGTTTCGGGGCTCCACAGCGCAGGCTGCGCCACTTCCATACTCCGGGTGACATCGGCGGCACTCCCCGCCGGTATCTCGACTTCGGCCTCCGAACGGGCCACTTCGTTCCCACCCTTCGTCAGACAGACCCGCAACATCACCCGGCGGGCAGCGTCGGTCTCGTTTTTCAAGGTGGTCTTCACCCGCACCGTAGCCTTTTCCGCACTCACTTCGGGCGTAGTGATCGCCACACCCCAATGGCCGATGTGTACCGGATCGGTCACCGTCAGCCACACATGCCGGTAGATACCCGATCCGGTGTACCAGCGGCAGTTTTTCTGCTGCGAGTTATCCACCCGTACGGCCACCACATTCTCCGTACCGTCCGCGTGCAGAAAAGGCGTCACATCGTAGTGGAACGAGGAATAGCCGTAAGGCCATTGCCCCACGGACTGCCCGTTGACAAACACCTCGGAGTTCATATAAACCCCTTCGAAATACAATCCCACACGTTTGCCCCGCACAGCCGCCGGAAGCGTAAACGCCTTGCGATACCAGCCTACCCCAGCCGGCAGATAACCGCCGTCGTTTCCCATCGGAGCCTGGGGGTCGAAACAGCCCTCAATGCTCCAGTCGTGCGGCAGATCCAGCGTACGCCACTTGCCGTCGTCGAACCCGGCAGTCCGGGCAGCTGCCTCATCTCCGGCATAAAATCTCCAATTCGCGTCAAACAGTTGCTTCCGTCCTGTATCTGCGGAAGCAAGCGATGCACTCAGTCTTCCTCCCACCGACAGTCCGATGGCCATCAGGCACAAACAGATGCGTCTTACCATACTCATGAACATTTGTTTTTAGTAAAATGAATAAATCCTTTTGTATATATACGAACGAAGGGACACCGATCCCGTATCCCTTCTTCGATTTATTTGAAAACGCCCCGGCTACAATCCGGCCAGCACATCCCATACGGCTATGATATGACACAGCGAACCGGCCAGCACAAAGAAATGAAAAACGGAGTGCATATAGCGCCGCCGGTGCAGGGTGTAGAACAAAGCTCCGGTGATGTAGCACACCCCCTCGGCCAGTATCCAGCTCACGGCTTCCACGCTGACCGAATCCAACAAGGGTTTAAAAGCCACGAGAATCACCAGTCCCATGCCGACAAAGCAAACCGTTTCCAGGTGGCTGTGCTCCTTCAGATTGCGAAAACTCATCACCGTCCCCGCAAGAGCACAGGCCCACACGAACACGAACAATCCCCAGCCCCAGTATCCCTGCTGCCTGAGGGCTACCAGCGTAAGCGGCGAATAGCTGCCGGCAATGTGCCAGTATATAGCCGCATGGTCCCAACGGCGCAGGCGCTCCTTGCCGGCTCCCGCAGCCGGCCACGCATGATAAAGCGTAGAAGCCGCATACGAAGCCAGCATGCCGGCCAAATACAGCCATACACCCAGCTGCGCCCATCCGCTCCCGCAATCGTAGCACATCTTCAGCAACCAGGCTCCCAAAGCTCCGCCCAACAGAATCCCCAGAGCATGCGACAAGGTATTGGTCAGTTCCTCACCTTTCGTATAACAGATAGCCATAATCCTTCTTTCTTATTTCCACACACCGGCTGTCATCTCACTCCCTCCGCCGTGGGCGGAATACTCCGAATCGTCCCGTCGGCATTGTAATACAACGGTTCGGCTATCACGGAACGGCTGTAACTGGTACCGTCGGGCAGTCCGCCGTTGTGCGAGAAGAAGATCCAACGGTTCCCGAATTCGACGATAGCCGGATGCGTGGTGTTGGAGTTACCGGCAATTTCGGAGATAACGCCTTTGCATACGTAAGGGCCGCCGATGCTGTCGCTCATGGCGTAGGCAATCTTCTCCGGCCATTCGCTGGCATACGTCAGATAGTACTTGCCCTCCCGCTTGTGCACCCAGGGAGCTTCGGTAAACGGATGGCGCTTGTCGAAAGGTATCTGCCGGATCTCTCCGTCGATTTCCGTCATGGAAGGTTTCAGTCGGGCGTAATAACACTGGCCGTTGCCCCAGAAAATATAAGCCTGACCGTCGTCGTCGATAAACACGGCGGGATCGATGCAGGCCCAAGCGTGCGTCGAAGCGAAGCAATCGTCGTTGGTAAGCAACGGCTTGCCCAACGCGTCTTTATAAGGCCCTGTAATCTTGTCGGCCACCGCCACGCCGATGCCGCACCAATTGGTCGAGACATACCAATAATATTTCCCGTTGCGTTGCACCACATGACCGGCATAAGCCTGCTTGCTTTTTGCCCACGCAAAGTCGTCGATATGCAGCGGCGAAGGGTGTTCCGTCCAGTGCTTCATGTCGGTGGTCGAATACAACAGCCAGTCACGCATGACGTAACCGCGCTGGTTACCCTCCATGTCGTGCCCGGCAAAGAGCCAAAGCGTGTCGTTCTCCACGAGCACCGCCGGATCAGCCGTATGCTTGTCACGGATGATGGGATTGCCCGTGCTTTCGAAACGGTGTGTCAACACATATCCCCACCGGCGCTGCAAACGGTCCAGTTCCTCGGCCGTCACCGACATCACCGTACCGTGGCGGGGAAAGAAATCCTTACGGAACGACTGGGGCTGTTCGGTGAAATGCACCAGGTCTTTCGAGGTCTGGTATTCGTAGCGACCGCTGCTGTACAGATCGTACATCAGCACAAACTCGTCACGGTCGTTAAGCTTGAACACCCCGCTCCCCTCCACTCCGGTACGCGTGTCGGCATACGCATCCAGATACTTGAAGTCCTCTTTCCACGGTCCCCGCAGACTTTTTGCCACGGCCTGCTGGATACCGTTCTTTATTTCCTTGCCGTCGGCATCCTTGGTATTGCCTTTGTAGAAAAGGTGGTACTTGCCGTCGTGCTCGATGATGTCGTTATCGATGGAGCCGTACTTGGCATTAAACAGCACTTTCGGCTCACTCTCAAAATCCGTAAAGTCCTTGTTGGCATACGCATAATACGTCGTCAGACTTTTCCGGCCGTCACCGGTGCGTTGCAGGGTGAAGTAAATCATCAGCTTCTTTGCCTTACGGTCGTATATCGTCTGGGGCGCCCACACCCAATAGGCATCACCGAAATGCTCGGCATACTGGCGGGAAAGGTTGATCTTCGAATGGCGCCAATGCACCAGGTCGTCCGAACTGAGCAGCACGATACCCGGATTCTCCGTCCATCCGTTCTTAGCCACCATCATATCGGTGGCCACGATATAATAGCGTCCGTCCTCTCCCCGCAGGATATGCGGGTCGCGTATGCCACCGCTTTCACTGATGGAGTCGGACGCCAATATCGGACGGTTGCCGTTCAAGGCATACCAGTTATGCGCGTCTTCACTCACGGCAAAACGCAACTGTTCCTGCAAAGCCTTGTCACCGCCGCCTTCAAAATAAGCAAAGAGATAGCCCGCAAATGTCGGTTTCTCCTGCTTTCTTGCTCCGCCGGGTGCAGCCAATGCCAACAACAACACGGCAGACAAAATTTTCTTCATCATACATATCTTGTTTTATTGATTTCCCTCACTTACAAACGTATGCCGCACACGCGATCCGCTTATAATGACAACAGATCCAATCGTCCGGGAACAAAGAGAAAAGCGCCTCCGTTCCGCCGGACAAACAAACCGGATGATGCAAAAATAGCACTTTCTTTTAAAAGAAGAAGTATCTGGAAGCGTATTTTTGACACTCAACGGATAAAATGATTTTTTCCGGCAACAAAAACCGAAGGGAAGAACGACGTCCTTTCTCCCACCCGTCTTATTTGGTTAAAAAATGCTTCTTTTGTTGTACCTTTCAATTCGATGTGCTATTTTTGTTCACAAATAACAAGATAAGTATATGGCAGATCGAAAACACAATCTATACATCATTGCCGGATGCAACGGTGCAGGGAAAACTACCGCCAGTTTCACGGTGTTGCCTGAAATGTTGGACTGCCGAGAGTTTGTCAATGCCGACGAGATAGCCGCCGGTCTCTCTCCGTTCAATCCCGAGGGGGTGGCCATTCAAGCCGGTCGCCTGATGATAGACAGAATCATCCACTTGTTGAGAGAAGGAGAGACCTTCGCTTTCGAAACAACTTTGGCTACACGGTCGTATGTGAAGCTGATACAACAGGCTCAGAAGCGGGGCTATTTCGTCACGTTGCTGTTCTTCTCGCTGGCTTGTCCCGAACAAGCTGTCAAACGAGTGGCGAAACGGGTAAGCATGGGCGGGCACAACATCCCGACGGATGTTATCTTCCGCCGCTTCGACAATGGGTTGAGCAACCTGTTCAATCTGTATATGCCTATCTGCGACTATTGGGCGTTGTACAACAACAGCATTTGCCCGACCCACAAAATTGCTTACGGCTGGAAAGATTCTAAAGTAACCATATTGGAACCGGATTTTTATGAGGAAATCAAAAGTAAATACAGCAAATCAGATGATAATGAGCGAGACTGAAGTGGCGGAAATGCAGCGCAAAATCGACGAAGGCATTCTCCGGGCGCAAGAACGCCTTATCGAACGAGCCAGACATGACAATCTCTCGCTGGTAGTGGCCCGCGACGGAGAAGTCATGGAGATTCCCGCAGAAGAGCTTTAAAAGAAGTTCCGAATCCGCTTTTGTCTATTTCATATCGTCCAGTAATTTCGTGCAACCCGCCACATACGCATCTTGTCGGGGACGGTTTGCATATCCTCGTCCGTGTGGCATAAGTCGACCAGCAGATACACGTCGGACGCCTCGTCCGTAACTGCATTTTCCACCGGACAAAACAAATGGTTGCGTGCGTCCGTTATCTTCACTCCTTCCCTACTGTAAGTCACATCGCTCACCCGGCGCAACTCCGAAGCCACAAAAGCATAGAGGGCCTCGACAAAATCTTCCGCTTCCTGTATCTTTTCCATTACCATTTCATAACACGCCGCGAATATAGCAATAAAATGGGAAAGACATTTAACGGTCGCTCTAAGTTTTATTGCTTATCTTTGTCTGCCGAATCAACCTACATGACAATGGATATGGAAACAGGACTCACACACACATCGACAACAACAGTAACGGAAAAAGACTTGGCCGCAAACATCGGAAGCGGCGACCTCAACGTATGGGGCACGCCGGCCATGACGGCCCTTATGGAAAATGCCGCCATGCTGGCCGTAGCATCCCGTCTGCCTGAAGGCAGCACCACCGTAGGAGGTTATATAAGCACCTCGCACATCCGGCCTACAGGTCCCGGAAAGACCGTATCGGCTACTGCGGTTCTGTTGAAAGAGGAAGGAAGAAAACTCACCTTCTCCGTATCGGCTCAAGACGAAGCCGGACTGATCGGCGAGGGGGAGCACATCCGTTTCATCATCGACCGTAAAAAATTTATGGACCGGTTGTAAAAACATACCGGTCCATACTCTATTCTTCAACGGGAGGCTGATTGTGCCTGCGCACACATACGGGACTTTCCGTTCCGGCCCGGGGCGACGCCTGCCGGTCCGTCTTCTCCTTCACATAATAGTCACCCCAATAAGGATAGTCGTAGTCCTCGTCCCAATAACCGTAGTCGTGCCAATATTTCTGATACGAGCGGAGCGTGAAATACGACGATTCGAAAGCACCGTCCATATAGCCCCGGAAATACTGGTCGGACAGGCTGTAATTACGAATCATGCAATCCAGCGCCGGGTCGTCAAAACGCAGATAAATCACTCCGTCGCTCACAAACCACTCAAAACGGTGGCTTATCGTCATCATGCCGTAACGCCCGTAATAATCGATTTCCGTGCCGTAACCGGACGTATAGTCTCTGGACTGGGGAATAAACTCAATATCCGAACCTCGGGCCGGATAGCCGTTCACCATCATACCCAGGTCACCGAACCAACGCCCCGAGAGCATGTATCCCCTGTCACTGTCGGGGTCGCAACTGCTCAATCCCAGCACAGCGAGCAACATCACCCATCCCCATATACGCTTTTTCATTACCTTCATATTCTTTCTTTTTTCGTTCTACGTTCACACGACAAAGGTAAACAAAGATTTTTCCCCGTCCAACGGGCATTCCCTTTTAACGGATAGGAAAATCCCTACGATTCAAGCGCACCGATAATCTCCGTCACGCTCCGGCAACCGTGTCTCTCCAGATAATCGTTGATGCCGTCGGCAATCTTCACGCTTATCGCCGGATCGATGAAGTTGGCCGTTCCTACCTCTACGGCCGTGGCTCCGGCCAATAAGAATTCCACGGCATCGGCAGCCGTCATAATACCGCCTAGACCTACCACCGGGATCCCGACGGCCCGGGCCACCTGCCACACCATACGCAAGGCCACCGGCTTCACCGCCGGACCGCTCAGTCCGCCCGTAGCGATAGACAACACGGGCTTGCGCTTTTCAATATCAATGGCCATACCCATCAGCGTATTGATCAGACTGACGGCATCCGCCCCGGCATCCTCCACACTGCGTGCGATGTCGGCAATATCCGTGACGTTAGGCGACAGTTTCACTATCAGCGTCTTGCGGTAAGCATCCCTGACGGCTCTCACCACCTCGGCAGCGCCCTTGGCAGTGACCCCGAAAGCCATACCTCCCTGTTTCACGTTCGGACAGGAGATGTTCAACTCTATCGCCGGAATCCGTTCCAGCTCATTGATGCGGGCGGCACACTCGGCATAGTCCTCGGGGCAAGAGCCCGAAACATTCACGATCATGTTCGTCCCGATGGACTTGATAGCCGGATAAATCTCCCGGCAAAAGTAATCCACACCCTTGTTCTGAAGACCCACGCAATTCAGCATCCCCGAAGCCGTCTCGGCCATTCGCGGATACGGATTCCCCTCACGGGGACGCAAAGTGGTACCTTTGACGATGATACCGCCGATCTTTTCCAAATCCACCAGATCGGCAAACTCCAGTCCGTAGCCGAACGTGCCCGACGCCGTCATGACGGGATTACTCAGACGAAGCCCCGCTATATCTACTCTTAAATCTGCCATAATAACTTATTTATATTGAAAACCGGTCCATCCTTACACACACACACGTGGCCTTCAGTCGTATTTTCCACACAGCACAAGCAGGCGCCCACACCGCAAGCCATCGTATTTTCCAACGACACCTCGCAGGATATGCCCCGGCTCTTGGCATAACGGGCCACAGCCATCATCATCGGCTTGGGACCGCAGGTGGCAATCCGGTCAAACCGCTCACGCTCCCACACGGAATGCTGTGTCACAAAACCACGCTCTCCCGCCGTTCCGTCCTCGGTAGTCAGATACACCTCCCCCAATTCACGAAACATATCCGTCTCCAGCAGATCTCCGACCGAACGGGCGCCCAGCAGAAAATGGGGTCTGCAACCGGCCTCCGCCATCATCTTACCCATATAAAGCAGAGGAGCCGTACCGACACCGCCGCCCACCAGCAGCACTTTTTCCGTATCTCCCGAGGGCATCGTAAAGCCGTTGCCCAGCGGCATCACCACATTCAACGTATCTCCTGCCTTCAGACCGGCCAATGCACGGGTGCCGTCTCCTATCGTCTGTATAAGAAACCAGACTTCGTTTTTCTCCCGGTCCACATAATTTATCGAAATCGGACGACGCAGGAAGGTCGTCGGCGAATTCTCCACTTTAAGTTCGGCAAACTGCCCCGGCACCATCGCCGGCAGTTCCTCCTCCGCCGTCAGTTTCAGCAACACATAGCGTTCGTGCAGCCGCGTGTTGCTCTTTACCGTCAGATCCAGTATGTATTTTTTCATCATATATAATATAGGTATATCACTTGCTGCTTGCAAAGATAAAAGATTAATCCCGAAACGACTTCTTGTTTAGGTATAAATATTACCGCAGGATCGTCGGGAAGACATCTTACGGCATCCGTCGAAAGAAAAGAATCCACAGGAGGAGACAAAAGAAAGAACAGCACAAGACGACTGAAAACCATTGTGCGTTCTGTACACATCAAGACATGAACCGGACAAATCACAGCACGATCTATACAAATCCAATCTTGATGTGAACATACAGTCGGGGCCACGCCTTTTCGCTGCCGGCGTCTCCGTTCATATCCGACAGGGGAACGAGCGAAAACAGCATACACGGCCTTCTCCCGCAAAGAAAAGACCGTGTATGCCGGACGTATGCAGCCGGTGAGACTCACTTCGTCCCCTGGAAAGTCTCGAACGTACCGTCGTCAAAAAAGATCCTGATCTCTGTTATTCTTCGCTGCGGTTTGTCAATATATTTGATGGTCTCACGAATGACGGGAACCGCTGTCTGAAACGGTATATTACCTCCCTCGGCATCCGTTTGTCCGCCCGACACCGCCACCGGCATACCGGGCAACGGACCTACCGCACCGCCCAAGCCTTCGCCTCCTGTATAAGGGGAGGAGCCCTCGAAAGGCAGTGTAGCCGCTTCTGTAGCGGAAGAGGTGTTTTTCTTCGGCTCCGGCTCTTCGTCGATATACATTTCACCCTCGCCAAACATCAGCCAACTGATGTTTATATTCGGAAACCGGCGGTGCACCGCCTGTACATGATTGTTGGTCGGGTTGGTCCGCCCGTTGAAAATACTTGACAAGGAAGAGGGAGAGATCTCCAACGCCGTGGCAAACTCCTGTTGCGTCATACTCTCCTTCTCCATAATTAGCATAATCCGATCTTTCATCATTTTTCAATGGTCAACTGTCCTAACAGGGAAAAACACCTTGTTTTATCCATTTACAAAAGTAAAGAAAATCCCATTGACGCACAAATTTAGGAATTAAAATCTTTATTCACGGTCTTATTTTATTTTTTGCATCATGAATTTAATTTTGTAATTCGAGTAAATCACACATTCATGTTTACAAATTAAATATGTATAGCTCACGCTTTTTAAAATTAAACAAAATATGCGTCAAATTTTCCTATATCGCTAGTTTACAAGTATGTTAATTCAATAAAATTAGGAATCAGCAAGGCTTTTTCGGTTCTTTTTCGTTTTTTTAGCCTATTCTCCTCTTCTTTTATTCTTATATCCATGTAAACATCTGAATTTTAACCTAATAAA
>CAJUDC010000051.1:0-432 GCA_910584955.1 uncultured Paraprevotella sp. | reverse complement strand
TAAACATCTGAATTTTAGCCTAATAAACATTAATATAATATAGGAATAAAAATTCATTTCGTTTTGAATATACAATATTTTATATTTGTAAACATGTAATTTAGTTTTAAATTACGAATAGAAGGTTCCTTCTTTACATTTGTATTTGTATACATTCCTTTACCTTATGTTCTAGTTTACGCTTTTAAATTTACATAGTAAAATGCTAAGATATGTAAATGCAAATTTTAAGATTACAGAAGAAGACCGATTTTGCGAATACGCCAAAATTCAAGACGACCTCCCTATCCGAACGAAAATACGCAAATCTCACGCGTTCGAATACTCAATAAGCCTCTTATTGTAAGTAAAATAACACGAAAAAAGGATTCCCCGAAAAAGGAGAATCCAGCACAAAAAAGAATGATTTTAATGAAGAATAAAGTAAATAAG
>CAJUDC010000050.1 GCA_910584955.1 uncultured Paraprevotella sp. | reverse complement strand
GTCTCCATCGTAATCTATGCCTTTTGCAATGTAGGACAAACATTATTTAACAAGCCTTCCGGGCAATAAAAACGCTATTTTCTTGTTTTTCTTTTAATAAAACCAGCATGTTAAGGAAGGTCATTTCATATATTCTCGCAGTAGGGTTGACAGCCGGAACCTTTACAGCGTGTTCAACCAAGAAGAACACGTCGGGCAGTCGTTTCTATCATGCCGTGACAGCCAAATATAATACGTACTTCAACGGCAGCGAAGCCTACAAGGCCGGACTTGAAGCCCAGGAAAACGGGCATACCGACGACTACACGACATTGCTCCCGATGTTCATCCCTGCCAACAAAAAAACACAGACATTAGGACAAGGAGATTACGAGACAACCATTACCAAATGTGAAAAGGCCATCAAACGTCATTCCATCAAAAGCCGCCCCAAAACAAACGTAAACAAACGGAAGTCGGACAAAGACAAGGCCTTTTTGGCACGTAAAGAATTCAACCCATTTCTGAAACACGCGTGGCTGCTGATGGGAAAAGCGCAATTCCAGCGAGGGGAGTTCATTGAAGCAGCCTCTACGTTCAATTACATCATCCGCCTGTATGCCAATCAGCCGGATGTGGTTTCGGTAGCCAGAGCCTATCTGGCACGATGCTATGTGGAACTGGAATGGCCCTACGATGCCGAAGATGTATTCAACAAAATCCGACGCGACAGCCTGTCACGACAAGGAGCGGCGGAACGGGATGCTTCCTATGCCGGCTACCTGATCCTCACCCATCAATATAAAGAAGCCATTCCGTATCTGCAGAAAACCGCCAAAAAGGAAAAACGCAAAAAGCTACGTGCCCGCCTGAATTTCCTCTTGGGACAATTGTACCGAGAGACGGGCGAACACACACAGGCTTACAAAGCATTGAAAAGAGTGATCCGAAGCAATCCGCCCTACGAACTGGCCCTCAACGCCCGCGTATTGCAGAGTGAAGTGATGTCGAAAGGCCAATACCGGCAAATGATCAAACGATTGCAACGAATGGCCAAGAACGACAAAAACAAAGAATATCTCGACCAACTGTATTATGCCATCGGCAACATCTATCTGTCGAAAGCGGACACAACGCATTGCATCGGAGCCTATGAAACCGGTATAGAAAAAAGCACACGAAACGGTATTGCCAAAGCGATGCTACTGCTACGTCTGGGAGAAATCTACTGGGAAAAAGAAGACTATATCAACGCACAGCGTTGCTACGCAGGGGCTTCCGGCCTGCTGGATAAAGAACACGAAGCATACAAAGAAACCGAACGCAGAGCGCAGATACTGACCGAGTTGGAACCTCATCTGAGCGCCGTAAAACTGCAAGACAGCCTACAGGCTCTGGCTCAGATGCCCGAGGCGCAACGAAACGCAGCCATCGACCGGGTTATCGAGGCGTTGAAAAAGAAAGAAAAAGAAGAAGCTAAAAAAGCAGCGGCACAAAATGACGGTAATCCGGTAACCACAGGCCAGCCCAACGCACCGGGTACGGGAACCGCCAATCGCGGGAACGGCACACCGGCAGCAGGCAGCGGGGCCAATAAAGGCGCGTGGTATTTTTACAACCCGACTGCAGTGATGCAGGGAAAAACCGACTTCCAACGCCGTTGGGGGAGACGTCCTAACGAGGACAACTGGCGCCGCAGCGACAAAAAGAATCTGCAAAATGAAGACTTCGGAACATACAACTACGATGAAACCACCGACTCCATCGCATCGGAAACCGACGAAGTAACGGAAACGGACCAGGCACTTCAGGATTCGCTGGCCAATGATCCGCACCAGCGCGAATATTATTTGAAACAAATTCCGTTTACCGAGGAGCAACTGGCCGCTTCGCACCAACTGTTAAGCGACGGGCTGTATCACGCCGGCATCCTGGAAATGGAAAGACTGGAAAACTTTGGTCTGGCTTATCGCACCTTATTGCGTCTGGCAACGGAATATCCCGATTACGCAACGATGGACGATGTATATTACCATCTGTTTCTACTAAACGGACGAGAAGGAAGACCGGACGAAGCAGCCGTCTACAAGCAACGGCTGACAGAGCAATTCCCAGAAAGCCAATACGCAATCCTGCTGAACAATCCCCACTACGAACGTAACGCGCGATTCGGGAAACATCTGGAGGATTCACTGTATGCAGCCACATACGCCGCTTATCAGGTCGGACGATACGGAGAGGTGGAACGAAACTATCGGGAGGCAATCACCGACTTCCCCAACGGAGCGCATCGCCCGAAATTCATGTTCATACGCGCCATGAGCCAATTATATAACGGGCAACGGGATTCTTTCCTGGTATCACTTAAAGAAGTGGTATCGAAATATCCGCAGAACGAGATCACGGAAATGGCCGGCTACATCGTCAAAGGCGTGCAGGAAGGACGCCTCCTGAACGACGAACGATTTGACCTGAGCAACATCTGGAGCCGACGGGCCCAAAGCGAGGCGGCAGACTCCGCCTTGCAAGATGCCCGCCTGAACGACGAGCGCTACACCAGTTTCGTATTCGTGCTGGCCTATCCCACCAACAGTCTCGACGAGGATCAACTGCTCTACGAAATGGCACGTTATAACTTCACCAGTTTCATGGTGCGCAATTTCGATATAGAGATCGTGAAAGACAGAGGCTTGTCGGAACTGCTTGTAAAAGGATTCCTGAGCTTTGACGAAGTGCATGCCTACACGCAGAAGCTCTTCTCCGACCCGCACATGGCCGCTCTCCTGAAAGGCATCCACGTGGTACTGATCTCGGAACAGAACCTACCTCTGCTAGGCACGTCATTCAGTTTCGACGATTACAAAAAGTTCTATGACGAAACATTCGCTCCGCTCCAGATTCCCGAAGACCTGATGTTGGACGAACCGCCCTTCATCGAACAACGCGAGGAAGACGAGCAGGAACCGGAAGAGAAAGAGCCGGCCGAAATGACGGACGATGAATTGTTCGAAGAATTGTTCAACTAGTAAGAACCGACTAACACGCAGAAAAATGACAAATGGCTTGCTATTATGGGTAGACGATGAAATAGAGCTGTTAAAAGCCCACATCCTCTTCCTGGAGAAGAAAGGATACGAGGTGGAGACGGTAACTAACGGAAACGACGCATTGGACAAATGCGGCGAACGGACATTCGACCTTATTCTGCTGGATGAGAACATGCCGGGACTAAGCGGTCTGGAGACCCTGTCGCGCATTAAAGAAATAGCTCCCACCACACCGGTGGTGATGGTGACCAAAAGCGAGGAAGAGAACATCATGGATCAAGCCATCGGCTCTAAAATCGCCGATTACCTGATCAAGCCTGTCAATCCGACACAAATTCTGCTGACCCTGAAGAAGAACATCCATCAAAAGGAAATCGTAACGGAAGTGGCACAAACGGCCTATCAGCAGAACTTCGGCAAGATAGGTATGCAAATCAATGATTCTTTTACGTTTGAGGATTGGGTAGAAGTCTACAAGCGTCTGGTATATTGGGAACTGAAATTATCAGATACGGACAGCAACATGAAAGAGATGCTGGCCATGCAGAAAGCCGAAGCCAACCAGATGTTTGGTAAATTCATCAAGAAAAACTATCTGGACTGGATAGAAAATACCGACAACCGGCCCATAATGAGCCCAGATATTTTCAAAAAGAAAGTCTTCCCGCTATTGAACAGCGGCGAGAAAGTCTTTCTGTTGGTATTGGACAACTTCCGGTTCGACCAATGGCGGATGTTATATGCCGAAATCTCCGATTCTTTTCTGATAGAAGAAGACTTGTATTGCAGCATCTTGCCCACTGCGACCCAATATGCCCGCAACGCCATCTTTTCCGGCCTTATGCCCCACATCATCGCAGAGATGTTCCCCGATCTGTGGGTTGACGAAGAGGAGGAGGAAGGCAAGAACCTGAACGAAGCTCCGCTGATACAAACACAACTGGACCGCTATCGCCGTAAAAACACGTTCAGCTATCATAAAATAAATCATTCGGCAGCAGCCGAAAAACTGGTTGCCCAACTGCCGAACCTGGAGCGGTATGACTTGAATGTCGTAGTGCTCAACTTTATAGACATGCTTTCGCACGCCCGTACGGAATCACGCATGGTGCGCGAACTGGCCTCGAACGAAGCGGCCTACCGCAGCATCACACAAAGTTGGTTCCGCCATTCGGCCGTGAAAGATCTTTTTAAGGTTCTGGCCGCCAGCGACTACAAAATAATACTCACCACCGATCACGGTAGCATACGGGCCAACAACCCGATCAAGGTGATCGGCGACCGCAACACCAATACCAACCTGCGCTATAAACTGGGAAAGAACCTGAGCTACAACCCGAAGGAGGTGTTCGAAATAAAGGAACCGCGCCGCGCACAACTGCCGGCCCCCAACCTGAGCACGACTTATATCTTCGCCACCGGCGAGAACTTCTTTGCTTATCCGAATAACTACAATTACTACGTATCGTATTACAAAGACACATTCCAACACGGAGGCATATCGCTCGAAGAAATGCTTGTCCCGCTGATCACATTACAAGGCAAGAAACGGTAAACGCCAACAAAAACCTGATAACACATGGAAATAAAGATTGAATCACTGCAACAGATAGAAGAAGCAGCCCGGACATTTATCCGCAACATGGGAGATCGTACCGTGTTCGCCATATACGGAAAGATGGGAGCCGGGAAAACCACATTCACCAAAGCTATTTGCAAAGCCCTCGGTGTAAACGATGTTATCAACTCGCCAACCTTTGCCATTGTCAACGAATACCGTTCGGACAGCGGAGAGCTGATCTATCATTTCGACTTCTACCGGATCAAACGGCTGGAAGAAGTGTACGACATGGGATACGAGGACTATTTCTACAGCGGTGCGCTCTGCTTTATCGAATGGCCGGAACTTGTGGAAGATTTGCTTCCGGAAGATGCGGTTCGTATCACTATCGAAGAAAATGAAGACGGTAGCCGGACGGTACGTTTCTAACACCCGCATTCACGTCAAAGCCTGAGCTTCACCGCTTCTGTCGGTGGCCATTTTTTCATATAGAATCCATATATATAAAAAGAGGTGTGCTTTTCATTTCTCGGCACACCTCTTTTTAATGTTCAAAGAACAGGAAGACGGCTAATCCATCAGTCCTTTAATATCATCTTTTCCCAACTTGGAAATGCGTTCGCGCATAGCCGTATCTCCTTTCAGATTCTCAAGCTTATAATAATCCATGAAGCCCAAATGTCCTTCACGCAAAGCCTGCGCCAAAGCCTTGGGCACTTCCGCTTCGGCCTGTATCACTTCCGCCCTAGCCTCCTGTGCCTTAGCTTTCATTTCCTGCTCGGCTGCAATGGCCATAGCCCTGCGCTCTTCCGCTTTGGCCTGTGCTATATTCTTATCGGCATTGGCCTGATCCATCTGCAACGTGGCACCGATATTCTTACCTACATCTATATCGGCAATATCGATAGAAAGTATCTCGAATGCCGTACCGGCATCCAGTCCCTTACGCAACACCAATTTGGAGATGGAGTCGGGATTCTCCAACACCTGTTCGTGGCTCTCGGCCGAACCGATGGACGAGACGATACCTTCGCCCACACGTGCCAGGATCGTATCTTCACCGGCACCACCTACCAGCTGATGAATATTCGCACGTACCGTTACCCGGGCCTTGGCTATAAGCTGAATACCGTTTTTGGCCACCGCTGCTACCGGCGGTGTATCAATAACTTTCGGATTGACGGAAGTCTGCACGGCCTCAAAGACATCACGACCGGCCAGATCGATAGCAGTGGCTTTCTCGAAAGGCAGATCAATATTGGCTTTCGAAGCCGATACCAAGGCATGCACCACCCGCTGCACATGACCACCCGTCATGTAATGCGCTTCCAGATTATCACGGGTCACATTAGTCAGTCCGGCCTTATGCGCTTCAATCAGACTGATCACGATCGTACTTGGAGGAACGTTACGAATGCGCATCAGAAACAACTGCATCAACGAGATATGAACTCCGGATGCTTTGGCATTGATCCATAACATGACCGGTACAAAATGGAAAAAGACAAAAAGCAAAATAAAACCTAGAAAAGCCAGCAACGAGACAAATGTTTTCGGATCTGCAAACATAATGATACTATTTAAATGAATAATTGAATAAAATCCTACTTTCTTCTTACCCATATCTGAGCATTCTCCACCCGTGTCACCACCACAGGGGTTCCTTCGTCCAGAAATCCATCGGCCGATTTTACCTCCACTATCCGTCCTTCTATCTCGGCGTTTCCCACCAGAGCCAGACGCGTAAGTGCACGACCTTTATCCCCCGGATGTATGGACAACTGCGCTTCGCTGGCCGCCGTAGAGTCGATATTTCGTTTCAAGGCGATCTTGTCCATCGACCGCGATGTGAAGACCCAATAACCGGCTCCGGCAAAAAGAAGGGTCGACACCCCCAACAGCCCGAAACCTGCAACTGTACCGTAAAAAGTGAAAGCCAACGCATTTGCGCCGATAAAGCATCCCAAAGCGGCTATACCGGCCATCCCGAACCCCGGGATGAGAAATGCTTCGACTGCCGCAAGTACGATACTCAGAAACAGCAGAATAAAAATAGAAAGAAGTTCCATAAATAAAAATAATCAATAACTTTGACGATATTTGTTTTCATCCTTATCGTCCAACATACTTAAATAGGACGTATAACGGCTCTGACTGATCCTGTGTTCCTCTACGGCAGCACGTACGGCACATCCCGGCTCGTGCGTATGGGTACAGTCACCGTACCTACATCCTGCCGACACGGCAAATATTTCACGGAAATAATGCCCCACTTCTTCCTTCTCCATATCAAACGTGCCGAAGCCTTTGATACCCGGTGTGTCAATCAGGCACCCTCCTTCGGGAAGATCGAACATCTCGCTGAATGTCGTGGTGTGCATTCCGGTATCGTGCGCCGTAGAAATCTGACGGGTTCGGGCATTCGCCTCGGGCACAAGCACATTGAGCAGTGTGGACTTACCCACTCCGGAATGTCCCGAAAGCAACGTGGTTTTTCCGGTCAGCCGGCCCCGCAATTCTTCCATACCGGCGCCCGTCAATGCCGAGCAGGCCAGACAATCATAACCGACCGTAGTATATAAATGAAGCAAAGCTTCCAGATAACGCGTCTCACCGTCGTCGTAACGATCGGTTTTATTAAAAAGAATAAGTACGGGTATGCGATAAGCTTCGGCAGAGGCCAGAAAACGGTCGATAAAGGTAGTGGAAGTTTCGGGATGGCTGACCGTAGCTATCAGACAGGCCTGATCGATATTGGCCGCCAGAATGTGGCTTTGCTTCGACAGATTGGAAGCCTTGCGGATCATATAATTCCGACGAGGCTCGATCGCCGTGATAAAAGCCGTACCTTCGGGCATAGGAGTAATGCTCACCCGGTCGCCCACAGCCACCGGATTCGTGCTACGGATACCTTTAAGCCGAAAGTTCCCCTTTATCTTACAATCAAAAAGTTGGTTGTCGTCCGTGCGGACCACATACCAACTTCCCGTATTTCTGACTATCAGTCCTTGCTTCATCACATTGTCATACTGTCATGATTTCCTTTTCCTTGGCCGCCAGCAAAGCGTCGATCTGTTTGATAAACTTATCGTGCATCTTCTGCAAGTCGTTCTCCGCGTCCTTTTCCACATCTTCACTCAGACCGTCTTTGATGGCTTTCTTCAAGCGGTCGTTCGTATCACGGCGGGCATTGCGCACACTCACTTTAGCGTTTTCCCCTTCTTTGCCGCACTGCTTGGCCAACTGTTTACGGCGCTCTTCGGTAAGCGGCGGTATACCCAGACGGATGATCTCTCCGTTGTTTTCCGGCATGATTCCCAGATCGGAGTCGATAATGGCTTTCTCGATGATACGAAACATACTCTTGTCCCACGGCTTGATGGCAATGGTGCGGGCATCGGGCGTATTGATGGCAGCCACATTATTCAAAGGTACCATCGAACCGTAAGAATCCACACGAATTCCATCCAATATCTTTACATTGGCTTTACCGGCTCTGATATGCGCCAAGGATTCCTCCAAATACATTACGGCTTCTTCCATCTTCTCGCCCGCTTCGCTCAGGCAAACTTTAACGTCGATCATGTCTTCTTTAAATTAGGTTGTTTAGTCGATTAAGTCTGTTTATTTTGAACAAAAGTAGATTTTTTTTTTATTTCTTGCAACAGATATGCTCAAATTACATTTCTTTTTCCGTATATTTGCCGATGCGGTTGTCTTCGGCTGTATCGCTCTGTTCCGCCGGACACGGAACAGCTATGCGCACCCCTCGAAACGACCGTACCGAACAACCGATTAATTTTTGAAAAGACACTTGGAAAACACTATCCATTTTGACCGGCAAATTCATGAGCTGCTTCGGGACTTATGTCCGATAACGCTGGAACAAATGTCGTCGATCCGGTTAATGAACCGAACCGACACCAAATTTGTATCCAGCAAGACAAAATTGGTTCAGTTGTTACGACACGCCCAGGGGAAGTACTTCGTACAGGAAATCGACGGTAAGCGAATTGCCGACTACCGAACCATCTATTGGGACACGAACGAGCACCGCTTCTATCTGGAGCACCACAACGAACGGGCTCCCCGCCAGAAAGTACGGGTTCGCACGTATCTGGATTCCGACATCACGTTTCTGGAGGTAAAGACCAAGAACAACCATGCACGTACGAAGAAGAAACGCATCATGGTGCCTGCCCCCGACCGGCTGATAGAGGCGGGCGGAGAAGAGTTTCTGGAGAATCATGTAAACGAAAGTCTGGGAAGCCTGCATCCCACCGTACAGAACAGGTTCCAGCGCATCACGCTGGTAAATTACGGCAAAACGGAACGGCTGACGATCGACTTCAACGTGCAATTCCGCAATTTCGAGACAGAAACGGGATGCGGGACAGGCGATCTGGTAATTATCGAACTGAAACGAGACGGTAACCAGTACTCTCCCGTTCTGGATATTCTGCGCACCCTGCGTATCAAACCGTCGGGGTTCAGCAAATACTGTATCGGGTCGGTGCTGACCAATCCTGCGCTCAAACGCAATATGTTCAAAGAAAAACTTGTTAGAATAAATAAATTAGTAAATAATATCTCTTGAGGTAAAAACTATGGGAAATTTTGAAGATTGTTTTTTGTCTGCCTTGACATTTATGGGAATGCCCCTGATTGATGTGACGGGGTTGTTGGAAATGCTGATTCGCTTTGTCGTGAACCTGCTGATGGTGGGTATCATCGTACGTTGTTTCTATTACCCCAAAAGCCGCCGCCGCGACTATCTGTTCACCTTCATGCTGATGTCGGTGAGCATTTTCATGCTGATTTATCTGATGGAAGGCGCCAAACTGAAAATCGGAGCAGCTTTAGGACTGTTCGCCATTTTCGGCATCCTCCGTTACCGTACCGAGGCTGTCCCCATCCGCGAAATGACCTATCTTTTCTATTTGGTGGCCCTATCGGTCATCAACGGTATGGCAACCAAACTGAGCCTTGTGGAGTTGCTGGTGGCCAATCTGGTATTTATCGGCATGGCATGGCTCTTTGAAAGCAACAAGCTGGTGCAGCACGTATGCAGCAAGTATATAAGATACGACAATGTGAATCTGATCTCGCCGGACAAACGCGAAGAGCTGAAAGCCGATCTGGAGAAGAGAACCGGACTGAAGATTATCCGGCTGGAAGTAGGCTCCATCGACTTTCTCAAAGACAGCGCCCTTATCCGCATCTACTACGAAGAGCCGGGCGACATCGGAAACACCGTAGGCGAAACGGTGAAACTTCCTAAGAACTATGAATAAGCAGCCGTCATAACCGTACGGTCGAACCGTGTCAAAATCCTACTACAATGAAGTTGAGAATCACATTTTACGGAATACTTGCAGGATTGCTGTCGGCACTCCCGGCATTTGCCGGAAACGATGATTTCGGTATTTGGACAGACGTGCAGATCACCAAGACGCTGCCTTATGGAGTGAGCCTTTCAGTGGGAGGCGAGTTCCGGGCCAACGAGAACTTGCAGAACGTTGACCGTTGGAGCGGATCGTTCGGTATTGATTACAAACCGGTCAAGCACCTCAAGTTGGGCGTCTCCTACTCGTTTCTGTACGGTTGCACCTCTTCCTCCCGCAAGGAGAAATACCGCGAAAACGAACTCGGAGAGGAAGTCATATCTCCCTATGCCTGGAAAGGATTTAACGTCACCAAGCAATATTGGGCGCCGCGAAATCGTTTCCGTGCCGAAGCTACGGGTGACATCAAATTGTTCCATATCCTGAAACTGTCCCTCCGCGAGCGTTACCAGTTCACCAACCGCCGGGAAATGGATGTGCCGCGCACCAAATACCGTTACAAAAAGGATCAGGTGACCTTGAAAAACGGCTACCCGCTGGAAGATGTCAAGGTAAAGGAGCGGAAACGGGCACAATACCTGCGCTCACGCCTGAAGGCGGAAGTGGCAAAGAAGGGCTGGAAAATCCGTCCGTTCGCCTCTTTCGAATTATACAACAACCTGGACAACGAACTGGCATTGGACAAGACCCGTCTCACCGTGGGCAGCACATACAAAGTGAGCAAGCGCCACGAAGTATCGGCAGCCTATATCTTCGGAAACGACGTTACCGAAGACCCCTATGAAGGCGGCCACGCGATAAACATCGGTTATTCATTCAACTTTTAAATACGCAGATCATGAAAAGAAATAAACTTTATGCCATTGTTTTATGCCTGCTGGCTACGGCTGTTTCCGCATCAACCCAAGACAACGATTACAGTTTCCTCACGTTCCAATACGGAGGCATACAACAGAGCGTGGCACTGAGTTCGCTGAAGAAAATCACATTCTCAGGCGGTAAACTCATCGCCACCACCACCGAAGGTTCGGAAAGCTTTGAACTGAGTACGATGGAGAAGATGTTTTTCAGTTCCACGCCAACTGCTGTCAGCGCTCCGTCCGTTCGTGAAGGCGAACTGACATGGGACGCCGCTTCACAGACGATACATGCAAACGGCGGCAACGGCAGTGCGGTACTGAACGTTTACTTTATGAACGGCGCCACGGCCCTGCGCACAACGGTACCGGCCGAAGGAGCAACCGTCAGCCTGGCTTCTCTGCCCCAAGGCATCTATATTGTAAAAATGAACCGTCAAACCCTCAAAATAAACCGCAAATGAGAAAGTATATACTTACGCTGACATTGCTGTTGTCGGTCTTGCAACTCTCCGCCCAACAGCACATGTACCTCTGGCGAAACGGCGACTACACGAAGATCCCGCTAAACACCAGTGCGGAAATGCCTTTTTCGGCAGCGGGCACAAGAGTGACGATCGGTGGAACGACATATTACGCCTCCACCATCGACAGTCTGACGTTCACTGCACCTGTGTTGGACACAACGGACAAGGTCGTTATCCGTTACAACGGGAACAATGCCACCGTTTCGGTGCCGTCTTCCGTCAGCGGCGTCACCTACTCCGTTTCCGGTGCACATGTAGCCCTTACGTCGACCAACGTAACCGACGAGCTGGAGTACGTGCTGGAAGGAAAATCCTCAGCCGGATCGTTCACTTACACGGGGAGCTACAAATGTAAATTCTATCTGAATAGCCTCGACCTGACCTCGAACCAAGGTGCCGCTATCGACCTGCAATGCGGCAAACGCATCGAGCTGATATTGCCCGAAGGCACGCAAAACACACTCTGCGATGCTCCCGGCGGCACACAAAAAGCCGCCCTCTACTGCAAAGGACACCTTGAAATAGAGGGAGCCGGATCGCTCACACTGACCGGACGCACCAAGCACGCCCTAAGCAGCAAGGAATACCTGCAACTGAAACGCACCACGGGCGCCGTAACGGTATTGGCAGCCGAAAGCGACGGTTTCCACTGCGGACAGTATTTCCAGATGAACGGCGGAACAGTGGACATAGCCAACGTGAAAGGCGACGGCATACAGGCGGAAATTACCAACGACCCGCTGGACGAGAAAAACGGACAGATGATCATCAAGGGCGGACAACTGAATCTCGATATTGCGGCAGCCGATGTAAAAGGGCTGAAATGCGACAACGACCTTACCATCAGCGGAGGCCGGATAACCATCGCCGTAAGCGGAGCCGGTTCGAAGGGTATCGGCACGGACGGCAACATGGTGGTGGACGAAACAGATAACCCTACGGACATCAACATCACAGCCACGGGAGGTGTCTATACCGATCCTATCTACTGGACCACCAGCAAGTGTATGGGTATCAAAGTCGACCTGAACCTGACCGTATCCGCCGGACGCATCACAGTAGTGAATACAGGAGAAAAGAGCAAGGGCATCAAGGTGGACGGCACGTATTACGCACGCGGCGGAACGGTGAATGCTACCATCGAAGCAGCGTCCACCTCAAACTAAGCCCCCCGGTTGCTCTAGAATCGAATAAGATCCAAATCATAGTTTATACTCTTCTTGCGGGCCTACTCTGAATGACAGAGCAGGCCCGCATGACATATCTGCCCCATCCGCACACCCCGATGCTATAAAAATTATATGCCGGCCTAAGCTTTATCATACAAAAGCTATACATCCAATTCGATTTTTTGAAAACTATTATTATATTAGATAATCATATTTTCATACCTTTGTAATAATTAGATTGAATTCTAAGCTAACAAAGCCACGACTTCGTCGCCCTACCGGTTGCTCCGTTCCTTATAAAAGAAAGCGGAGGGGACAAAGACCGAAGAGCAGTTATCGCCCAATCCCAAAATCACGAAAACAGAAAAGCGGACGCAGGCCGAACAGCTCCAAGAATGTCGGAGAAAGACATCTATGGTATCTGCCATAATGGCGCAAAAATGGGGTGAGCACCGCGTGCAAACGGGGCGAGCATGCCGATGTAACGCGGCCTAGGCCACAATCGAACGCGGCGAGCGCCCCGATAAAAAGTGTTCCCGCCCCCGTTTTTCGGGCTTCCGGTGCGCACCACACATCCTTTTACGCCTGCCATTTCGACAGTTCGGAAACAGAATAAGAATATATATCACTAATTCATTTATAAGTATGAAAAGAAAAACAAAACAAATCCTACTGATGTTGGTAATGTTCCTCGCGGCTTCATTTGGCATGCAGGCACAGACAAAGACGTATCGCGAATGTGTGAAGAAACTGTTGCAACAGAATGACGCTTTCTCCACGAAAGAAATGAAATGGACGCTCCAAATGGCAATGAGTAAGATGGCTAAAGCTGTGCCCGGATATATAAACAAGAAAATGTCCGAAGCCGAGTTAAAACAGTATATAGACAAGCGTGTGGATGCTTATCTGGCTTCACAATACAAGAAAGATCTGGTAGACATTATGTTACCTTATTATCAGAAGCATCTGACGGAAGCGCAATTAAAACGTCTGGTGGTGATGCTAAATACCGAACAGGCACGAATATCCAACGCACACATCATGGCAGTGACACAAAAAAGCCAACAACCCATACGAGAATACATGTCCAGCGTCCTACCCAAACTGATGGCCGGAGAAAAATGGCCAATCCCTAAAGCCAAGAATTGTTCGGCAAACTACAAACAACTATTCGACCAATACTACCAAATATCGGGAATGAACAATGTCTACGACCAGCTCTTCAGTTCTGTGGAACAACTATTAGGCAATGCGAACAAAAGTAACTCCGACACACAAAATCCATTGAAACAGATAAAAGCAGGTTTTAAGACAGCGCTTCCCGTATTACTACGTAACAGCTATATCAATACGGTAACAGAGAACGATCTGGCCTACCAGATAAAATTATGTAAAACATCAGAATATCAATCCTATATGAAAGCATCTTCGGCTATTTTGACCGATATAGGCGGAATCACACGAGCCACACTGGAAAAATTCGATAACTGGCAAAAAAGACAGAAATAGCCATACAACCCACCCCCACTTAGGACAGTCGGAAAATAGCAGATCCCCCTTGCCTCTACATTCCCTACACGGAATACGACGGCAAGGGGGATCCTTATTTCCGTTCTGCCTGTCCCGGCGGAACAGGCCGCTCCTATCAGTTGTGCACCAGCGTGCCGATCGGCTCGCCTTCCATCACCCGCTTCAAATTGCCGTACACGTCCATGTTGAACACATAGATGGGCAAATTGTTTTCCTTACACATGGTCGTAGCGGTCAGGTCCATGACTTTCAGCCCTCGCGTATAGATCTCGTCGTAGGTTATCTCGCCGAACTTGGTGGCGCTGGGGTCTTTCTCCGGGTCGGCGGTATAGATACCGTCCACCCGCGTGCCTTTCAGCATCACATCGGCCTCTATCTCGATACCGCGCAACGACGAACCGGTATCGGTAGTGAAATACGGACTGCCTGTTCCGCCACTCATGATCACCACCTCACCGCGTTCCATACACTCGATGGCTTTCCACTTGCTGTAAAACTCACCGATCGGCTCCATACGGATGGCGGTGAGCACACGGCTCTTCACACCGATGGCCCCCAGGGCACTGCTCAGCCCAAGGGAGTTGATGACAGTGGCGCACATACCCATCTGGTCGCCCTTCACACGGTCGAAGCCCTTACCGGCACCGCTCAGGCCCCGGAAGATGTTGCCTCCGCCTATCACGATACCGATCTGCACCCCCATCTCGTGCACCTCCTTGATCTGTTGGGCATATTCGGCCAACCGTTTTTCGTCGATGCCGTATTTCTGTTCTCCCATTAAACTTTCCCCGCTCAGCTTGAGGAGGATTCTTTTAAATGTAGCCATGCTGATTATTGTTTGTCAAGATTAGATAATATGAACTTCACTTCCTTAAAGGCGTATGTGCGCAACCGGTCCTGTTCATCGCGCAACAGCAGATGACCGTCGGGCGACACCTCTTCCAGGCGACCACGGAAATCTCCGTTTTCATCGCTGTACATATGCCATTCGTCCTTGCGATACAGGCTACGGTGATAGTCTTCGCGCAAGGCTTTTGCTCCGGCCTCGTCCAAGCGGTCCAGCAGGCGCTTGAAATGGCCGATGACCCTCTCCAGCACAAAACGGCGCTCTATGTCACGCCCCGTGATCTGCCTTAAGGACACGGGATTGGGTGCGTCGCTTACGAAAGTTTCCTGATTGATATTCAGTCCGATGCCGATGACACAGTTTTCTATATGCCGCCCCATCAGATCGTTTTCAATCAGAATTCCTCCCAGTTTGCAGTCGCCGTAGTAAATGTCATTGGGCCATTTCACCTGAACGGGAGCCACATAGTCTTCCAGCGCCCTGCGGACGGCTACGGCGATGGCTTGCGACAGAATGAACTGGCCGGCCGGCGGTACGTTGCGGGGATGAATCCGTATGCTGAACAAGAGGTTCTTCCCGTATTCCGATTCCCAACTGTTCCCCGTCTGTCCA
>CAJUDC010000049.1 GCA_910584955.1 uncultured Paraprevotella sp. | reverse complement strand
CTTTTCCATTCTTTCAAATGTTGTTCAGCTTCGGGCACTAGTATTAATTTGTATCTCATGATACGCCTAATGCTTTTCGTATGTCCTCTAGGGAAAAGGCTTTTCCTTTACCTTCTTCCATTTCAGCGATACCACGTTGAACCGATACCATGTTTTCCGGGTTATTGAACCACGGATCACCGGACGGAGAAGGATTGTCGCTTACTTCTATCGACACCGTATTTGCTTTTGAGATGAGTACGCTCTCTATATACGCTTTCAAACTCTTTCCTTGGGCCATTGCCATGAGCGACAGTTTCTGAAGCGTCTCTACCGGCAGATCTATGTTCTTTCTTTTTAAACCAACTGTTGTAGCCATTTATTTCTTTTTTAGGATGACAAATATACAGAACATATCTTATATATACAATGAATATCAGCTCCTATTTTCACTTCCGCACTTTAAGTTCTACTTAAAGCTATTGCCTGCGATTAGAGCATCTGATTTTTTTGTCTTTTTGTCAATTGCTTTTTCACATGCTCTGAGAATGGGCTGTAGCCGGCCCATGGGAAGGAGGTTTGCCGATACGTCAGTGTCACGGGGGTAATTGGCACCGGATTTTCGGATAACCGGCTTTTAAATAGTTGGTTATCGAAGATGCTGTTATGAAAATCCTGCATACTTTTCGTATCCATTCGGCATGATTGGGAACCGGAATTCCGGGGAGAAAAGCCATTGACAGGCGTTGAAAACAAGGTGGACGAGGGTGGAGGGAAAGTGGGATGCCCGTCTCGAAGTGCGAGGGTGCGCATTAGCGTCGACAGTGGTGCGGACCATAGGACGATGTGTTGCTCGCCCCGATAACAGACGGTGCAGGCCGGATGTTCGATCGGACTGCCGGAAGCGGTTGGGATGTGCCGGAAGCCAATGACATTATGTAGGAAAAACGGTGCGGGTGAATTGGAAATGACGGGATAATGCACCGATCGGTGTTATTTTGTCAGTTGCCTTAAGACGGTCTTTCCTGTATGCGGTTGTGGCGCTTCGGCCTGTAAGGAATGCGAAAAGAACTTAAAACTTTTTGTCGGGAATTGCCCTGCCCGCACACTTTGATTATCTTTGTTCCGGTTAAATAAAGAAAGCGAATGTATCTAACTTTTCCCGTTCGGATTTTTTTTCTTCTGGGAGCACTTTGGGGATTGCTTCCGCTGGCGTTGCAGGCCCAGGTGACGGGGAGAGTGAGCGATGCCGAGACCGGCGAGCCGTTGTCGCATGTGAACGTGTATTACCGGCACGACAGGCGGCTGGGCACAGTTACGGATGCGCAGGGACGCTACAGCATCACATCGAATATGGTGCCGGGCGACCTGCTGTTTTCCTATATGGGCTATCGTCTGTACGAGGCGAAGATCAAGTACGGTTCCCGGCGGACGCTCGATGTACAACTACATCCGCAAAGGCAGGAATTGGGCGAACTGACGATAAAGCCGAAGAAACGGAAATATTCGCGGCGAAACAATCCGGCGGTGGAACTGATGAAGAAAGTGATAGCCGCCAAGGGAGAAAACGATTTGAAACGAAATGATTTTTGCCGCTATTTCAAGTATCAGAAACTGACGTTTGCCTTGAACGGGATTTCGCCTTCGTCTCCCGACAGCGGGGTGCTGAAAAAGTTGCCCCTACTGGGCCGGCAGGTGGAATATTGTCCGCAGACGGGGAAGCATATTTTGCCACTGACCTACAACGAGTCCGTTTCGGAATACCTGTATCGCAAGCATCCCGAAGAAGAACGCAGCTATCTGCGGGGAGAAAACTCCCAGGGGCTGAACGATCTGTTCTATACCGGCGATGCTGTAACGACGGTATTGCGGTCCGTGTTTACTCAGGTGAACATCTACGACAATTCCATTTATCTGCTGGAACGTCCTTTCACCAGCCCTTTGTCGTCGGTCAATGCTATCTCCTTTTACCAGTATTTTATCATGGATACGCTGACGGTGGAGGGTGAACGCTGTATCGAGTTGAGCTATGTGCCGCAAAATCCGCAGGATTTCGGTTTTTCGGGACGCCTGCTGGTGGGGGCCGATGATTATCGGGTGAGGCATTGTGTGATCAACCTGCCGATCCGCACCAGTGTGAATTTCGTGAACAACCTGGTGATCGAACAGAAATTCGCCCGTCAGCCCAACGGGCAGCAAGTGTTGGTGAAGGACGATATGTTTGCCGAACTGGGCATTGTGCGGAAGCACAGGAGCATGATGGTGAAGCGTTCCGTGACCTATTCCGGTTTCTCGTTCGACACCATACCGGCTCTTGCCTTTGAAGAGCGGGAAAGACTGCGGGAAGGCAGCCGTCGTACCGAAGACGAAACATTCTGGGCCCGTCACCGTACCGACACCCTGACACGGGCCGAGGCGGGCATGAAGACGATGCTGGCCGATGCCCGCCGTACGCGGGGCTTCGGTCCGCTGATGGTCGTGGCCCGTGCATTGGTGGAGAATTACGTGGAGACGGCGCCTCCGGGAAAGAAAAACTATGTGGATATAGGTCCTGTCAATACGCTGGTGTCTACGAATTTCATTGAGAAATTCCGTGTGCGGGCCAGTGCGCAGACCACGGCGTTGCTCAATCCCCATTGGTTTTTCAAAGGGTATGCGGCTTACGGGTTCCGCGATCATCGGGTGAAGTATGAAGGGCAGGTGGAGTATTCTTTCCTGCGCAAGGAATATTCTCCCGAGGAATTCCCCCGCCATTCCATTGCGCTCTCTACCCGTTACGATGTGGCGGCTCCCGGCGATCTGCTTTCGCCGCGCGATAAAGACAATGTGTTCGTGTCTTTCAAGACACAGACGGTAGACCAGATGATGTACTTCAGGCATTACACGTTGAAGTACGAATACGAGTTCAACAATTCTCTGGGCATCAGTGCCCGTTTCCGCCACTCCGAGCAGTCGCCGGCCGGATCGCTGTTGTATCGCACCCCGACGGGGCGCTTTATTGACGAGTTGCGTACCAGCGAAGCCGCTCTGTCTCTGCGTTATGCTCCCGGTGAGGAACTTATCAACTCCAAGCAGCGGCGTATCCGCGTGAACGGAAACGCACCGGTTTTCCTGCTTACGCATACAACGGGTTTCAAGGGGCTTTGGGGCAGCGATTACAATTACAATTATACGGAACTGTCGGCCTATAAGCGTTTTTGGTTCCATTCTTTCGGGCGGCTTGATATAAATGCCCGTCTGGGGGCGCAATGGAATCGTGTGCCTTTTCCGCTGCTCATCATGCCGGCCGCCAACAATTCCTATATCATTACCGACAATATGTTCTGCATGATGAACAATATGGAGTTTCTTACCGACCGCATGGCCTCGCTCGATCTGCAATGGGACCTTAACGGCAAGCTCTTCAACCGTATCCCCGGACTGAAACGGCTGAAGTGGCGCGAGGTGGTGGGCTTCAAGGCGCTTTACGGTAAACTGACTGACAAGAACAACCCGGAGCTGCATCGCGAAAGCGATTGCCTTTTCGATTTTCCCTCACGGGACGGGCAGGCAGTCAGCCACGCGCCCGGTGAGGCTCCCTATATGGAACTGAATGTCGGTATTCACAATATATTGAAGATTATACGCATCGACTATGTGCGCCGGTTGAATTATCTGGATTTGCCCCGGGTGAAGAAGAACGGCGTGCGTATTGCGTTGGAGTTCGACTTTTAACGAAAACAAAGAGAAGCAGAGAACTATGGCAGCACCCCTGGCGGAGAGAATGCGTCCTACGACGCTGGACGAATATATCGGACAGAAACACCTGGTGGGTCCGGGAGCGGTATTACGCAAGATGATCGATTCCGGTCGCATCTCTTCTTTTATTTTGTGGGGCCCTCCCGGTGTGGGGAAGACCACATTGGCACAGATCATCGCCCACAAATTGGAGACACCCTTTTACACACTGAGTGCGGTGACCAGCGGTGTGAAAGATGTGCGCGAGGTGATTGAGCGTGCACGGAACGGTCGCTTTTTCGGTTCAGCCAGTCCGATTCTGTTTATTGACGAAATTCACCGGTTCAGCAAATCGCAGCAGGATTCGCTGTTGGGAGCGGTGGAGCAGGGCACGGTAACGCTGATCGGTGCCACGACGGAGAATCCCTCGTTCGAGGTGATCCGGCCGTTGTTGTCCCGTTGTCAGTTATATGTGCTTAAGAGTCTCGGGCGCGATGATTTGCTGGAACTGCTGCATCATGCACTGGAGAAGGACGAATGGCTCCGGCAACGGCAGGTGACCGTGACGGAAACCGACGCCCTGTTGCGCTATAGCGGCGGTGATGCCCGTAAGTTGCTTAACATTCTAGAGTTGGTGGTGGAGGCCTCCGGTGACGACGAAAAGGTGGAAATCACTGATGCGCTGGTCGAAGAACGCCTGCAACAGAATCCGCTGGCCTACGATAAAGGCGGTGAGCTGCACTACGACATTGTGTCTGCTTTCATCAAAAGCATTCGCGGCAGCGATCCCGACGCCGCCGTATATTGGCTGGCCCGGATGATAGAAGGGGGAGAAGACCCCGCATTCATTGCCCGGCGGCTGGTGATTTCGGCCAGCGAAGATATAGGATTGGCCAATCCGAACGCATTGCTGTTGGCGAATGCGGCGTTCGACACCGTGATGAAGATCGGATGGCCCGAAGGGCGTATCGCCTTGGCCGAAGCCACAGTCTATCTAGCTGCCAGTCCGAAGAGTAATTCGGCTTACAGTGCGGTGAACGAAGCGTTACGGTTGGTAAAGCGTACAGGCAACCAGCCGGTACCGCTGCATTTGCGTAATGCCCCTACTCAGTTGATGGAGGAACTGGGCTACGGGCAGGGCTATAAATATGCACACGATTACCGGGGGAATTTTGTGGAACAGCAGTTTCTGCCGGACGGTTTGCAGGATGAGCGTCTGTGGCGGGCGCAGGAAAACCCTTCCGAGCAGAAGATGCAGGAGCGTATGGTAAGCTTATGGAAAGAGCGCTTCCGAAAGTAAACCGTTTACTTTCGGAAACGCCCGGATAGATGTAACAGGTTTTTATTCGACAATAATCTCAAAGCCGCTTTCAAAGGTTTCGCCCGGTTCCACCCGGTTCATGAAAGCCCGTTCGGCAAATTCGCCCGTATAATCCACGCTGTCGCAACTGCCGGCCCACGGTTCGATGCAGACGAAAGGCGCATTTCCGCCTGCGGGCGACCATAAGGCGATGACCGGTGTGTGGAAGCGTACGGTAAGATAAGGTTGTTGTTCCTTGTCGTGCAGGGTCACACGGTTGATGCTTCCCGTACAGTCCAAGATGGTGTCGCAATCAAACGTGTGGTTCGTCAGCGGGAGCATTCCGTCTTCAAGCTGAACTTCAAACGTGCTGCCGTCGGCGTATCCGTGTGCTTCCACCCGGGACGAGGTGAGCGAACTGCGTTGGTTGAAGGACAGGTAACCGTGTAAAGTGTCCGTACTCCGGTAAGAAGGGTAGTTGAATCCCGGATGACCGCCGATCTGGAAATGCAGCGGGGCTTCTCCCGGATTATGCACGCGCCAGGTCTGCGTCACCTTGTTCCGTTGCAGGGTGTAGACGATTTCTACCGCGAACGGGTAAGGATACAGCGCCAAGGTTTCCTCATTACTGCATGCGCGGAAAGTCATACTCAGCCTTTTGCGCTCGGTGAGGCGGAAAGGCATGTCGCGAAGGAAGCCGTGCTGGTTCATGGGATATTTTCGGCCGTTTATCTGGAATTCATTGTTCCATACTTTACCTACAATGGGGAACAGAACCGGAGCCTGTCTGTCCCAGAACGTGGGATCGCCTTGCCACATATATTCGTGTTCGGCTTTCACTTTCTTCAGACTTTGCAGTTCGGCACCGATAGGAGAGACCCCTATTTCTATGATTCCGTTGGATAAATATTCCATGCGTCCGCGATTTAAAGGTTAATGAATAGTCTTCACAAAAGTAGCGAATAGTTTTGGGAATACTGCTTTACCGTACCGATAAAATTTGTTAATTAACCCTTGGCTTCGGGAATTCCCGGATATATCGCAATTTTTATAGGAGCACAACATGACGGGCAGATAAAGAAAGATTCCGGTAAGGGAGAAGAATAGGCCGCAGATGGTACCTACGGACAGCGACATCCAGAAAGAATCCCCTCGGGCATCGAACATGAAAGGGATAAATCCCAAAGCCGTGGACACGATGGTGAGAAATACGGGAATTATTTTCCCGTTGAATGTTTTTATGTAGGTCCGTATGCAATCGCCGGAATGTTTCTGCCGGAATGAAAGATAGTCGTTCAACAGGTAAATGACAGAGTTGCAGGTCAGTCCGCTTAGTAGGATAAAGGCTGCGAATCCTCCTTGGTTCAGAGGGATATTGAAAAGCGTAAAACTGAGAAAGATGCCGATGTAGGAAATAGGTATGATGGCTATCACCACCAGCGGTAATGTAAACGAATTGTACAGGATGCAGCAGATGATGTATATGATAAGGATGATGAGCAGAATCACCCAGAAATCCGAACGTTTTTGCGGTTGGTCGTAAGAACTGTAATGCCTTTTTTCGATGTTGTAGCCCATAGGCAGATAACCGGAATATTCCTTGGTGACGTCTTCCATAACGGCATTGCCCAGTGATCCGTCTCCTATAAAGTCGTACATGATATATAGCAGGTATTGCTGGTTTTCTTTTTCTATATCATGCGGAATCTGACGACGCGTGACGGCGGTGGCGTTTCCTATGCGAAACGTGTTTCCGTTGCTTTGTTGCAGACTGTGTTTCACTTCCCATACCTCGGTGCTTTGAAGCGAAGCGGGTTTGATGTGGATAGGTTCGCTGCCGTTTTCCTTGCTTATCAGCGAACCGCTGCTTATCTGTCGGGGAAGCATGGTCTGTACGGCTAAATTCAGACTGCTGATATTCAGACCATTTCCTATCAGCTGTTCCGGAGACGTTTCGAAGATATATTCTTCATAATCTTTAGGGCTATAGTATCCCTTAGGCACGATGACGATGCGTTGTATGCGCGGATGTTCATTCAAACGTTTGCTCAGTTGCAAAGCGTGGTACATGAGTTCATCGTAATTATATCCGGCTATTTTGATATAGTTGGATCTTCCGTCCTGAAGAACATTATTGTTGAAACCGTTTTCAACACCGCTTATGCTCCAGGTTGCGTTGCCGATACGGACCACCTGGCTCACCAGGACGTCCCGCATTTTCTGCGGTATGTTCCTTGCTATTCCTTCCGGGGTGAATGAGACAGTGATATGAGCGGCCTGAGGAGAATAGACATGCGTCTGGAATTGCTGTATTCCCTTGAACTGTTGGATGGAACGTTCGATTTTCCGGATGGTGCTGTTCATCTCTTCCAACGTGCTTCCGTAAGGCATATTGGCCCGGATGGATAAAACGGGATCGCTCCGTTCCATCTTGACTTTACCGAGAGGAGAATGTTTCATGAACAGGCGCAGACTACCGCCTAAAAACGGGTCGGTATAGGACCGGATGAAGCGGCAGACATCGGACCGGAAGACGGCATTGTAAGCGTTTTCCCATGTCCCTTTACCCTCTAAAGAACCCGGAATGAGAAATGTCGGGATGCCGAAAGACAACAACAGTACGGTGTAGCAGAGTTTCTTGTGTTGGCACAGGTATTGGATCAGACGGGTATAGAATTGATTGAAGGTGAGTATCAGGCGTTTCCGCTTGAGAGGAATGTGCGGTTTGCTGACAGTGAGGTGCGTATTGTTTAACAGGGCCGGGACAAGGAGCAGGGCAATCCATAACGATACGGACAGGTTGATGATCAGAACTCGGGCGAAGTCCAATAAATTCAGCTGTGCTTTCTCGTCAAGGAAAAACACGACAGTCAGCGAGGCGATGGTGGTGAGGGTAGAGGCCAAAATCGCCAGAAAGATGTTCATCCGGTTTCGGTGCAGCAGATGGTCGGCCATAATGAGGATATTGTCGATAATAAGGCCCAGAGAGATGGTGATACCGGCAATGGAATAAATCTGGATTTCTATATCCAGCCAGTAATAAAGAATGAATGAGACCAGAATATTGGCACCTACAGACAGCATGATGACAGCCAGATATTTTAGATCGCGATGTATCAGAAAAACGAATAACAGGAGTATGAGCAGCGCGGTTGAGGAGCGTATAACAACATCCGTAATTTCTTTCTTGATGCTCTCGGAAGAGTCGGACGACAATAGGAGCCTGTATCCGGTGGGAAAGGAATACTTTATATGCTCTATCTTGTCTCTGATTTGTTGGCTGAGCTTGATTTGGTTGGCCTGGTCATTGGCATAGACGGACATGTAGATGGTATTCAGTCCATTTATCCGATGGTGAGTACGGGCCTCTTGCTCCTGGTGGGTGATTTTCGCCAGTTCGCCCAGATAGACTATTTTTCCGTTTATTTTTTTTATAGCGATTCCAGCCAGATCAGTCTGGCTGTTGAGAGAAGACTTTATGTAGACTGCACAATACATGGTGTCGGCTTGTGTGGTCATGCCGGCGAATGCACTGCCCAGTCGGGCAGAAATGGCTTTCTGTATATCTTCCGGTGTGATATTGATTTTTTTCAGTTTGTTTTTGTCGTATTCCAATTGCCATTCCATAGGGGTGGCCCCGGAGATCTTGACGGCGGAAATACCATCCAGACGGGTCAGTTGCGGGCGGATATGCGTTTCGGCATATTGAAGAATACTATTGGGAGTGCCGGGGGCATTCAGCGTGTATGTGAGAAGAGGAGAGGAAGCCCGTGAATCGGAATACCATGCTTTCACTTCCGGGTAGCTGACCCCTGCCGGCAAGAGAGGCCATAGTTGCCGTATAGCTGTAGATATTTCGAACCGGATAGCATCCATATTGGCTTTTTTGTCTATGGATAATACGATCTGTCCGTTTCCGTTGTTTGAGTTGGATTTTATATTTGTGATACCGCTGATTCGGCATATCATGGCTTCTATTTGCGAAGTAACGCTACTTTCTATCACACGTGGCGACTGTCCCGGCATGGAATAAGAGATGGACAGCTGTGGCAACGTGAAGCTTGGCGCCAGTTTTACCGACAGCCAAGGAATCAGGCATAGTCCTACTATGGACAAACCGATGAAATAGATGAGTATAGGAAAAGACAGGCGTTGGGACAGTTTCATGGTCGTTGCTTTACAGGTCTTATAATCAGAAATTCCGTTTATTCGAAAGGAAACGTTCTGTGTCTATTTGGATGGGACGGTCTGCTATGAAATCATACAAGGTGTATTTCCTTATTTCGTAATAGCCGGACCAATAAGAGGAAAGCGTATTAATATAGCTTCTTTGTGCATCATTGCGCCGACTTTGTGCCATGCTGAGTGTGTTAACGTCTGCCTTCCCAATCAGAAAACGTTGATAGGTGGCTTCGTATGCCAGTTCGGCTACTTGGCGAGCTTCGCGGGCGGATTGGATCTGTGCATGTCGCATGTTAAAGTCGTTTACAGCCAGCACGACCTCCTGTTCGAATGCTTCTTCCGATTGTTTTTTTGAGATAACAGCTGTGTTCAGACTGCTTTTAGCCATGTTTACTTTTCCCTTTGTCATGCCCCAGTCTACGAGAGGTATATTGAACGAAATGCTGACCGCATCTTGTCGCAATGGATTGTGATATACATCTTTAAAACGTTCGGCTGCCTGATTGAATCCGACACTGAGAGATACGGACGTTGAAAAACGGGACTTTTCCACTTTGTCAAGGTTCTGTTGCGCTTTCAGTATTTGTAAAGCCAGTTCCTGCATCTTGGGATTCCCTTCCTTGGCGTATGTCAGAGCCTTTTCCGGTAGGATAGTCACGTAGGGTGTTTGTGTGGGCAGTACAATTCGGAAATCGGTGTTCGGAGCACAACGCAGGAACGAAGCTAAGGCGAATGTGCTTTTGTCCAGATTCATTTTTGAGTTTTCCATGTGGTTCCGGGCATTGATGGTATTTAGCTTTAGCGTCAGCAAATCGGCTTGGGTAATATTTCCTATTTTATGTCTTTCCATCCCTATCTGATAGGCCGTGTCGCATTGGGCCACGTTTTCTATGCTCATATCATAGACGGTTTGGTTCAATGCTTGGTTGAAGAAATAGTTAATGGCAATACCTGCAATTCGTTCAAATTCGTATACCAGTTCTTTTTGTGCCCTTTCGTACTCCAGCGGCTCTATTTTTTTATTCCATCTGAACGCGTTGTAACCGAACAGCGACTGAGAGTATCTGAGCCGTACGGGGATGGAAGAAAACTGCGTGTATTTGTCAACTCCGAAATTTCGTATATAATCCAGATCGGTTTCCAGCGATAATACACCACCCGTCCACATCACATTTTGTTTGGCTTGCAATCCGGCAGAGGAATAGATGCTTTTTTGCTGTTTATATACGTCGATATTGTTTTGTGAATCATACCGTTTCACAAAATTCTGATAGTATTGTATGGGAGTGGAGGTGAACGAAAGTGATGGCAGATGTTCGGCCTGATAAGAACGATACTGCCAGTAGCTGGCTAGAAAGCTGTTTTGTGCCAATAGGGAGTTAAGCGAACTGTCAATGGCAGTGGCAATGGTTTGCTCCAATGTAAGTTCTACGGCTTCAGGGGCATATATTCTTTGTTGTGCCTTGCTGGAATGCAGGGTCAGCAGGAAACTACCGGTAAGTAGAAGTGCATATTTGTATACTTTCTTTTCCATATCAATTAGGGCTTTGGATTTATTATGTTGTTCTCTTTGTAAATAAGAGCATATATTAATGGAATGATAAACAGGCTGACCAATGTACCTATTATCATGGCGCCTATCATAGCGATGGCAAACGGTTTTTGTAGTTCTGATCCCATGTCCGAACTGAATAATATTGGAATGAGAGCAAAAATGGATGTGAGTGAAGTTATAACGATGGATCGGAGACGTTTTTCTCCAGCTTGATGGATGGCGTCCATTAGAGGTATGCCTACGGCTCTCAATTCATTGATAACGTTAATTTTTAAAATGGAGTCATTGACAATGACACCACAAGTGACAACAATGCCTATGGCAGACATCAGATTCAGCGTATGTCCGAAGACAATCAGGCATAATAGGGCGGCCGCTATGTCTATCGGTATTTCTAGCAGTAAAATGAGCGGTTGTAAGAAAGATTCGAATTGTGCCGTCATGATAAGATACATTAGGACGATAGAGATAAATAGTATAATGATAAGGCTCTGTATCATTTCCTTGTTTTGTAGATAGGCACCGCTTAATATATATTTCCATTCCGGGTGTTCTTTCATTATGCGCAGTACGTTCTTTTCCGTTGTATCTCCGTTTCTTATTTCGGAGATTTTCAACGGAACATATTTCCCGTTCGTTCCTGCGATGACTTCTTTCGGGGCTGTGAAGTAGGAGAGCGTGATAAATTCACGCAGTGGAAATAAGTCTTTTGTCGTATTTCCTTTGATGAAAGTGGTATTGAGTATGTCTTCTATGGTTTGTTGCTCCCTTTCTATCTGCACCGGGATGTATTGAGCGTAATTGCTTAAAGTAGCGAAACGGTTTTCTCCCAGACAATTCTTCAACGTATGGATGATTTCTTCTGAACGGATATCAAATAAGAGTAACTTCTCGTGGTTAAGATAGATTTGTATTTGACTTGAATAGGGGGGAATGGAAAGGACTTCACGGGTCCCCTTTTCCACGATACGGGCAAATTGTGTTAATGAATCCGATGAGAAGTTCCATAGCTCGTTATAGGGGACAAGCTGGATGGTCAGATCGGCTTCAGAAGTGGAAAACAGATCTTCGAATACGGTTTCGGGAGGAGTGACGGAATAGACAGCCGTAGGGTAATTCTTCTTAAAGAAAGAGGCTACGGATTGTTTGAACGTTTCTGTCGAAATGTTGTCGGACAGATGGGAATAAAGTTTGGCTTCGGTAGTTCCCAATTTCCGTTTGTTACCTATTAGAAATTGTTGTTGTCCGGTGAATAGGATGTTATTATCGGTCTGACTGCCTAGAAAGGCTATCAGTTGATTGGTCCTTCTTGTGTTTTCGTCCAGATGGATACTTTCGTTCCAATCGATGCTGACCACTGCTTCTTGATGTGTGATGTATGGCATTTTTTCTTTGTCAATGATAGCAAACAAAAGATAGCAGAGCGGGAGAGAACATATAACCGATAGACAAGTTATCAGTTTATGGGCAAAAATCCAATCGATGCCTTTCTCATAAAACGTGAAGAGGAAGGTATGGCGGGGAGTGGAAGATACTGTTGTCTGATTTCTGAATATCATTTTATACAATACCGGCAAGAAAGTGACGGCTGTGATGTAGGATACCCCTAGGCTCAATGTGATGGACAGTGCTTGGTCGTAAAAGATAGCTCCGGCGATGTCACCTATAAAGACAAGAGGCAGGAAAACGGCGATAGTAGTCAGCATGGAACTTAACATGGGGGTAATCACTTCTTCTGTACCTCGTATGCAAGCTTGGTCGGTTGACAAGCCTGTTTGCCGATATTGGGTAATATTGTCTGTGACGATAATAGCATTGTCTATCATCATGCCTACTGATAATATCAGGCCCACAAGCGACACAATGTTCAATGACAGATGAACGAGATAGAACAACCCCATGCTGATGATCAAAGATACGAACAGAGTAACACCGATAAGAATCGGCAGGCGGATATCCCGAAGGAAGAATATCGTGACGAGAAATATGAGTAAAAGCCCTAAGAACAAATCCTGTTTCAGGCTTCCTATCGTTACATCCAGAAGTTCCGATTGGTTATGGGTTATATGAAAATCTATTTTGGGAAAGGAGGTGCGGAATTGCTTTAGCGTTTGTTCCACACTTTCTTGCAGATCATCCATTTTTACGTCAGGATGCTTTATTACGGACAGTACCAAAGCTCGTTTCCCATTGTAGAAAACTTCTCCGCGCGGCTGTCCTTGTTTGAATTCGGTGCGGGCGATGTCTTTTAACCGGAATATTCGTTTGCCATGTTTCAAGTACAGACTTTCCACATCCTCACCGGTACGCAATGTGGAAGAAAAGCGTATGTTGAATTCATAGTTTCCGTCTCGTACGGTAGCGCTATGGGTTTCGATATTATTTTCGTTAAATACCTTTTCAATATCTTTTTCCGTTAATCCCAATGAAGCGGCCGTTTCTTTATCTACAGAGATAAACAACTCTTTCTCCCACAGACCGGACATATCCACCATAGATATTTCCGGTAGCTGTTCTAGCCTGCGCTTGATGGTGTTCTGTGCTAATTCGCACATCTGAATGAAATCTACTTCATTAGTCGGCTGGGACAATGTATCGTTGCGGAAAGAGAGGACTAGGTCGAAAACGGGCAGGTCGGTGGCATTGGCTTTCGTGACTAGAGGGCGCCGGATATTTTGCGGCAAGGAATTCATGGCCGCATCCACTTTTTCATTGACTTCCACAAAGGCCAGGTCCATACGGGTACCGTAGTTGAAAACCAGGCGTATTTGGCCGCTTTCATTCTGCGCAATACTGCGAATGTCGGATAAATGTCCCATTTGCATCAGGCGCTGACGTAACGGGGACATGACGGCGCGTTCCATTTCTTCTGCAGACAGATTCTTGCCCGAGGCTTGTACGATGATTTCAGGTATGGGAATGTCCGGCAATAAAGAGGTCGGTAACCGCAAATAAGCTAGAAGGGCTAGCATAATGACGGTTGCGAAAGACACAAATACCGAGATCGGTCGTTTAAGGAGATATGCAATCATAAGAGTTGTTTATTCTTTAATGGCAATCGGAGTGAAGTGTGCCAGATTCTGGTTTCCCGATACAATCACACTGTCTCCTTCTTTTAAGCCTTGGGTTATGGTATAGCTGAAACTGTTTTCCTGTCCGATACTAACGTAATTCCAATACGCCTTTCCATTTCGTACGGTGAAGACAACACGGCGCCCGTCTCGCATGACGACAGCTTGTTTGGGTACGACCAGTTTGCCGGGGATGCTTCTGCGTATGTTCACACGTACTTTCATACCGTCGAACCATTGCTGGGGCGTATGAGGTATGACAGCACAAACCTGGGTCAGTCCGTTTTCTCCGATTAACGGATTAATCGAAGAAATACGTCCGAAGGTTCGGTTGTCTTCCTCTGCATATAAGGCGGCTTGTACGGTATCGCCGCGCTGTAACGACCTTATTTCATTTTCCATAACGGGGAAGTTTACTTCCATACTGTTATTGTCTAGCAGTGTGCAGAAAATCTCTCCGTTGCTGGCCTGGTTGTAAAGTTTGGCTGTCAGATTAGCGACTGTTCCTGAAAACGGCGCCCGTAGGACAGCTTCTTGTAAAGCCATCTGGGCGGATTGATAGGAAAGACACGCTTGTCCGTATCCGCTTTTCATAATAGCCAGTTCTTTGGTCTTCTCCGGGATAGACAGAGAATCACTTAGTTTATAACCTTGTCCGATGAGGAAGTCCTGCATATCCAGATAGGCCCGCTTTTTACTGTCTGTTGCCTGTAACAAAGAGAGTTTCAGTCTTTCTTTGTCTACCTCCGCCAGGATCTGTCCTTTGCTTACTCGTTCTCCGTTTCGGGCATAGATGTGGGTGATGATTCCAGAGGCTTTCCATCGCAGCTCCGCTCTTTGGGAGGAGGATAACATACCGTTGCTGATGATTTCCTGAGCGAAGTTCCCTTTTTGCAGTATGTCCACTTCGACGTTGGGAAGTTCCTCTTTCGGAGATATGGATACGGTTAAAGCTTCGTTTTTATCTTCTTTCGGTTGTGAACAGGCGGTGCATATACCGATGCAGATGAATAAGGTCTTTTGTAGTTTCATATTTGTGAGTTATTCGTTTACAATAATTCCTGTAAGTGTCAGGATGACGGGGGATTCCGCATTGCATTCCACCTCTGCCGTGCGGAAAAAGGAGCCGGAAAAGTCTTCTGCCTCGTAAGTCAGTGTGACGGTGACATGCTCGCCGGGAGGAGTGTCTTGCTTGTCATACGTCGCTTGGGTGCATTCGCATGAAGGGAGAATATCGGTGATATGTAGTGTTGTGTTACCGGTATTGTGTATTTTGTATTGGGCGCTGTTTGAGGTCCGGGGGCTTATTCTTCCGATATGTACGTCGCTTGAATCTACCCGTACGGTGGTCAAGGCATAAGGCTTGTTCTGTGTTGTTGCCTCATGGCAGGCAGACAATAGGAATGCCATTCCATATAAGAATACCCGAATGTAGGAGAGTTGTTTCATTTCTTATAGAGGATATGTTTAACAAATAAGTCTAACATCAGTTTCAGATGGCTGTATCCGTCGCTCCATGTTCTCAGATGCGGAGGGCGGTTGCGTCCGTCCTGATACAGGTTGACTGATGTTTCGGTGATACGCAAGTGCTGTCCTGCAGCTTTTATGATCATTTCCGATGCAAATTCCATTCCTCCGCAAATGGGTCGGATGTGCAGATAGGCTGTTTTGGAAAATCCCCTCAGCCCGCAATGGTAATCGCCAATCCGATTATGAAACAGGCAGCGGCCGATGCCTGAAAGCAGGGGATTGCCGATGTAACGATGCAGCCAAGGCATGGCTTTTCTTTGAATCTTTCCGCTGAACCGGTTACCGATCACCATGTCGTAGCCTTCTCTCAGCAGGCGTATGAACTCATCTAAAGCGGAGAAGTCGTAACTGTCGTCTGCATCCCCTATCACTACATACCGTCCGCTGGCTGCCATGATACCTCCGTTCAGCGCATGCCCGTAGCCTTTCGGTTCTATATGTACAACACGGTCGGCCATGTCTTGTGCAATTTTTACCGATGTGTCTGTACTTCCGTTGTCGGCTACAATGATCTCTCCACAGATGTTGGAGCGGTTCAGAAAAGCACGTGCCTTGCCGATACATGTGGCCAATGTCCTTTCTTCGTTCAGACAAGGCATTACGATAGATACTTCCGGCTGTTTGTTTCGGGTATTCATGGTTGTTTGATTTTATAGACGATAAAGTCTTCATTAATGTACATCGGCTTGAATATATCCGGTCGTTTGGACAATGATTCCGGTGTATGTTGCAGGTAGTTGTGGCGGTTTCTGAAAAGGACGTACCAGTCGGCCTTTTTCTTCGTGTCGGTTACGGAGTACGACAAATTGCATGAAAGACGTCCTGTATACAGGTAAACGGTTCGGTTTTCTCCGCAGGCAATGATGTCCGTCGGTTGGGTATGTCGGTTCAGATAGGCAAAAGTGTCTTGTGCGTTTTGGGCCGTTACGTCGATATTGACGAGGCTGTATGTTTTCGGGGTGGAATATATGTGTATTCCCCCGTTCAGCAACTGGCAACTGACAATAAATAGAAGAATTCCGTCGGCTGCACGGTTTTGTCTTTTTATGCAGAAATGA
>CAJUDC010000048.1:4864-16611 GCA_910584955.1 uncultured Paraprevotella sp. | reverse complement strand
CACGCGTAACAATTAAATCGGTTCGAGCAAACGGATTGGCTGCGAATTTGAGGCTTTCTTAAAAAATGATAAAAAAAGAACTATTTGACGACGACTTTCTTTTTTCCTGCCAAATAGAAGCCGCGTTGTAAAGGTATTGTATTTTCTCCTTGGCGGAGAGAGACTGTTTTTATCAGATGGCCGTTTACGGAATAAACGGGCAAGGTTGTCGGCTCGGAAGCATATGCGATCAGGCTGTTCTGCGAGGTCCTTATACTGATTTTGCTTCCGTCGGTTCCGAAAACACGCTGAACTCCTGTTTCGATGCCGTTGGGAGTGATGCTGGTTACGGGTACCGTTGCATCTGTGGCGATATAGGCTTCAAACGGTTTTAAAGATTGGTTTTCCGTCAGCAGGAAACGTTGTTCTTTCTCATCGAATTTATAAAAACGTCCTTTAGGAGTGTAATAGGTACCATAAGGATTGCCGACCGTATAATACGGCTTGTCGGTCGAAGTTGTTGCAGGTGTTGTGGCACTGAAGGTCAGGGTGACATCGGCTCCGTCCATGTTGTCGACAAACTGGATCAGATAACATCCCTTGGTCAGGTCTTCCGTGGGATTGATATAATGGAAACGGGGATATTCATACCGTTGCAGTACATAATCTACACCGTATTCAAGTTCGGTGTCGGCATAGCTGACGCCGTCGAAATAGCCCGTCACGTTTATGCCCGACAGGTCACCGGGGAAATACATGGAATAAAGTTGGGAACCCGCGATTCTTTTCTTGAGCCGGCTACCTCCCCGCATGTGTACTTTTGTCGTGTCAATGAGCGAGCATGAAGTGCCGTTGTCCGTAAATCCCAACATATAGACATTGGTCTCTCGGGTAGGAGCCCACGTGGTTCCGGCTGCAAGCATGACATAAGAAACTTCGGTTCTGAGGCCTATGCTTCCCGTCGATTTCCATCCTTTATATACTTCTATATTGTCAATCCATAATGTACCGTTGCTGCAATCTTCGTCGCTGCTGACGGAAAGGAGCGAAGAGGCTTGTGCCGGCGTCAGAATTCCTTCGACTTGTTTCCATTTCCCTTGCGTATCCGTGATCCGTATGAAGTTGTTTGCTTTATCCAATGCCAGCTTACCGGTATAGCCGTCGCTCTTTATCATCGCCCTTATATAATAAGGTGTACCGCTTTCGCAGTTGAGACTGACTTCCAGCGAGGCTCCTTTGTCGGGATAAGTGCCTTGTCCGTTCAGTCGGATGCAATATTTACCGGAATAGGCATCGGTGTCCATATAAGCATCTTGCCCCCATCCGTTGTAAATGGCCTGCTGGGTATAGAAGGTCCTTTCGGAAGCGTTCAATCCTTTTCGGGTGAATCCCCGGTTGCAATAAGGGTCGGTGATCAAGTTATTGCATGCCTCGGGCAACATCTGTGTAATGGCCGTTTCGTTTTCAGCTTCTACAGGGGCTTCCGTGCGGTCGGGAATAATATCGGTCGTGTACGTGTCTTCTATGTTTCCGGTGTGGAATAAAGTCACGGCACCGGCATAAGGCAAAAGTTTTTCCGATACTTTGGCAAAAAGTATCTTGTCGCGGAAAACCTGTACCATGCTGTTGTTGCGTACAACCGTGTAGTCGTGGGCTTGCTGTCCGTCTTCCCACCCTTGTGCGATTACCGTCGTATCGGTGCCGACGAGTGCCAATACCTCAGTGGGGCGGATGATCAGGTTGATGCCCATTGATTTCTCATTGTAAGAACGGGATACCCGAAGTCCCAGTTCCTTATCTTCGGCTTTGAACCGGATGCCTTTCAGGCTGATCGTATATTGAGTTCCTAACGATTCGCTGCCGGCTATATGCAGGGAATCCGTCGCTTCGGCACAAACGGGAGACACTGTACACAAGTTGATCATCCCTGCTATTCCGATATATAAATATTTCTTCATGATGATGTTTTTAATAAGAGGTTAATCCGTCTTCTCTCATGGCGTTAATGATCAGTGCATTGGCTTTCAGCATCAGTGCTCCTTTCAACGTGTAGTTCCGTTTGTCGTTCGGAGTACCCTGCGTCACTTCCTCTTGTTGGTTGATGCCTCCCGGCCAGAAATGCATCCCGTCGTGTTTGATGGTGACCGACATATCTTTCATCATAACGCGCAAGGTCAGTGTGGCTTTTTCCTTATTCCACGGACTGCCGAAGCTCATCCAGTTGGAAGCGGTTCCCACTCCCAGCGCATGACACATTTCATGCTGTATGGTCCCCACCCATTGATAGCGGGAGTTGGAGCCAACCCGCATCCATCCCTCAATGTTACAGTCGGCTGTAGGGGTACCGGGGGCATAGTTCACCCATAAATATTTGTTGAGGTTGGTATAATTGCGGTAGTAGTAAAGAGCGGAATCCACATGGGTGAGGATCCGTTCGTAGGCACCGTCAGCCTGAGCTCCCTCCGTATTGTTGAATTGCCAGTTGAAATTACCTCCTTGCGTGGTCTTGAAGATGCGGTCGTTGCCGTACAGCGTATCCCTGTCGTAAATAACGTATGCACGTACATGATAGAGCGTATTTTCTTTCAGGTCGTCAAAGAAAGCTCCGAAAGTTCCCCTGTATTGTGCGTCGGTAGCTGTGTCGGGAGCGGCAATAGCGGTGTTTTCTTTCACCGTCGGGCAGGGTGTTTCGCCCAGACAGATACCGTAAGAACGGATAGCGTCTCCTCCCTGCGTGAAGCGTCCGCAGACAATGGCTGCCCGTTTCACCCGGTTGAATACGGGCAGGGTTTCCACGGCCGGCTGGCGCAATCGGGGCGTGAAGGAAGCGGTGTTTGAATATACGGTATCCTTGGAGGCCAGAATAAGATAGCTGCAAGCATAATACGTTGTATTGGCTTTCAGGTTCTGTACGGTATAGCTGAATGTGTCGTTTTTGTCGAAAGAGACCCGCTTGTTTACCCCGCTTTGATTAAGCTGAGGAGACGTTTGGGTTTGGGAATATAAGAATCCCCGTTGGGTGATTTTGACATCCTCTGCCCGGGTGACGGTAGCTTCCAGAACAACGCTTCCGGCTCGGAGGTCTTTGATTTGTAAGGTTAGATCCGGTAAGGCAGCCGGTTCCATCCTTTTGATTTCCTGTACAGGCTCTGTAAAGAAATCATCTTCTACCGAGTTGCAGCCTACCGCCAAAGGAGTTACGGCGAGGGAGGCTAGCGAGATAAAAAAAGTATTTTTGTTCATGATGGTGATAAGGTTATGTTATTCTTCTGAATGGTAAAATAAAAACCCTTATGAAAGGGTTTTTATTTTACGGATATGGAGAGGGATTTTATTTTACCCTGACTTTAATGCTTTTCTTACCGGATGTCACGATATAGAGACCGGGCGAAACAGGAGTCCCTTGCCGGACTTGTGTGCCGCTTAATGTATAGATGCGGGCGTCGTTTACGTCCTCTACATAAATCCGTCGTTGGGATATTCTGACGGAGAACGGCTGGTCTGTTTGTATCTCTCCGATGCGGTCTGCCAACCGGTCGTCTTCACTGACGGCTATCCATCCGATATAGTCTCCGTTGTAGGCTGCCAGATCCGTTTTTATGTCGGCGGTCTTGTCAACCTGACGTAGCAGGTTCATTCCGTAAACCACTTCTTCCGTACCGGTTTCCGTCGGAACGGATTGACTGAATAGGCGTTGGTAGCGGAACAGGCTGGATGCGTCGATATAATGTGTCTGCGGGGCAGCCATGATATAAGGATTCTTCAGATCGGCGCGATTTCCGTCCGGTAAGGTGAAAGTGATGCTTCGAAGTGTGGTGCCGCCGATTCTGCCGGAGGATATACCGGCCGAGATCTTTTTCCCGTTCCCCAGTGAGGCGGTTCCCGGAGTGATGGCCATATAGACTGCTTTCTGGCTCAGGAAACCCGGTGTGGTGATGTCGAGCGCCTTTTGCCGGGTCACTTTGGCCTTGAATCCTTTGTTGGTGACATCAAATACTTTAATCGTATTGGGGAATGTCAAAGCGCGGAGGGGATTGGTGGCTGCCACGACAACAGGGGTTACCCCTTCCGGGAAAGGCTGTGTGAAGGTCACTTCTACCGTGTCCCGTCCTACGTTCTTGGGCATGTCGGCTACTTCCAGTGTCAGATCGCCGAACGTATGACGCCCTTTGCTGATGATGAAAACGTCGATTTTTTCACTGGCGGTGAGCGTTGTGGGATAGCTCACGGTCCAAGGTGTGAAGTTGTAGGAGAATTGTGACGATGACACGGTCTTGATGGCCCCCGTAAGACCTAAGGTCGGATTGTTCAACGTGGGGGTACTCATAAATACGGCAGGGATGCTGCTGTTTTCGTCCACAGGACTGAAATAGGTGATGACGTCTTCCGTATTCAGAATCTCCAGACGGCCATATTGGATAACACCTGCATTTTCCACTCCTCCGATAGAGACGCTGCTCTCGTTGCTGTAACGGTTTTTGCCGTCGCTGTCCAAGTTGTGGATACGGTAGTTACGCAATCCGTTCTGCGGCTGGACCCCCAGATCGTAAACGATGGTATGTGCGGTGCTTTCCGTTACCGGGATGGTTTCAACGACTATCCAGTTGCCGTTTGCATCCTGTTGTTCCACATACGCCGTATCGGTCATTTCACCGTTCGCGTTTTTCCAGGTCAGGGTTATCTGTTTTTTGTTTTTGGAGGCGGAATAGACGGCTTCCAGGTCAGCCGGTGCTTTGTAAACGAATTTGGGAACATATTCATACGCTTTGTTATAAGCCATTCCCGATTTCATGTCGGCATAAAACTTGCCGAGTATGGACAAGTTGCCGTCCTTGTAGATCTTGGAACAATCGGCTTCGCTGTTCCAATAGGCGTAGCGCTCGATATAAGGCCATCTGTTCAGATTTTCCAGAATAGGGCGCATCCCATCGTAGTTTTTCTGTTGGTTCGCAATGGAATATGTGCGGTCGGTGGCAAAGATTCCGTTGTTGCTCCACGAAGCGCCCCACACAAATTCCGACACCCAGATCGGGCGTTTGTAACTGTCATACCAGCCTTGCAGATTGTTGAAATTGCCGGAAGTCCAATAGCAGTGCATGTCAAGAATATCGCAGCGCCAGCCCCGGGCGTCGATCTCGGCCATGAATTCACGTAAATGGTTGAGACTGCCGTCGTGTGAGGAAGGAGAGCACAGGCGCATACCCGTACGCATCAGATTCTCCCAGTTGTTGAGTATGGTCTCCACGCTTTGCGGATGATCGTCGTCTTTGTTTCCCGGCTCATTGTTGGTTTTCAGGTGAGGGGAGTAAGTGACTCGTCCGCAGTCGGAAGACGACGGCCAGTCCTCATAGATATGATGAGGTACGCATTCGCAGTCCATGCCCCGGTTTTCTCCCAGACTGAAAGAATAACACCAAGCCACATTCAAGGCTTGTGTGGAATTGTACCGTGTGTCGTTGGCCAGTCCTTTTTTCTCGGCATCATACCATTTGAAGATACGGTAGGAAGAAATGCGGCGATCCAATTCGCCCGGGAGGGTCGCAAATTCCAGGTCTTCGTTGTCGGCTATGAAGCAACGGCTGTAGCCGCGACCTTCTTTCAGCGTGGAGAAAGTAACCATGTATCCTCTTTTCAGGCGGAAACTGCGGATCTTATTGTTGAGTTTGGCCGCAGTCAGTGTGTTCATGTAGCCTCCGGAATTCTCCAGGCCGAAATTGTTGACCGCCTGTCCCTGGAAATGGGGTTCGGAATATACGGTCAGCGGTTTGATGGATTTATCGTAAGGCAGGATGATGGTGCCTTGCGCATACATCTTTACCTGACAGTTTTCCTCGTTCACGGCCTTCTCGCCGTTGATGCTGATGAACGACAGGTATTCAAGCGCCTTGCTGGGGCGTATGTTTCTCAGAATGATTACGGCATGTTCCGTATGGGTCAGGTTGATCGAGCCGGTAACGGCGAAGGGGGATTTTCCCGTGATGACATAATCCACGGCTTGGTCCAATGTGACAGCCGTGGTCACTTGGTCGACGGTAGTGACTTTGTTGCGGGCAAAGGCAGCATGCCCTGTTGCGACGAGCAGGGCCAGTATGGATAATAGGTATTTCATAAATATAAGTTTGAGTCGTTAAGGGTATAAGATGAACGTAAGCAGGTTATTCCTTGTTCGGGAAGGCTTTTTGCAGGCGCTTCAATTCTTTCTTGGTGATTTGTATCACCGTGCCGTGGCGGGGGGTAAAGGCCCCTTTCGTTTCCGTGTCCTGCTTGAATGTGAATGTCTTCAGGTCGGGACTGGTGCAGAACTGATAGTGTCCGTTCAGGTAGCAGTCGTACATCAGCACCCAGCCGCCTTCGATCAGGGGGAATACGCCACCGCCTTCTACGGCTTTCTGCGTGTCTTCACAGTTGCCTTCCTGAAGGGTCCAGGTACTGTTGTCGTGCAGGTCGGTGGCCGTGAACTTACGGATGCCTTTTTTGGGACGGCCGGATTCGGTCTTGAAGAAGATATGATACAGTCCGTTCTCGTCTTCAACTATATCGGTGTCGATGGCTGCGTCGTGGAAATCAAACAGTAGCCGGGGCTCGCCCTCCAGGTCGCTGAAGTCTTTGTTGGCGTATGCCCAGTACACTTTGTCGTATTTGCAATTTCCGTCTTCGGTCAGGATGGAGAAGTAAACCATGTATTTCCCGGCTTTCTTGTCGTAGATGGTCTGAGGGGCCCATACCCGCACGACGTTGGCAAACATGGTTCCGGCATATTTGGTCGGGAAATGAACCGTATGATGCTGCCAGGTCACCATGTCTTTGCTGCGCATCAGCACCATTCCACGGTTGGAACTCCAGCCTTGGCGTGAGCGCATGTCCGTCACCACCATATAGAAATAACCGTCTTCTCCGCGCAGGATATGGGGATCGCGTACCCCTCCTTTAAGAGAAATCGTATCGGAACCGATAATCGGTTTGCCGTCGTTCAACGGTGTATAGTTGTAACCGTCGTAGCTGATGGCATAGCAGATTTGTTCTTGTTCCGGCTGGTTGCCGGTGAAATAGGTGAACAGGTAAGCCACTTTCTTTTTGGCCTGGACCGGGGTGGCTGTAAGCGTTGTTAACGTTCCCAACAGGAATGAAAAAAATAAGATCTTCAAATGTTTGTGATTCATAGCTATATTGTTACGATGTATTTTTCAGTCCAAAAATAGCTAAAATCCGGTGGAAAAGACAGATTATAAGTGTAAATTAACCATCTTTAACAGGGAGAAGAGCCTATATATCCTTATCAGACAAAAGATTTGCTTGTCGGCAGGCGGAAAAAGCTCTGTCGCCGGATGGTGTTCTGCGGCGATTCATTTTTCAGTCGGTCGGAGCAGGTGTCTCTTCGGCCGGAAGCGGATCGGGAAGTTCTTCCGGCGTTTCTTCCTGTGGTGGTGTCGGGCTTGTCAAAACGGAAACGGAATCCGTTGTTTCGGTCAATGAATCTGTTTCCTCCGACACGTAATAGCCGCTGCAGGAGTAGCAGGACGGGTCGATGGGCTCTTTGGCCGCCGGAAATTTGATGCGGTAACGGGCGAAACGGTCGTCTTTCAGCATGTCTTGTATGAAGTAGCCGAAGATGGGGAGGGCAGTCCGGCTGCCTTGTCCCAAAGCACCGGTGCGGAAATGGATGCTGCGGTACTCGCCGCCTACCCATGCACCGGCCACCAGACCGGGGGTCACTCCGACAAACCAGGCGTCGGAATGGTTGTTTGATGTTCCTGTCTTTCCGCCGAACTCTGTCAGGTTCACCACCGGATGAATATAGCTCCAGAGGGCCGCCGTGGTGCCTCCGCGTTCCGTCAGTCCGGCTCTGAGGAGCTGTTGCATCAGATACGCCGAACGATACGGGATGGCCTGTACCTCGTCTGCGGTGGAGGATGTATACAGGGTGTGGCCGTTGCGGTCTTCAATGCGGGTCACCATGACGGGCATGTGGGCTTTTCCGTCGTTGATAACCGTGCAGTAGGAGTTGACCAGCTCCAGCAGGTTCACATCCGAAGAACCCAGACTTAACGAGGGCTTTTCGTGGAGTTTCGATTCGATGCCCATCGCATGGGCGGTACGGGCGATATTGGAGATGCCCATCTCGAATCCCAGTTTCACGGCAACGCTGTTGATGCTTTGTGCAAAGGCGGATTTCAAAGGGAGGGCGGCGTTGCTGAAGAAGCCGTTGGCATTGTGAGGGGTCCACCGGGTGGGCTTGCCGTCCACAGTGTCCGGGTACTGTTGCCATTCGTCCACACGCCGGTCGCAGGGGGTAAGTCCCTGGTTCATGGCTTCCGTATAAACAAATAGTTTGAAAGTGGAGCCGGGTTGTCGCATAGCCGTCACCTTGTCGTATTTCCAGGAGCCGAAATCGATATCGCCCACCCAGGCTTTGACGTGGCGCGTCTGCGGTTCGATGGCTACGAATCCGCAGTGCATGAACCGTACCATATAGCGGATGGAATCCATCGTGCTGACTGAATCTTCGATCATTCCGTCATAGCTGAACAACTTTACCTTATGGGGCAGGTTCATATAGTATGTCACAGAGTCGGGCTGTTCGGGGAAACGGTTTTTCAGCATCTTGTATGCCGGGGTGCGCCGGGCGATGTCCTCAATGAAATGAGGGATCTCCTGGTGGCGTTCGTTCTGCCAGGGAGGCGTCGTTCCCCAATGACTGTTGAAACGCTGCTGGATGACTTGCATTTGTTTCAGAGCCGCCTCTTCGGCATATTTCTGGATGCGTGTGTCCAGTGTGGTATAGATTTTGAGTCCGTCGGCATACAGATCGAGTTTGTTGTCGGCATCCGCTCCCGGGATCTGGCCTTCCCTGCACAGCCTGTCAATGTGGTCGGCCAGCGCTTCGCGGAAATAAGGGGCCGGACCGTCGTAGCTGCTTTCCACCACCTTGGGCTGCACCTTCACGGGCAGCGACTTGATGGAATCCAGTTGGGCCGGTGTGGCTTTTTGACCGTTGAGGAGCATGTCGCCGTGTTCATATACGTTCGTCAGAACGATATTCCGGCGGAGGAAACTGTTTTTGGGGTTGATTCTGGGGTTGTAGGTCGAAGTGGCTTTCAGCAGCCCGACAAGGGTGGCGGCCTGCTCGTAGGTCAACTGGTCCGGGGTGGTCCCGAAATAGGTCCGGCAGGCTGTTTTGATACCGTAGGAGTTCGACCCGAAATCAACCGTGTTGAAGTACATCGTGAGAATCTCCTCCTTACTGAATACCTTTTCAAGCTTTACGGCCACGATCCATTCCTTGGCTTTCATCACGAGAATCTTTATTCCCGGTATTTTGCCCAGTGCACCGGTGGAATATTGTGTCCTCACCCGAAACAGGTTCTTGGCCAGTTGCTGGGTGATGGTGCTGGCACCCCGGGCCCGTCCGCCAAGCATGTCCTTGAACGCGGCAAACAAACCTTGAAAATCAATGCCCCGATGCTGGTAGAAACGTTCGTCTTCCGTGTCGATCAGGGTGCGGATCAGGATGGGGGAGAGGTCTTTATAAGAAACCGGCGAGCGGTTCTCGTTGAAGAACCGACCGATCAGCACGCTGTCCGCACTGTATATTTCCGAGGCCTCACTGCTGACAGGGTTCTTGATCTCGTCAAATCCCGGCGATTTGCCGAACAGGCCCAGGAAATTATTGTCTACGGCCAGCAACAGCAGTACGATGGAAAGAAAAAAAGTGAGTACATATACGAAGATACGTCTGTACCACGGGCCACCGTATAGTTTGCGTATAGCGGAAAATCTCTTTGTTTCCATGTCGTATGCTTGCCTTTGGTTACAAATATACATCGAAAAAGGAACTGCACAAAAAGTTTTTGGAGGTTTATTTAATCTTTTTACTTCCGGTGGAGCCACAGAAGGGGGCCGGAACAAGGGAAATAGGGGATGTAGAGGGAGAAAAGTAGTTTTGTAATCGGTTGATTATTAGTGTGTAGTATGGGATAAAATGTGGCCTAGGCCACATTTTACCGTGGTGCTCATGCCGTTGCAACGCGGCCTAGGCCATGCGAAAACGGCATGAGCACCACGATTTCACGTGGTCGGGGGGATAGTTGCCGCCCTTTTCCGATTGTTAAGATATTTTTCTTTGTGGAGGCTTTGCCTGCCGAAGCGGACGTATGTTCTCTCTTTGTCGGCTTTGATGCGTATGCCGGCATGAGGAGAGAAAAGAAGACGGTGGCCGGTTTTATGTCCGTATATGGTGCATGGCTTCCGAGCGGACGGTTTCTTTTCGACAGGTCGGGCGGATTGCCGTATGTGGGCGGGCGGGTTGCCAAAGGGAAGTGGGGCCGAGAGAACGACCGGAACTATAGCTGTTCCTCAATAAAACGAAAGATTTCCTCTTCCTGATCGGGATGGAACCATCGTATCTCCGGGTCGCGACGGAACCATGTCATCTGCTTGCGCGAATACAGTCGGCTGTTGCGCTTTATCTTGTCGATGGCGACGTCCAGCGTCCATTCTCCGGCCAGGTAGCGGAACAGTTCTTTATAGCCTACCGTATTCAAGGCATTGCATTCCCGGTAAGGTTGCATGGAACGGACTTCATCCAGCAAACCGGCTTCCATCATCTGGTCTACCCGCCGGTTGATGCGGCGGTATAGTTCCTCGCGTTCGCGGGTGAGACCCACTTTGATGAGGCGGAAAGGGCGTTCCTTGGCTGTGGCTGTGCGGAATGAGGTATACGTACGTCCTGTCATGTAGCAGATCTCCAGCGCATGGATCACCCGTTTGGGATTCTTCAGGTCGACACAGGCATAGTAGGCCGGGTCCATTACTTTCAGTTCCTGGCACAGAGGTTCGAGGCCTTCCGCCTGATAACGCGACAGGAGGAGTTGGCGGGTTTCTTCGTCTACGGTGGGAATATCGTCGATGCCTTTGCACACGGCATCAATATACATCATGCTTCCTCCGCTCAGCAGCAGACGGTCCCGGGTGGAAAAGAGGGAGGCAAGCAATCGGAGAACCTCTTCTTCGTAACGGGCGGCGCTGTAATAGTCCGTTACGTGCAAGGTCCCTACGAAATAGTGTTTTACACGCTTTAGCTGTTCGGCGGTCGGAGCGGCGGTGCCTATGGACAGACCGGCATAAAGTTGTCTGGAATCGGCATTGATAACGGGGGAGTGCAACCGTTCGGCCAGCGATAGACTTAATTCCGTTTTGCCTACTCCGGTCGGTCCCAATAGTACAACCAGGCTCTTCTTCATGGATTATTCCGGCGTATACTCGCTTTGTATCTCAAAACCTTCCGGGTCGAAATCCTCTTCTCCCCAAGTCTCCTCCTCATAAAAAACACCGTCAAACTCTTCCGGCAGCTTTTCGCTGTCCGGGGAGAGAGAAAGGGCGGAGACGTCGGGATTTTGCAGGGGAGCCTTGCCGTGGCGACGGCTGCAAACGGGTTCTTCCTGTTGCGCACCGAAAATAATTTCGGTCAGTTCCATAAAAAAAGAACGTTCGTTTCGGGAATCGAACAGATAGGTGAAGCGTTGTTTTTCGTCCTCCAGAAAATCGGCCAGCCTTGTTTCTTTCATCAGGCAGACTTCTTCTTCCGCATAGATACTTTCCGCCTCCGGGAATCCGATAATCCGTTCCGGCTCCCAGTTGTCGTCGCACAGACAGAAACGGTTGAGCGGATCTTCCTCGTATTGGCAACTGGCGAGAATAAGTCGGTGCAGATCGTAAAAAGTGGCATCTGCATCAATCGGGAGGATTGTGGAAGGAATTTTATCTATACT
>CAJUDC010000048.1:0-4854 GCA_910584955.1 uncultured Paraprevotella sp. | reverse complement strand
AATTTTAAATTCCAGGATGAAATCCTCAACTTCGTCCGAGACCAGCGTTATTCTTTCTGTCATATATCCCCGAAGAACTAATGGATGAAACCCCGCTTGGAGTCTTCAATGAAACGGATGATGTATTCGATTTCCGGCGATGCGGGAACCTCTTCCTTTATTTTGGCCAGGGCGTCGTCCAGTTTCAGACCCTGCTGGTAAATGATGCGGTAGGCGTTGTGAATATTCTCTATCGTTTCGTTGCTGAATCCCCGCCGGCGTAGTCCCACAATGTTCAGGCCGCAGTAAGCAGCCGGTTCCCGGGCACACATCGAATAGGGAGGAACATTCTGACTGAAGCGTGTGCCGCCGCCTATCATCGAATAGCTTCCAACACGGCAGAACTGGTGCATCAGCACACTGGCACTGAGAATGGCAAAATCGTCTATGACCGTTTCTCCCGCCAGTTTGGTGCTGTTGCCGATGATACATCCGTTGCCTACGATAGCGTCGTGAGCCACATGAACCCCTTCCATAAGCAGGTTGTTGCTGCCTACGCGGGTTTCCCCTTTAGCCGCTGTACCCCGGTTTATCGTAACGTTTTCCCGGATCTTGTTGTTATCGCCTACGATGGCTGTCGTATCTTCTCCTTTGAACTTCAGATCTTGCGGTACGGCTGCGATTACCGCTCCCGGAAACAGGGTATTGCCGTTGCCGATACGGGCACCGGACAATACGGTAACGCTGTTCATCAGAATATTGTTATCACCGATAACAACGTTTTTATCGATAAAGCAGAAGGGGCCGATTTCACAATTCGTACCGATTTTGGCTTCAGGATCGATAAAAGCGAGGGGACTTATTTTGTTCATGCTATTTGTTTTTGACGATTTGGGCCGTAAAGGTGGCTTCCGTTACTACATTCTCACCCACAAACACGTAGCCTTTCATGGAAGAGATGCCGTGACGGAGAGGGGCCAGTAATTCGACCTTAAATATAAGCGTATCTCCCGGAACCACTTTCTGACGGAACTTGACACCGTCGATTTTCAGGAAGTAGGTACTCCAGCGCTCCGGTTCATCCACAGAATTCAGGACGAGCAGTCCGCCGGCCTGTGCCATGGCTTCGATTTGCAGCACACCGGGCATGACGGGTTCCTGCGGGAAATGTCCTACAAAGAACGGTTCGTTGGATGTGATATTTTTAACGGCCACGATGGTGCTTGGCCCTAATTCGATTACTTTGTCCACTAGCTGCATGGGATAACGGTGCGGCAACAATTCACGGATACGGTTCACATCCATGATGGGAGCGGCATTGCAATCGTATGCCGGGGCTTGTATGTCGTGGGCACGTATCTCACGGCGCATCAGGCGGGCGAATTTGTTGTTGATGGTATGGCCCGGTCGTGTGGCGATAATACGTCCTTTGATCGGTTTTCCGATCAAGGCCATGTCACCGATAATGTCCAGCAATTTATGTCGGGCCGGCTCGTTTTCCCATACCAGCGGTTTGTGGTTGAGATAACCTTTTACCGTTGCGTCATGATGAGGCACACCGATTTCGTCCGCCAGTTTGTCCAGGGCGTCCTGGGTTGTCTCATTTTCATAGATTACGATGGCATTGTCCAGATCGCCTCCTTTGATCAGACCGGCCTGTAATAACTGTTCGATCTCACGGACGAAAACAAACGTACGGCTTGGAGCGATTTCTTTTTCAAAGTTCTCCATGTTGTCCAGCGTGGCAAACTGGCTGTTGAGAACCTTTGAATTGAAAGAGATCATCGTGGTAATGCTGAACTGGTCATCCGGCAGGATTGTAATGCAGGAACCGCTGGTTTCATCTTTTACTTCAATCTTTTTGCGGATCACGTAGTAGTCCTTTACTGCATTTTGTTCGGCAATACCTACTCGTTTGATGTTCTCTACATAGATCTCGGCACTACCGTCCAAGATGGGCACTTCGGGTCCGTTGACCTGGATCAGGCAGTTGTCTACTCCCATCGCATAGAGAGCGGCCAAGGCATGCTCGACCGTGCTGCATTTGGCTTCACCCTTCCCTAAAACGGTGCCTCGTGTGGTCTCTATCACATTTTCGGCAATGGCGTCAACTACAGGCATTCCTTCCAGATCGATTCGCTGGATCTTGTAGCCGTGGTTCTCCGGGGCGGGATTAAAAGTTACCGTTAAGTTTAAACCTGTATGAAGGCCTTTCCCACATAGTGAGAAACTGCCGTTCAAAGTATTTTGTTTTAGCATCCTTGTTTGTTCAGGTTTATTTGTTTTTTTAATTCTTCAATTTCTTTACTCATTCGGTTTAAAGTCGTATACATCTCGGGCAGGTTTTTATATACGACACTTGAACGGGCAAATTTCTTGGCGTCAATAGCCGGAGAGCCTTGTACCGTTACATGGCCTTTGCGTATGCTTCCGGCAATGCCTGCCTGAGCTCCCGAATGGACTTTGTCTCCGATTACGGCATGCCCGCATATACCTACCTGGCCGCCGAACATGCACCACTGTCCGATTTTTGTGGAACCGGCCACGCCTACTTGTGCCGACATGACCGTGTATTCTCCGACCTCTACGTTGTGGGCTATCTGAACAAGGTTGTCCAACTTGGCACCTTGACGTACGTAGGTACTGCCCATTGTGGAGCGGTCTATACAACTGTTGGCGCCGATTTCCACATGGTCTTCAATGGTAACGATGCCGATCTGCGGTATTTTTTCATAACCGTCGGTTGTCGGAGCAAAGCCGAATCCGTCCGCACCGATTACACAGCCTGAATGCAGGATAACCTGATTGCCTATTTTACAATTGTGGTAAACCGATACGTTGGAGTAGATGATGCAATCGTTTCCCACCGATACATTGTCGTATAGAACGGCATGAGGATAAATTTGGGTGTTGTCGCCCACAGTGACATTCTCTCCGATATAAGCAAAGGGAGCGATGTAACAGTCTTTGCCTATATGGGCGGTCGGTGCAATATAGGCCAATGAATCGATGCCTTTCTTTTGGGGCTTGCTCATTTCGTACAAGGCAAGCAGTTTGGCAATGGCTTCATAGGCATTGGGAACTCTGACAAGAGTGGCGTGTACGGGCTGCTCCGTTTTAAAATCATTGTTTATAAGAACAATGGTGGATTGGGTCGTATATAAATAAGGTGTGTATTGGGGGTTGGCAAGAAATGAAATCGCTCCGGGAATGCCCTCTTCGATTTTTGCAAAAGTATGAACCTTGGCATTTGCATCACCTTCTACCGTCCCCTGAATGAATTCGGCTATCTGTTTAGCGGTAAATTCCATAAATCCGATTAGATTATCAATACTATTTCTGCAAATGTCGCAAAAAAAAATGATATATGCGGTATGTTTCTTAAATAAAATTTATTCTTCTCCGCAATAATTGCTTTAATTGTTAAAAATAGCAAAGGCTGACAAATCATTTTGTCAGCCTTTGTTCTGTATCGGAATAAGGATGCCCGTAGGCTTACACTTATATAATCTTTTTCAGTTGTTCTGCCATTTGCTGTTGTACTTCGCGAGCTTTCTCTGCCGCAACAGATGCGAAATGTTCGGTTGAGTCGGCGTATATGATGGCGCGACTGCTGTTGACGATAAGGCCGCATGTGCGGTTCATGCCGTAATGGCATACGTCCTCCAATGAACCGCCTTGCGCACCGATGCCCGGAACGAGCAGGAAATGATCAGGCGCGATTTTACGGATGTCTTCAAACATGCGCCCTTGGGTGGCACCCACTACGTACATCATATTATCGGCGTTCCCCCATTGTTGGCTGACACGGAGAACCTTCTCGAACAAACGTTCGTGCCGGTTGTCTTCGCTTAATTGGAAATTATGTGAGCCTTTGTTGCTGGTCAGTGCAAGAAGAATGACCCATTTGCCTTCGTAGCTTAAGAACGGGGTTACACTGTCTTCTCCCATATAGGGAGCTACGGTCAGGGCATCGAGTTGCATCTCTTCGAAGAAAGTACGCGCATACATGGCCGAAGTGTTTCCGATGTCGCCTCGTTTGGCATCGGCGATAATGAACTGGTCGGGGTAGTTCTCATTTAAATATGTAATGGTTTTCTCAAAAGAGATCCATCCTTTTACTCCCATACTTTCATAAAAAGCAAGATTAGGCTTGTAAGCGATACAATAGGGAGCGGTAGCATCGATAATAGCTTTGTTGAAAGCAAATATCGGGTCTTCTTCGGTCAGCAAATGAGCGGGAATCTTTTTTATGTCGGTGTCAAGGCCTACGCATAGAAAAGATTGCTTCTTCTTTATATTTTCAAAAAGTTCCTGTCTGGTCATGGTAAAATAGAGTTTATAGTTCGCTTTCTTTCATTCTTTCTGCATTTTCCGCAACGATAAGATGATCGATACAGTCTTGTATGTTGCCGTCCATAAAGGCGGATAGATTGTAAATTGTATAATTGATTCGGTGGTCGGTGATGCGTCCTTGCGGATAGTTGTATGTCCTGATTTTCGCCGAACGGTCGCCGGTTGATACCATTGTTTTTCGTCGGCTGGCTATATCATCCAAGTATTTCTGATGTTCTTTATCGTAGATGAAGGTGCGTAACCGGGCCAATGCACGTTCCTTGTTTTTGGGTTGGTCGCGTGTCTCGGTACATTCTATCAGGATTTCTTCCGTTTCCCCGGTGTTGGGATTCTTCCACATATAGCGGGCCCGTACGCCGGATTCCACCTTGTTGACATTTTGTCCGCCTGCGCCGCTGGAGCGGAAGGTGTCCCATTTGATTTCGCCCTCGTTGATTTCCACATCAAATTCTTGTGCTTCGGGCAGAACGGCTACGGTCGCGGCCGATGTATGCACCCGTCCTTGGGTCTCGGTGGCAG